>CAYQYG010000342.1:0-10076 GCA_964421485.1 uncultured Polyangiaceae bacterium | reverse complement strand
CCCGCCGCCTCGGCCGCGCCCGCCGCGCCCGCCGCGCCGGCCGCGCCGCCCGAGCCGCCGATCGCGCGGGGCGGCAATCCGAAATGCCCCGACAAGGACTACCGCGCCGCGAACGGGAAGGAGTGCCGCTGCTGGGAGTACGGGAAGAAGCGCGCGGCGCTGGCCGAGACCTGCGTGGAGTCCGGCGAGGAGGGCGGCGTGGTCCCCCGCGAGCCCGTGGAGATCTCGGTGCAACGGATGATCGAGGACCACATCGACGAGCGCCCGATGTTCGAGCGCAACGCGGTGACGTTCTGGATCGGCGACCCCAAGGCGAACCCCCGCGGCTGGAGCGGTCCGGCCTATCAGCGCCTGTCCGCCGATTACACCTTGATCAACCGCGGCCGCTACAACCAGGTGGTCTATTTCGACGACGTGAAGGACCTGGATCCGTGCGGCGGGGACGAGCTCCACCCCATCCGCCTGCGCCCGCTGCGCCAGCCCCGCGGCGGCCCGAGCGACGGCGCCCGGAAGCAGTACCGGCCGAACCCCTGGCCGACGCTGATCACGGCGACCTACCTGGCGCGGACGCCGAACGCGACCGACGACGACGCCCGCCGCGATTTCGAGGCGGGCGACACCATCCATATGAAGCTGGCCTGGTTCGAGCGGCACGCCTGGGACGCGACCGCCAAGGACAAGCGCGGCGCGCCGATCCGCCACGGGATCCGGGTGTGCGTGTACGATCCGTCGGGGCGGCGGGCAGGGACGGCGTCCCTCGTGTCGGGGAAGGACGACCGGGTGAAGGTGCTGGAGACGAGCGGCGAGTCGCCGGCGGGCCGGTACACCGTGCAGGCTTGCTCGGTGGGCGACGTCGGCGAGGGGCAGGTGCCGGAGGACGCGCCCTGCAAGCGGATCCTGCTGGAGTACGATTTCACGATCGGGGCGAGGCAGGGCGATTGATGATCGATCCGTGACGCCCTCGCGTCACGGCTCTTCCGGCGCGCAGTCCTTCAATCGCTCGGCGTCGGCGAGCAGCTCCGCCGGCGTCGCCATCTGGATCCCGCCGGGGGCGACGACGATCTTCGATTCGGGGCCGCCGCGGGTCATGACGTGGATCAGCGTGCCGGCGCGGATCAGGCCGACGGTCGCGCGCTCGTCCTCGGCCTCGGCGATCACGGGGACGTCGGCGGGGCAGGTGACGCGGGCGACAGAGTGGACGCTGCGGCCGAAGCCGGCGCCGGAGCCGGTGGTGCTGACGCTGCCCAGGCCCACGCCGGGGTTCGGGGGGCGGAGGTCCGATGTGGCGACCCAGCCGAAGATGAGCTCTTCCTTGCGTGACCACAGGATCCTCGATTTATTGCCAGCGATCTCGATGACGGTGACCTCGGCGTCGAGGTCGTCTCTCGCCAGGAGCCTGGCGGCGGGGGCAGCGGCGGGATCGACGGAGAGGGAGATCGGGCGGCGGAGGCGCAGGAGGGCGGGGCGATCCACCTTCTTTTCCGGGGCGGCGGCGGCGGGATCGAATGCGACGGCGTCGAGCGACAGGGCGTCGCACCGGACCGGCGCAGTGAGGGGCGGGGCGAGGACCTCGACGCCGGCGGCGGGGGCGTGGGTGACGGTGAGCTCGCCGGGCCTCGCTCCGGTCCAGGCGAGCCTGGCGCGGGGCGTGGGGATCGCGAGGCCGCCGAGGACGAGCGGCTTCGCCGCGTGGAGGGCGACGGCTTCGGGGGCCACCAGACCGCGCACCACCAGGCCGTCGAATTCGAGCTCGAGGCCGGCCTCGGCGGCGGGGCCGGGCGGGAGGTGCAATGAGGCGGCGCCGGAGGCGACCCTCGCGAAGACAGGGCCTCCGGCGCGGAAGCGGAGCTCCGTGACGGGCCTCGCGCCGCGCCAGCTCGAGGCCTTCAGGACGCACGCGGCGGGGGTGGGGAATGCGACGGGCGGCGGGCCCTCCTGATAACGCCGGAGCGGGGCGGCGCGGCGGGGCTCCTCGGGGGGGCCGGGGTCCACGGGCTCGAGAGCGGGGCGCCGGGCGGAAATCACGACGGCCGCCGGGGTCGCGGGCGGCGTCGAAGGCGCGGGGGCGCAGGCGGCGAAGAGGAGCGCTCCGGGGACGAGGAGGCGGCGCATAGGGCCATCGTAGTCCGGCGCCCTGGCGCGGCCCACAGCGAACTGGCGGGGAGGAGCCGGAGCCGGTCAGGCCGCGCTCGCCGTGGAGATCGCGGAGGCGCGGTGCGCGGCCCGCCATTCCGGCGCCCGTTGCTGGGTGGCGCGCCCGCGGAGCTGTTATCGTCCGCCGATGGCCGCCCCCGCCGCCCCGGAGCCGGATCCACCGATCGCCGCCTACTACCTCATCGCCGGCGAGAGCCTCATCGGTGTCTTCATCGGGATCTTCCAGGCGCTCAAGTAAGCCCCCGCACCATTCCGTCCCGGATAGGGGTCAGTCCCGCGGGGGCATTCGTGCCCGCCCTGCCGTGAGAAATTCCTGGAAATGTCACGGCGTCCAATCCGTCCGCGATCCATGATGGAGGGCTGCGCGTAGGGAGCTTTCGTATGGGGGGTGCTCCATGAACAACGACGCATCCATCACGCTCAACCAGATGCCGATCGAGTGGAGCCTGGACGAGGGCGACGTCCGGTTCCTCGGGATCTCGTCGGTCCTCTTCTGGGCCAACCCGTCGCTCTACCGGATGCTCGCGCCGGTCGCGGAGGAGCTCGGCTTCGACCTCTTCCGCATGCTCGTCGCGCGGTCGTCGAGCCTCGGGACCGACGAGGACTATCACGCGATGGTGACGAGGCTCGGGGCGACGTTCGAGGAGGGCTTCCTCGCGTGGGGCAAGGGCGTCAGCGCCGCCGGGTGGGGGGTGTTCGAGCTGCCCAGCTTCGACCGGGAGGCCGGGACGGCGCTCGTGCGCGTCGTGAACCCGTGGGAGCTCCGCATGCAGGAGGGCGCGCAGGCGTCCTGGGGGTGCCCGTTCCTGCTCGGCAAGGTGATCGGCATCTTCCGCCACGCGCTCGGGCGGCCCTGCTGGGCCGAGGAGCGGGCGGTGATGAACGGGACGACCGCGGTGGAGTTCCGCGTGCACCCGAGCGATCAGACGCTGGATCGGGAGCTCGCGCGGCTCAGGCGCGAGAGCCTGCTCGCGCGCGAGGGCGAGCTCCTGCGGCGCGCGGAGGAGGCCACCGAGGAGCTCCACCGCAAGGCCGGCGAGGTCGAGCGGCAGCGCCACGTGATCCAGGCGCTGTCGGCGCCGATCATCCAGGTGTGGAGCGGCGTGCTGGTGATCCCGCTCGTGGGCGACCTGAGCCCGGAGCGCGCCGAGCGGCTGAGCGCGGACCTGCTCGAGCGCGTGGTCTCGCTCGGCGCGAGGGACGTGATCCTGGACCTGACCGGGCTCTCGTCGGTCGACGCGCAGGTGGCGGACCACATCACCCGCACCGTCGCGTCCACGCGCCTCGTCGGCGCCCGGTGCACGGTGGTCGGCCTGTCCCCCAGGGCGGCGCGCGCGTTCGTGGAGCTCGGCGTGCCGCTCGACCATATCCGCACGCTGCAGACGCTCGCCGATGCCCTGCGCACCGTCGTCGGCCTGACCCAGGCCCGCTGACCGCGCCGCTCCGGACGCGCCCGCCGGCAGGGGCCTGGGGGTCACATGGACCACCCTGGTTCGCTGCTGATCCACCTTGCGCCGGCGCCGGTCCGCGGCCGGGGTCGCGAGATCCGCGGGGGATCACGGGCGGCGGGCGGCTCGGAGGCTGGCACGCCGGCTGCTCCACGGGTCATCATCATGAAGGCCACGAGCTCCGCCGCCTCGACCCGCCGCCCCTCGCCCCGGACCCTGGCCGGCCGCGCTCTGGCCCTGGCGGCGGTGGTCTCCGCGCTCGGCGCGGCCACGGGCTGCGCGAACGTGGCGCCCTACGAGCGCGGCAAGCTCGCGCACCCGACGATGACCGCGGCCAGCCTGGCCGGCGCGGGCGAGTCGCACCTCCGCGCGATCTCCGAGGGCGCGATCGGCGGCAGCGGCGGGACGGGCAGCGGTTGCGGCTGCAACTGATCGCGCCGCGCTCGCCGATCCAGAGTTTTCCCGGGCCCCGGGCGGATCAGCCGCGCTCCGGCGGGGCGGCGGCCCCGGCGAAGATGCTCCTCGCCATGAGGCTCGGCTCGGCGAGGGCGCGGCGGCCGTAGACGTCGGCGCACGCGGCCCGGGCGTCGGGATCGGCGGGATCCGCCTGGCGGGCCCACTCGGCGAGCTGGGCGGCGAGCGGGAGGTCGCCGGCCTCGGCGAGGCGGCGGGCCCGGGCGGCGAGGGCGGCGGCGCCGCCGGCGATCGCCGCGACCTCGCGGGCCAGGGCGGCGTCCGGGGGCGGCTTGAGCCGGGCGGGGTTGCCGTCGTACCAGCCGCCGTAGAGGCGCCAGAGGTTGCGGACGATGAACGCGGGGTCGTCGTAGACGGGGCGCAGGTAGGGGCGCTCGAGCAGCGCGGCCGGCATGCGCACGGAGTGGAGGACGTCGTCGAGCCGGGCGCCCTGGTTCATCAGGGCGAGGACCTGATCGTGGAGGTCCACGAGCAGGTCCGCGGTGTCGCCGAGCGCCTGCCGGACGCGCTCCGCGCCGAAGATCGGCGGGCCGTGGCCGGGGAGCAGGAGCTCGGCGCCGAGCGCGCGCATCTCGCGCAGGGCGGCGGCCCATTCGAGGGGGTATCGCTGCGCCTTCTGCGGGTTGCCGCAGTTCGGCGAGGCCCAGATGAACAGATCGCCGGTGCAGATCGCGCGGTGCGCCGGGATCCAGATCCAGGTGTGGTCGTCGGTCTCGCCGCGGGCGTGGCGGAGCGAGAGCTCGACGCCGCCGACCTCGAGGCGCAATGCGTCGCGGTAGGTGACATCGGGGTAACGGTAGTCGGTGGGCCATTGCAGGCCGGGCGTCCGGAACTGCCGGGCGTTGATGTGGCCGTTGTAGCCGGCCGTGCGGCGATATCGATCGAAGCGCGCCGGGACGGCCTCGTGCGCGACGACGCGCGGGCTGCCGCCGAAATGGCCGACGCCGCAGGCGTGGTCGACGTGGCCGTGGGTGTAGACGGCGGTGTGGACCTCGCGCGCGGACCACTGCCGCACCTGCGCGGCGATGAAGGGGCCGGCGATGAAGCTGCCGGTGTCGATCAGCGCGAGGCCCTCGTCGGTGTCGAGGGCGGTGACGTTCGCGAAGCTCGAGACGAAGGCGAGGCCGGGCGCGAGCTCCTCCAGGCCGTGGAACGTGGTCAGCGGGTTATGGTCGGCGGTGGACTCCGCCCCGGTCCAGAGCCTCTCGGCGGCTTCGCGCACGATCCCCATCGCTGCTGCTCCTCTCGGGCGCGCCGGAGACGCGGCGCCGGGCGGCCATACCACGGGCGCGACGGCCCGGGGACCCCGCCGCCGCGCACGCGGCCGTTGCGCGGGAGGTGGACATGGTGGACTCTTCATGTTCCAAGCTTTCCGAGCCACTCCCCGCGCGCGACCCGAGATCATGGTCCACCTCCCCCCCATCGACGCCGGAACGATCGTCAACGGCCGATACGAGGTCAAGGAGCGCATCGGCAAGGGCGGCATGGGCGAGGTGTTCCTCGCCTATGACCAGTCGACGCAGCAGCCGCGCGCGCTGAAGGTCATCCCGGAGCACTCCCGGATGCCGGGCGACGACGAGGCGCTGCGGACCGAGGTCCACCTCGCCCAGCAGGCGCGGCACCCGAACGTCTGCCACGTCTACGACCTCGCGCCGAGCCCGTGGGGGCCCATCGTCGTGATGGAGTACGTGCGCGGCCAGACGCTCCACAGCTACATCCGCCAGCGCCGCAAGGCCGGCGGGCTGACCGCGGACGAGTTCCGCAACATCGCCACCGACCTCTGCAGCGGGCTCGCCGCGATCCACAAGCAGGACCTCGTGCACGGCGACCTCAAGCCCGGCAACGTGATGGTCACCGAGGACCGCGCGGTGATCCTCGACTTCGGCTTCGCGCAGGAGCGCGCCCGCGCCGCCGCGCGCACGCCGAGCGCGCCGCCCCACGGCGGGACACCGCATTACATGTCCCCCGAGCGCCTGCGCGACGGCGGCGCGAGCCCCGAGGACGACGTCTACGCGATGGCGCTGACGCTCTGGGAGATGTGGACCTGCCGGGTGCCCGAGCCCGGCTACAAGCCGCGCGCGAGGTCGATGCGCTCGCAGATCATGATCGACGTGCCGGCCGAGCTGACCACGGACGAGATCCGGCAGATCTTCCGCGGGCTGAACGAGAGCCCGCGCATGCGGCCGCAGGCGCGCCAGATCCGCTTCTTCAGCCCGCCGCACAACACGACGAGCCCGATCCACATGCCGCGCGAGAAGCTGGAGGCGGGGCCCCGGCCGGGGCGCGCGGCGGAGGCGCACTTCACCCCGGGCGCGCAGGCGCTGCTCGTCACGTACGCGACCAACGCGCCCGAGATCGTCGGCACGCTGATCCCGCTGAACAGGCCGACGCTGACGCTGGGGCGCGGGGACCAGGACGTCCGGCTCGCCGAGGCGACCGTCTCGTCGCGGCACGCCGTGCTGCGCTGGCAGGGCGGCGCGTGGCTGGTCGAGGACCTCGACAGCACGAACGGCACGTACGCCGATTACCCGTTCGACCGGCAGCGGCACGTGTCGCTGATGCACGGCGGCGAGGTGCAGGTCGGCGAGTGCCGGGTCAAGCTGGTCGCGTTCGGGGCCGACTCGCCGCACTACGCGAAGGCGCGGCGCTATCTGGCGAAGCGCGACGGGCTCACCGGCCTCCTGAACCGCGAGCACCTGATGGAGGCCATCGACGAGGACGGCCTCTTCGCCGACTGGGCGGAGGTGCCGATGCACATCGGCACGTTCGAGCTGCGCGGGCCGAGCCACCACTCCGGCGGGCGGCCGACGATCCTGGAGCTGCTCGCGCTGCGGAAGGCGGTGCGGCTGGTGCTCGAGACGGCGGAGGCGCAGCTGCTCAGCCTGACGCCCGCCGTGGCAGGCCGGACGGGCCTGCTGCGCTTCTCCCTGTCCATCGTCGGCGTCAACTACGCCGAGGCGCGGCACGTGATGGATCAGGCGAAGGCGCTGGTGCAGGAGGCGATGCCTCGGACGCTCGAGGTCGAGTCATCCGTCATGAAGCACGAGCCGGGTCGCGCGGCGCGCACGCTCGTCGGCTGGTGAGATCGCGCCCGGCCGCGGCCGGGCCTCTCCGCTCCCGGCGCGGACTCGTGTATCGTGCTTCATGGGAGGTCCCTATGCTTCGCACGCCTCGCTTCGCTCTGCTCACCACCGCTTTCACCCTTCTCCTCGGGGCCGCATGCTCCGAGCCGGACTCGACGAGCTTCGGCTCCACGTCGTCGGGCACCGGGGGAGGGCAGGGCGGGTCCACGTCGTCCGGCGGCGGGTATGGCGGAGCGACCTCGTCCGGCGGCGGGCACGGCGGGGAGGGCGGGCACGGCGGGCAGGGCGGGCAGGGCGGCGCGCTCGAGTGCGCGCCGGGCACGGCCGACTGCGACGGCGATCACGCGAACGGGTGCGAGGTGCTGCTCACCGCGGACGCGGCCCACTGCGGGACGTGCGCCAACCACTGCGACGGCACCTGCGCGGGCGGGGCCTGCGCGCCCGCGGCGGAGCTCGCGGCGGATCAGGCGGATCCCTCGTACGTGGCGGTGACCGCGGAGAACGTCTTCTGGACGAACGTCGGCGACGGGACGGTGATGCACCTGCCGCCGGGCGGCGTGCCCACCGTGATCTCGGCGGGCCACGCCGACCTCGCGGCGATCGCGGCCGACGCGACCGGCGTCTACTGGGCCGATCAGGGCACGAGCGGCCAGACCGACGGCTTCGTGTGGAGGCTGCCCCCGAACGGCGCGGAGGTCGCGATCGCGTCCGCGCTCCGGTCGCCGTACGGCGTCGCGATCGACGACGTGTCGGTCTACTGGACCGAGCGCGAGGGCGGCGGCGCCGTGGTGAAGGCGCCCAAGGAGTCGGCGGGCGCCGGCCCCTACACGACGATCTGGGAGAACGCCGGGACGCCGAACGCGGTGACCGTCGACGCGACGACGGTCTACTGGACGGTCCGCGACGCGGGCCTCGTGATGTCGGCCCCCAAGGACTCGACCGGCGCGGGCCCCTTCACGACGATCGCGATGAACCAGCCGCAGCCGCGCGAGATCGCGGTGGACGAGGTCTTCGTGTACTGGACCAACAGCATGGCCGGCGAGGTGATGAGGGCCCCCAAGGACGGCAGCGGCGCGCCGGCCCCGGTGGCGCAGGGCCAGGCCAACCCGCGCTGCGTCGCGGCCGACGCGAGCGGCGTGTACTGGGCCAACAGCGGCGACGGCACGGTGGGGAAGGCGTGGCCCGACGGCGCGGTCTCGGCCTTCGTCGCCGGGCAGCCGTCGCCGTGGGGCCTCGCGATCGACGCGGCCCGCGTGTACTGGAGCAACCGCGCCGGCAACGGGACGATCGTGAGCGCGCTCAAGTGACGTGACCGCCCGCGCGCGGTCCGCCCGGCGCGGCGCGGCGTGATCCGGCGCGGCGATCGCGCCCGCCCGACCGGTCGAGCGGCGCCGCGCAGTTTCCTCCGCGGCGGACGCGGCACACCGCGTGCGTCACGCCGGCGCGAGGACATCGCATGCTCCAGGTCACGTACCGCAACCTTCCGCCCACGCCCGCGATCGAGGAGGCCATCCAGGAGAAGGCGGCCCGCCTCGGCAAGTTCTTCCCGCGCATCATGAGCTGCCGCGTGGCGGTGGAGGCGACGAGCCACCGGCACATGAGGGGCAACGTCTACCGCGTCCGCATCGACGTGACGGTCCCGGGCGCCGAGCTGGTGATCGGCCGCGACCCGTCCGCGCCCCACGCGCACGACGACGTCTACGTCGCGATCCGCGAGGCGTTCGACGGGATCCGCCGGCAGCTCCAGGACCACGCGCGCCGCCAGCGCGGCTTCGTGAAGAGCCACGAGCAACCCCCGCACGGCCGCGTGGCGCGCTTCTTCCCGCAGCAGCGGTACGGCTTCATCGAGACCGCCGACGACCGCGAGATCTACTTCCACGCGAACAGCGTGCTCGATGGCGCGTTCGACCGCCTCGAGGTGGGCGACGAGGTCCGGTTCACCGAGGAGGAGGGCGAGGAGGGGCCGCAGGCGAGCACGGTCGTGCTGATCGGCAAGTGAGCTCTCGATGCGCCCCTCAGAGCTCGAGCAGCTCGTCGAGCCGGCCGCGGCAGCGGCGCAGCGCGAGGCGGAGCTCGTCGGTGGAGAGGCGGCCGTCCTGGAGCGCGGTCCGGAGCGCCTCGCGCTCGGTCGCGACGGCCTCGGCGACGCGCTCCAGCACCTCGCCGAGCAGCTCGTCGACCTGCTCGGGGGTGACGTGCGGGGGCGCCGCCTCGCCCTCGAAGGTCCGCGGCCGCTCGACGGACCACGGCGTCTCATGCGCGAAGCTGAGCACCGCTCCGCGCGAGGTCACGACACGCTCTCTGTGCATGGGGTTCACGGCGCCCACGCGTAGCAAGCGCCATGCGCGGCCCCGCCCGGCGTCGAGCGCCCGCTACCGCGCTGCGCGGCCGGCCGGGCGCAGCCTGTCGACGATCCCTCGGAGCTCCTTGGCGATCTGCGCAAACGCCGCGTCCTGCTCGCTCGACGTGCGATCCGCGACGGGCGTCGGATTGTCCGGATCCTCCCTGGGCAGGGCGCGAGGCCAGGGCCTCTTCCGGTGGAGGGGGCTGTCCTGCCAGTCGCACGACCGGAGCAGGATCGGGATCACCTGCACCCCGCCCGCGCGCTCGCGCGCCAGGGCGCGCCGGACCTCCTCGTCCTTGCGGCCGCTGGCGAGGAAACCCGCGCTCAAGAGGAGCAGGATCAGCTCGGCGCGCTCGAGGTGCTCGTCGATCGCCCGCTCAGGCTCATCGCCGGGCAGGAGCTTGCCCTCGTGCCAGAGCTCGATGCGCATGTTCCGCTCGAGCTGCGAGAGGTGCGCCGACAAGCTGTCCAGGAGGGGGCGATCCTCCGGCACGCACGAGACGAAGATCCGCACCGGCCCCACGCCCGGCGCCGGCGCCGCGCTCGCCGCGGCGGGCGCGGGCGCGGGCGGGG
>CAYQYG010000341.1:0-10080 GCA_964421485.1 uncultured Polyangiaceae bacterium | reverse complement strand
GCGAAGGCCGTGAAGATGTGCTCGGCGGCGAACGCGCCGCTCGCGCGCATCGTTCAGGCGGGGCTCGTGAAGGTGAACCGCCCCGACGAGGAGGTCCAGGCGGCGATGGATGAGGCCGCGCTCCGCGAGCTGCCGAAGATCGGCGCCCGGACGTCCTACCTCGCGCTGCTCGCGAACCTCGCGATGCTCTCCGGCCTGCTCGGCACCGTGACGGGCCTCATCAAGTCCTTCGGCTCCGTCGCCGGCGAGTCCGTCGATCCGAGCCAGAAGGCGCGCGTGCTCGCGCTCGGCATCAGCGAGGCGATGAACTGCACGGCCTTCGGCCTCGGCGTCGCCATCATCGGCCTCATCGGCTTCGCCGTGCTGAACGGCAAGACGCAGCACATCGAGGACGACATCAACGAGGCCTCCGTCCAGATCCTGAACCTCGTCGTCGCGAACCGCCAGAAGGTGAACGTCGCGGCGGTGGGCCAGGCCGCCTGAGGGCGGGCGAGCGCTCTCCCTCTGTCCTCAAGGGCGCCGCAGGCCGTCTCACGGCCTGCGGCGCGCCTCCCGGAGAAAGGCAGTCTCGTCGGAGCAGGGAAAGCGAGGGTTGCTCGGGAACAAATCGAGCAACGCGTGGTCTGTGGCAGGGTGATCCTGCATCCCCGTTCGAGCTCGCAGCGCCATTCGCGCGGGCGCCGGCGGGGATCGTGGCATTGGATACAACCCGTATGGTGGGCCCCCGGGGCTCACGTCTGGGGAAGGTGCTATGGGCGGCGTAGACGTCGGCAGCGAAGGCGGCAAGAAGCGGTCGACCAACAGCGACATCAACATGATCCCGTTCATCGATCTGTTGATGGTGACGATCGCGTTTCTCCTGATCACGGCGGTCTGGGTCACCAATTCGCGGATCAACGCGGACGCGCAGGTCCCCGGGCCTCCGGATCCGTCGCGGGAGCTGGAGCCGAAGACGCCGGAGAAGGTGCTCAACCTGCACATCGGGGAGAGCGATTTCGGCCTGGTGTGGAAGCAGGGCGCGACCGTGGTGAGCGAGGTCCGGGTGCCCAAGGCGGCGGTCGAGGTGGGCGACGCCTCCAGCAAGATCGTCCGCTACCCCGAGCTCGCGAAGAAGATCGAGGAGGAATGGAAGCAGCAGGGCGGGCACCGGGATCCGAGCGATCGCAAGGTCGACCAGTGCATCCTGCACAGCGACAACCGCACGCCGTTCAAGGAGATCGTCGCGGTGCTCGACGCGCTCTACGCGCCGAAGCGGGAGATGAAGCTGCCGGACGGCATCAAGCAGGTCCCCGTGTTCAACATGACCTTCTCGGTGCGCTGAAGTAGCAAGGAACGACGACCATGGAAATGTTCTCGCGCAAGCACAAGAACCCGCACGCGCACGTGATCCACACGCCGGGCCGCCGGCTGATGATGGGCGTGCCGCTGCGGTTCGTGTTCAACAAGGTGACGGGGCACGGGGCGCGCGGAACGAACGCCGGGCTCAACCTCGTCAGCTTCATCGACTTCCTCGTCGTCACCGTCATCTTCCTGCTGATGTCCTTCTCGGCGTCCGGCGAGATCGCGGTCGACAAGAACGTCAAGCTGCCCAAGGCCGAGAACGTGGAGGACGTCATCGACGCCCCCATGGTGGCGGTGAACGGCAACCAGATCCTCGTCGACGGGGCGCTCGCGGGCTCCACGCGCGCCATCGAGGAGCTCGGCCGCATGCAGAAGATCGACGAGCTCTTCACCATCCTGAAGAACAAGCGCGAGCTCTGGAAGCAGGTGCAGCCGGGCAAGCCCTTCCCGGGCGTCTGCATCCTTCAGGTCGATCAGGACGTGTCCGCGCTCGTCGTGAAGAGCGTCTTCCAGACCGCGGCCTTCGCGGGGTATCCCAACGTCAGCTTCATGGTCGGCAAGCTCCCCAAGTCTCAGTGAGCGCCGCCCCTTGATGTCACACGCCGGGCAGTGGAGCTCCGTTCATGGCCCTCGATGAGCCCCCGCGTGAGCGTGGCCTGCCCTCGGTGCACCGGGCGCGCGAGGCGCGCAGCAAGCTGCGCTGGCCGTCCGCGAAGTTCTGGGGATACAGCGGCATCATCCTCGCCGTCTGCCTCATCCTGAACTGGAAGTGGTCCCAGGGCCGGCTGGAGAGCGATCGCCAGAAGCTCATGACCAAGCAGCGCGCGGCCGCCGTCGAGCTCGGGCCGAAGTGGTCCGGGCTGCGCGGCCGCGTCGAGCGGTGGACGCTCGAGCTCGCGCGGGACGCCGGGCAGGAGGTCGTCGACCAGGAGGCGCTGCGCTCGTGGGACTTCCGCCAGATGGCGGGGCTGTACCTGCGGCTCCGGGTCGACGAGGCGAAGAGCGAGGACGCGATCCGCAAGGGCGCGGTGGGGTCGCTCCGGGACGCGTTCACCTCGTGCCTCATCCGGGTGCCCAACGCGAGCCCCCTCGCCGGCGCGGAGTGCAAGCGCACGCGCGACTGCCCGCAGGGCGAGCACTGCAACGAGAACGATCGATGCGCGAAGCCGGCGCAGCCGTTCAACCTCCGGGTCGCGTACCGGACCATGCACGTCCTCTCGGAGGAGTGGGTGCGCGACGTGCAAGAGGCGTCGAACGAGCTCAGGCTCCGGGTGCTCGACGGCAGCTTCGACGACATCATGCAGGACGACATCCGGGTCGCGGCCGATCTCCTGACGCGGGCGCAGTACTACCTGGTCGTGCTGGACGAGCCCGCCCAGGGCGCGGCGCCGGCCGCGCAGGAGGGCGAGTCCGAGACGGAGGCGCTGCTCGCCGCGCCGCACACGGCGCGCGTCGGGCTGTGGCGCCTCTCCGATGACAAGCTGGTGCTCCGCGTGAGGCGCGAGGCGAACGGGCAGCTCGTGGGCGGGATGCCCACGGTCGAGCCGGGCGCGCTCGAGGCGCGGAAGCGCCAGGCGAACAGCTGCGCGCTTGCGCTCGCCGTCCGCGAGGCGATGGGCGACACCTCGGCCGCCTCGACCCCTCCGCAATGATCCGGCGCGGCGCCGGCGATCGGCGCCGGCGGTGAGCCGGCGCGGCGTCAGCGGACGACGCCGTCGCGCGCGTCGACGATGTGCCCCGCGATCACGTGGTGCCAGCCGAGCGTGATCGTGAGGAGCGCGCCCCGGTCGACGAGGTCGCCGGTGCCGCGGCCCGCGAGGTCCGGGGGGCGCCAGCGCAGCGCGCCGCGCACGCCGAGGAAGGGGCCCGTCGCGTCCGCGAGCACGGGGAGCGACAGCGAGAGCGAGAGCTCGAGGCCGGGCTCCGCGCGGAGGCCGAGGCCCCGCGGCGCGTCCCAGAAGGCGCCGACGCCGAGCGCGATCGAGTCGAGCGCGAGATCGAGCCGGGCCGGGCCGGGCTCGAGATCGCTCGCGTACCGGCCGAGGAAGAGCGGCTGGAGGTGCACGCCCGCCGCGATGGAGCGCGCGACGGCCGGACCGTCGCCGCCGAGCGCGTCGGTGTACTCGGCGTAGAGGCCGGCGGTGCCGAGGTAGACCGCCGCCGCGCCCGCGGCCAGCGCGGGGCCGCCCGCCGCGAGCGCCGCGCCCGCGGAGGCGCGGAGCTCCAGGTCGCCGTCGAGGCGGCCGTACGCGCCGTCGTCGTCGGCCGCGCGCGCGGCGGCGGGGGACGCGATCGCGGCGGCGAGCGCCACGAGCCCGGAGAGCGCGGCGGCGGCGCGTACCCCGGCGCTCAACGGATCAGCGCCTCCCGGACCGCGTCCCGGATCTCCGGCGCGAAGAGGATGCGCGCGCGGGTGATCGGCGCGTCGCGCAGCCGATCGAGCAGGAAGGAGACCTCGGCGGGGCGGCGCGCGCGCCCGCGCGGGAAGACCACGAGCAGCGACGCGTCCTCCGCGTACGGGATGTCCTCCGCGACGTCGAGGCCGACGTAGACGTCGGGATCGAGCCCGGCGGCGCGGGCGATGTCGCGCGCCGTCTCGAGGGCCGCGCGCGCCGCGTCCGGCGCCGGCGGGGCGGGCTCGCCCGCGGGGGCCGCGGCCTCGCCGCCGGGCGGGGCGGCGGGCTCGGGGAAGAGGTCGAGCGTCTTGAAGAGCGCGCGGGCGCGCAGCCGGCGCGAGAGGTCCGCGAGGATCGGATCGCTCGCGCCCTCCCACGCGTGGATCGCGCCGAGCAGGACCTGATCGTCGAGCTCGAGGTACTCGCCGAGCGTCGGCGCCGCGCCGGCGGCGCCCGCGCTCACGGCGGCGGGCACCTGGGGCAGCCGATCGCCGGCCCGGAGCCGGTCGATCGCGCGCCGGAGGATCGCGCCGATCATCCACTCCGCGCTCCGCGTCGACTTGTGGAAATAGACCTGCTGGAACATGAAGAACCGCGCGAGCAGGAACGACTCGATCGCGCTGAGCCCCTTGGTCCCGTCGATCGCGAGCGTCGGCGCGAGATCGGCGGACGGCCGGGGCTCCGGGTCGCGCTCCCCCGTGTCGCGCGCCCTGCGCCCCGGGCCCCCGCCCGCGCGCGGCTCGCTGAACCGGAGGCTGCGGAGGAGCCAGGGCAGGTCGTACTCGCCGTAGCGCACGCCCGTCGCGTGCGCGTCGCGCAGGAGGTAGTCGCAGCGATCGACGTCGAACGTGCCGCTCACCGCCTTCGCGAGGTACGGCAGCTCGTGGCGGCCACGGATCAGCTCGGCCACGCGCTGCGGGAGGTAGGCGTCGTGCTGCACGAGGGCGCGGTGCACGTCCGACGAGGGGTCGAGCAGGATGGATTCGGTCCAGCGCTCGTGGTGCTGCGCGCCCGGCATCGCGGCCTCGAACAGGTGCGAGAAGGGCCCGTGCCCGATGTCGTGGAGGAAGGCCGCGGCGATCGCGTCGCGCGCGCGCTCGCTGGTCACGCGCTGCCAGAACGGAAGATCGCCGTCGATCTGTCGCAGTCGGGCGAGCAGGAGCCGCATCACGTGCGCGGCCCCGAGGGCGTGCGCGAAGCGGGTGTGCTCCGCGCCGGGGAAGGCGAGCGACGTCAGCCCGAGCTGCCGGATCCGCCGCAACCGCTGCACCTCCCGCGCGCCGAGCAGGCGGGGCACGATCGCGGCCTCGTCCCCCTCGAAATCGATGAGCCCGTGCACGGGATCGCGCAGGATCACGGCCGCCCTCCGCCTCGGCGCGGCCCGCCGCGTGCGCCCGGCGCCATCGTGCCGCGAATCAGGGGTTTCCCGGGGTCGCACCGGCTCGCGCGGCGCGCTGCGTGCGATGCGCTGTGGCAGATTTGGGAGCTCATGGCGCGCGTCGGGGCCGGGGCCGGGAAACGAGAAACGAGAAACGAGAGACGAGAAACGAGAGACGACAGGTGGGCGCGAGGAGCGCCGGAGGGGTGAGGGTTTCACGCCGCGAGGGGCGAGCGCAAGCGCGCAGGCTCGAGGTGACGGCACGCTCGATCGGGGTGACATCGTCCCGAACTCGTGTAAGAGAAGCGAAAGAGCGAGGGGAAGCCGAGCGATTTCTTGTAGCTGGAGGAACGCGCTGGTGTAGTCTTGGAAGCTGGCAGTTTCGCAGGCCGAGGTTGGGATGTTCGTGACATCTGAGAGCGCATGGCCGCGATGAGTGGGAGAAATCCGGGACGGGAGGATCGTCCATCCACCGAGGGGGCAGGCCGGGTTCAGCGCGGCTCGGGCAGCATGATGGCGAAGGGAAGCGCACCGCTCGACGAGTCGCCCAGGAAGCTCGACGCCATCCTTCGCGCGCTTCCGGAGCTGGAGCTCAAGAACCTCATCTCGAGGATGGGGATCCGGATCGACGGCGCGAAGCGGATCGACGCGCCGTCGCAGGCGGCGCGCGCGCTGGTCGGCATCCCGGACGTGCGCGACCCGTCGCGGCTGCCGAACGCGAGCCGCGAGCTGCTCCACCGCATCGCCGAGGGCGGCGGCGTGCTCGTCGTGCCCTCGCTCCCGGCGGGGCTCGAGCCGCTGATCGCGCGCGGGGTCGTGTACGCGCGCAAGACGGACCAGGGCATCGAGCTCGTCCTGCCCATCGCGTTCCTGGTGCAGCTGAAGAGCTGGGAGAGCGAGGATCCGCGCTCGATGCGCGCGCTGCTCGCGCAGGCGCCGTTCGAGACCGTGAGCGCGATCGCCTCCCATTACCTCGGGCGCCCGGCGACGCCGCCGATCGCGCTCTCGCTCGAGATCGCCTGGGAGACGCTGAACGACGCCGCGCGGCTGGCCGAGGAGATCGACCGCCTGGCGCCCGTGGAGCGGCGGCTGATCGAGGCCATCGAGAGCGTCGGGGGCGAGGTGGACACGCAGGAGCTGCTCGACCTCGAGCGGGAGCCGATGCGGCTGCGCAGCGCGACAGGCGTCACGGCGAGCCGGCGCGGCGCGGGCTTCGCGCTCGAGCGGCGCGCGTT
Organism: uncultured Polyangiaceae bacterium; assembly: GCA_964421485.1. Taxonomy (GTDB): domain Bacteria; phylum Myxococcota_A; class Polyangia; order Polyangiales; family Polyangiaceae; genus CAYQYG01. The sequence goes on along the minus strand of CAYQYG010000341.1, from coordinate 3,730 downwards.
CCTGATCCCGATCCATCCGAACCGGCACGTCGTGCCCACCGAGGTCGCCGCGATCGTCGGGGCCGAGCGACGCCGGATGCGCGAGACGCGGCGGGAGCAGATCCGCTCGTTCGTCATCGAGGAGGACCACGCCCCGCGCCGCGCGCGCTTCGCGATGGACCCGGGGACGCTCGCGCTCGGGCTGGCGTTCTGCGTGCGCGAGCCCGGCAGCGAGGTGCGCGCCGGCGTCGGGACGCCGCGCTCGCTGCTCGTCCGGCTCGCGCAGCGCTTCGGGCGCGACGTCGAGACGGTGGCGCTCTGCGCGGCGCTCTCGCGCGCGGTCGGCCTCTGGGAGGCCTCGGCGGCCTCGCCGGCGACGCCCCCCGGCTCGCTCCAGGTCCACGAGCTCACGTCGCTGCTCTTCGCGACGTGGCGGCGGGGCGGGGCGTGGGACGAGGCGCGCGCGGAGCGCGAGATGCTCCGGGCCGCGTCGGAGAACCGCGACGCGAGCCCGATCGGCGCGCTCCGGGAGATGGTGCTCGACGCGCTGCACGATCTCGGCGAGGGGCGCTGGGTCCCGTGGCAGGCGCTGCAGGGCTACCTCGCCGCGGACGAGCGGATCGCCGGGGTGGAGCGGCTCCTGCGCCGCTGGGCGGAGCGCGCGTCGGTCGAGGCGCCCGAGGTGCTCGAGGTGACGCGGCGCATCGCGCTGGAGTCGCTGCCCGCGCTGGGGATCATCGATCTCGGCGGCGCCGAGGAGGACACAGGCGGGCTCGCGCTCCGGCTGACGCCGCGCGGGCGCTCGCTGCTCGCCGGCGCCGCGCCGAGCGCCGCGGGTGAGCGGAGCAAGTTCGTCGACTCGCACGCGCTCCGCATCGGCCCGTCGGCGAAGGTGGCCTCGGTGCTCGGGCTCGCGCCGTTCGCGGAGCTCGGCCGCGTGGACGACCAGATCGACCTGCTCCTGAACCCGCCGTCGATCGCCCGTGCGCTCTCGGTCGGCTTCGACAGCGACGCGCTCCGGGCCCGCATCGAGGCGATCGCGCCGCTGCCCGAGACCATCTCGAGGATGCTCGCCCAGGCGAGCGTCGTGATCGGCAAGGCGAGCTTCGTGGGCGCCTCCGGCTTCCTGTGGATCGAGGACCCGGAGGTCCGGGAGATGCTCCGCACCCGCCGGCCGGCGTCCGAGATGTTCGTCGATCCGTCTCCGCCCTCGGGGCTGCTCATCGAGGCCGGGGTGGATCTCGAGCGCCTGATCCGGCGTTGCCGCGCGCTCGGCGTCGAGATCGAGGCGGAGGTCGGCGTGATGAAGGCGACCCGGCCCACTCCCGCGCACGGCACCGAGGGCCCGACCCGGACGACGTCGACCGGGAGCATGCGCCGCGTGAACAAGCCGCCCGCGCCCCGCACCCGCTGATCCGCGCCACCGGTCGCGGCGCGGATGGACTCCCGCGCCTGCTTTGATATCCATGGGCCGTGGCGAACACGTACGGCGAGCAGGGAGCGTCAGGCCAGAACTATCCGTGCCAGAGCTGCGGGGCGAAGCTCTCGTATGACGCGACGCGGCAGGCGATGCGCTGTCCCTACTGCGGCGCGCAGCAGGCGGTCACGCAGGCGGCCACCCCGCAGGCGGTCGCCACGCGCGAGATCCCTCTCGAGGAGGGGCTCCGCCTCGCGCAGCGCGGCTACGGCGCACCCGTCACCTCGGTGAGCTGCAACGACTGCGGCGCCACCGTGACCGTCAACCCGGGCGAGCAGACCGCGGCCTGCGCCTTCTGCGCGTCGCACCAGATCCTGGCGCGCGAGGCGGCGGCCGGCGCGATCCGGCCCGAGTCGATGGTCCCGTTCACCGTCGACAAGACGACTGCCAACCGGACGTTCGAGCAATGGCTCGGCGGCCTGTGGTTCCGCCCGAACGACCTCAAGAAGATGGCGCGCCTGGAGCAGATGGGCGGCGTGTACATCCCCTTCTGGACCTTCGACGCGCACGTCTACTCGCAATGGCAGGCGGAGGCCGGCTATTACTATTACGAGACCGAGCACTACCGGGACGAGCAGGGCAACACGCAGACGCGGCAGGTGCAGCGCACGCGCTGGGAGCCGGCCCACGGCCACCGCAGCGACGCCTTCGACGACGTGATCGTCTGCGCCTCGAAGGGCCTGCCGGAGGAGCTCGTGAGCCGGTTCCGGACCTTCGACACGAAGCGGCTCGTGCCCTATCAGCCCGAGTACCTCGCCGGGTGGAAGGCCGAGTTCTACGCGATCGATCTGATGCCCGCCTACAACCAGGCGGAGCGCATCATGGCCTCGACGCAGCAGGAGCGCTGCGGGAGGGACGTGCCCGGCGACACGCACCGGGGCCTCATGGTGCAGAACTCCTTCTCCCGGCAGACGTTCAAGCACGTGCTCCTGCCGGTGTGGATCGCGGCGTATCGTTACAACGGCAAGCCGTACCAGTTCCTCGTCAATGGTCAGACCGGCGAGGTGGTCGGCCATGCGCCGTACTCGTTCTGGAAGATCTTCTTGCTCGTGCTCGCGATCGTGGCGGTCGTGGTCGCGATCGCCGTGATCAAATCGAACGCGTCGCCGGGGCGCTCGAGCCCGCCTCGGCGCGTGGACAGCGGTCAGGTCGCGCCCGCGCGGGCGCTCCTCGGGGAGCGCGGCGCCGTGGCCGCGCTGGTATGATGGGTTGATGCCTGGATCCACCGGCGACGAGCGGCCGCCCGGAGCCGGCCTCGGCGAGGCCGATACGATCGCCTTCCCGCTGCGCAGCGGCGCGCCCCGCGGGGACAATGTCTACCGGATCGGGCCCGGCACGATCGTTGCGCGGAAGTACCGCGTCGTGCGCACCATCGGCCACGGCGGGATGGGGATCGTCGTGGAGGCGCGGCACCTCGATCTCGGCTCGCGGGTCGCGATCAAGCTGCTCCTGCCGGAGGTGATGTCGTTCGCGGTGGCGAGCGAGCGGTTCATGCGCGAGGCGCGGGCCGTGGCGGGCCTGCAGAGCCAGCACGTCGCGCGCGTGGTCGACGTCGGCGCGCTCGAGGGCGGCGAGCCGTACATGGTGATGGAGTACCTCGAGGGCGAGGACCTCGCGCGCCGCCTCCGCGAGCAGGGCTCGTTCGCGATTGCGGACGCCGTCGACTACGTGATCCAGGCGTGCGACGCGCTCGCGGAGGCGCACGCGCGGGGCATTGTGCACCGCGACATCAAGCCGGCGAACCTGTTCCTGACCACGGGGCCGGACGGGGCGCCGCTCGTGAAGCTGCTCGATTTCGGGGTCTCCAAGGTCCTCGGCGAGGGGAGCGGCGACGTCGCGCTCACGCAGACGACGATGATCCTCGGATCGGCGCTCTACATGTCGCCGGAGCAGATGCGCTCGGCGAAGGCCGTCGACCACCGCACCGACATCTATGCGCTCGGGGCGTGCCTGTACGAGATGATCGGCGGGGCGCCGCCGTACGTCGCCGGGAGCTTCCCCGAGCTCTGCGCGAAGGTCTACGGCTCGTCGCCGGAGCCGCTCTCGGAGCTGCGCCCCGAGGTGCATGGGGACCTCGTGAGGGTCGTCGAGCGGGCCCTCGCGCGGGAGCCCGGGGACCGCTTCCAGAGCGTCGCCGAGCTCGTGCAGGCGCTCGCGCCCCACGCCCGCGAGGGCGCGCGCGCCACGGCGGCCGCGATCCTCCGCCGCCACGCGTCCGAGCTCGCGATCCCGCCGCCCGCGAAGGCCGAGGCCGGGGCGCGGAGGCGCCGGACC
>CAYQYG010000340.1:0-10106 GCA_964421485.1 uncultured Polyangiaceae bacterium | reverse complement strand
GGTACCAGATGGAGAGCCCGGCGGCGCCGAGGAGGCCGGCGGCGAGCAGCATGTGGCGGAGGTGCGATCTGGGCGCCTCGGGCGCGGGCTCGGCGGCGGCAGGCGCGCGCTTCACGTCGTCCGGCAACGGCGCCGTGGCGGCGAGCGCGGAGGGGAGGTTCGCCCTGTCCACCTGGGCCACGCCGTCCTTCGCCCAGGGGCTCGCGCCGGCAGAGACGGCGCCGGTCTTGAGCGTCGAGCCGGCGCCGGTCGGGGGCTCGGCGGCCGGCGCGGTCTGGATGCGCTGCGTGCGCGTCGGGAGCTTGACGACGCCGGTCTGGTTCGGCGCCTCGTCCGGCGGCGGCGGCGCAGCCGGGCCAGCGTCGAAGCGCGCGGTGCGGCCGCCGACGGTGCGAGGCGAGATCTCGGTCGTGGTCGCGGCCCGCTGCGCTTCGAGCAGCATCGCGGCCTCGACAGGGATCCTGCGGATCGTCGGGCGGCTGCGGTCGTCGGACGTGGCCAGCACCGAGGGCGCGATGAGGAGCTTCTGCTGGCCCTCGTGGGGCTGCGGCTCCTTGGTGGGCGGCAGGGTGACCGGGGGCACGTAGACCTGCTTCTCGCTCGGTCCAGCCTCGCGGTCCTGCTGCTTGCGGCGCGCGCGCGGGCCCGGGAACGGGATCAGCTTGTCATTGGCCGGCGCCGGCGGCGAGAACGGGGCAGGCCCGTCCGGGGCCTCGTCGGCCAGCGGGTCGACAGGGGGGATCTCATTCGTGTCCTTCTTGGTCATTCCCGCTCCCTCCGAGCCACGCGCGCGCGGCGCCCTCGCGCGAGGCGGTCCGCGCCGCGCCCGCCGCCGGACACGAGCAAGATACCGCAGCCCGCAGGCAAGACCACGATCCCGCTCGCAAGCACGGGCCCATGGTAGCCGTTTCAGGGCGGACGTGGGTGCTTCGCTGCAACCGGCGGTCCGGATGCTCACCCGCCCAGGCGCAGCGCCACGGCGAGGGCGAAGCCCAGCATCATGGCGCCCACGACCAGGACAGGTACGAGCGCGCCCTGGGCGACGGCAGCCGGATGGGGGCCAGGAGCTCCGGAGGGCGGCGGCGCGGCGGGGTGGGCCCCGATGATTTCCGTGCCGGCGCCCGCGAGGGCGGCGAGGTCCGGGAGGGTGGCGGCGAGGTCCGCAGGCCGGACCGGGGGGTTCGAAAGGGGCGCCGTGCCGGCGCCGGCGACGCCGGGCAGGAGGCGCTCCGTGATGAGCCAGCGGGCAGGCGCGGAGCGGCTCTCGACGAGAATCTCGGCGATGCGGGCGAGCCGCTCGGCGAAGGCAGCGGCGCTCGGGAAGCGCCGCGCAGGCTCCTTCTCGAGGGCGGTCATGACGGCGTCGTCGAGCTCCGGCAAGATGGGGCCGGGGGCGTGGCGCGAGGGGGGGTCCGGGCGCTCCGCGGCGTGCGCGCGCAGGATGTCGGGGAGGAGGCCGGCGTGCTCGAAGGGGCCGCGGCCGGCGAGCAGGGTATAGAGCACGAGGCCCGCGGCGTAGACGTCGGCGCGCGCGTCCACCGGCTGCCCAGCGGCCTGCTCCGGCGAGAGGAACCGGGGGGTGCCGACGAGGACGCCGTCCTCGGTGAGGTAGGGCGAGGGCTCCGGGGCGCCGCCGGCGCGCGGGGCGACGATCTTGGCGATGCCGAAATCAAGGACCTTGACGACGCGCCGGCCGCAGGGGTCCGGGTCGCAGAGGAAGAGGTTGTCAAGCTTGACGTCGCGGTGCACGAGGCCGGCGCCGTGCGCCGCGTCGAGGCCGGCGAGGGCCTGGCGGACGAGATCGATGGCCTCCGCAGGCGGGAGCGGTCCGCGGGCGCCAAGCTCCTCCCGGAAGGTGCGGCCGCGGAGGCGCTCCATGACGAGGTAGGCGCGGCCCTCGGTGGTGCGGCCGAAATCGGTGACGGCGACGAGGTTCGGGTGGGAGAGGCGCGCGAGGGCCTGGGCCTCGATCCGCAGGCGCTCGACGGCGTGCGGGCGGGCGTTGAGGTCCGGGTGGAGGAGCTTGACGACGACTGGCTTGCCGAGGGCGACGTGCTCGGCCTCGATGACCTCGCCCATGCCCCCACGGCCGATCCGCTGGGTGGGGCGGTAAGGGGTGCCCCAGAGGAGGGTGTCGCTGAGGCTGGGAGGCGCAATGGGGCGAGAGTCGTCGATGGGCACTCGGTCCTCGTCGGCGATCGAGAATGGGGCATGCCACGGCTCGTGGTGATGGATCGGGGAGCCGTGGCGCGAGGTATTGATCCATGCTTGCGATATGAACTCAAGATCCTCGGGCGGCGATCTTGATTTTGTAATCGCATTGCGATCGAAATCGATTTTCTCCACGCTTCCCGGCGGCGTCATGTCGATTTTTTTGGGATGACGGAGTCACAGGTGCACGAATGATCGGTGGTGTGGAGGGGGGCCCGACGTCGGGGGGGCGACCACGTCCGGCCCCGGGGGCCGAGGGGGGCGATCAGGCGGGGGGGGCGGGCTCGGGGGCGGGCTCGGCGGCGCGGGCGGCGGCCTCGTCTTCCTGGGCGAGCATGGCGTCAGTCTGGGCCAGGGCGGCCTCGTGCTGCGCGACGAGCGTCGAGGCGCGAGCACGCGCGCCGGCGAAGAGGGCGACGCCGAGCGTGAGCCAGGCGGCAGAGGCGGCTGCGCCGGCGATCAGGATCGGCTCGGTGCTGGTGGAGCCCGTCCTGTCGAGCTGGCTCATCATCAGGAACACGTAGAACGGGGACGGCGCCGCGATCACCAGCGAGTCGTTGCCCGCGCCGTGATCGGCGATCAGGCCCGCGATCGCGGCGACGATCCAGGGGCCGACCGAGATCGCGAACAGGAGGGTGAAGAGCAGGACGCGGGCGACCATCGGCGAGGAGACGCGGGCGCGGAGGAATGCGCCGAGGCCGACCAGGAAGACGTAAAACGTGAGCGCATAGCCGGTGAAGCAGGCGAGCTGCTGCGCGCGAAGCGCGGCAGGGGCCGAGGTCGGGTCGTGGATCAGGGCGAGGCCAATCACGGCGAGCACGGCGAGGAGGACCGTGCCCTCGCCAAGCAGGAGCCAGGCAGCACGCATGAGGCCAGGGCCGAGGAAGCGCCTCAATGCGCCCGCGCCGGCGCGATCCCAGTGGGCCACGACTCGGCGAGAAGGGCCCAGCGGGTCGCCGGCAAAGAGGAAGATCGAGAAGGTCAGGAACGAGAGGAGGGCGGACATGCCGGCGACGACCGTCGGAAGGAGGTCAGAGCCGCGGACGGTGAAGGCGGGGACCGCAGCGGCGGCGGCGAGGACGGGCGCGGCGACGGCGAACCATTTCTTGAGGCCCGTCGAGCGGTCGTCCGTGGGGCTCGTGAGGTTCGCGACCGTGACCTCGTAGAGGAACCAGGCGGGGAGGACGACGGCGGCGATCGGGATGAAGAAGAGGAAGATCACGTACGGGACGCCGAACGAGGCGCGCTCGTAAGCCGTGGGGAGCCAGATCGGTCCGGCCTCGGCGACGTCAGGCCAGGCCTTGTGCGCCGCATAGGAGAGGGCGAAGCCGCCCACGAGGAACGAGACGATCGCCGTCGGGAAGGCGAGCAGGAGGGTGAGGACGATCGCGACGCGGAGGCTCGTCATCTTCGAGCTGATCGCCAGGCCGAAGGCCACGCTGAGGAGGGCGATCAGGAACAGGAAGAGGAAGGCGACGACGACCTCCATCGCGGTCACGCCGCCGAAGAGGAACGGCAAGGCGCCGACAGGGGCGAGCATGACGATGTACATGCCGATCGCGGTGTACGCGGCGAGGAACTTGCCGCGGGCGATCTCTCCGGGCGGGATGCCGGTCAGGATCACGGCCTCCCAGGTGCGGCCCTCGCGCTCGGAGGCAATGCTGTTGGCCGCGACGGCAGGGCCGACGAGGGTGACGACGAAATAGGCGAGCGAGAAGAAGACCTGGAAGAGCACGACGCCCGTCTTCGCAGGCGCTGCCTCGGTCGAGACGATGCCGCCGATCGAGGCGATGAACAGCGTCATCAGGACGGCCAGGACCGTGAGGATGATCGGCGTGCGGGCAAGGCGCGCCGCCTGCTTGAGCTCGCGGATCCAGATGGGGTTGGGCTCCTCCTTGAGCCGATCCACGCGGAACCGCGCGCGATCCACGAGCCGCTGCGATACCGGGCCGCTGGGCGGCGCCGTCCCCGTCTGCGCGCTCACTGCACCTCTCCCTTGGTGACCTCGAGGAAGATCCGCTCGAGCTCGTTGCGCTCGGGCTCGACGCCGACGACGCCGACGCCGTTCCTGACAAGGTGCTGGACGATCTCGGCGATCTTGACGTCGGTGCCCATGAAGCCGACATGCACGGCGCCGGCGATGAGCTCGACGTCGGTGATGCCCGGCCCGCCGCGGACGAAGTACGCGGCCGCCTCGGGGTCGCCGAGGACGCGGATCTTGACCTTGCGGCGCGGCGCAGGCGCATAGCCAGGGGGCGGGCCGTACGGCTGGGGGCCGTGCGCCGGCTGGGTATGGGCTGGGTGAGGGGCGTAGGGCTGGGCGTGCGGGTGGGGCTGCGGCGCGTGGGCGGCGTGGCCGGGGGCGCCGAAAGGCGGGGGGTGGTGGCCCACCGCCTGGGCCGCGCGGATCGCTTCGAGGCGAGTGGCGATCTCGCCGATGGGGCCCGCGACGACGAGGCGGCCCTTCTCGAGGATGCCGATCGAGGTGCAGACGTCGCTGAGCTCCGTGAGGATGTGCGAGGAGAGGAAGATGGTCTTCCCGAGGCTGCGGAGCTCGAGCAAGAGGTCGCGGATCTCGATGCGGGCGCGCGGGTCGAGGTCGCTCGCGGGCTCGTCGAGGATGAGGACCTTGGGGTCGTGCAGGAGGATGCGGCCGAGCTGGAGGCGCTGCTTCATGCCCTTCGACATGGTCGCGACGATGCGGTCCTGGATCTTGCCGAGGTCGGTCAGCTCGAGGACGGCGTCGACGACGTCGAGCGAGGGGACGCGGAAGGCGTCGGCGAAGAACTCGAGGTACTCGCGGACGGTGATGCGCTCGTAGACGCCCGCGTGATCAGGCATGTAGCCGATGACGCGGCGGACGGCGGACGGGTCGATCATGACGTCGACGCCGTCGATCTCGACGCGGCCGGCCATCGGCTCGAGGAGCGTGGCCATGACGCGGATGGTGGTCGTCTTGCCCGCGCCGTTCGGTCCGATGAAGCCGAAGATCTCTCCCGGGCCGACGTCGAAGGTGACGTCCTTGAGGACGTCGTACGCGCCGAAGCGGTGCCAGAGGTGGCGGACGCGGATGGTCGGGGCTGGGCGAGGCGCAGGGGCGAGGGGCGGCGCGGCCGGGGCGCCGCCCTCGATGATCGCAGGGGCGGGCAGGTGGGGCTCGCTCACGGCTTGCCTCCATGGCCGACGACGCGGACGAGCAGGCGGTCGCTCTCGAGGCGAAGGCCCGAGTCGCTGCGGCGGCCCTCGCCGCCGTCGATCTGGGCGAGGAGGACAGGGACGCCGGCCGGGAGCCAGTCGACGCCGTCGGAGGCGGCGTCGTCGATCGCGGCCCACGCGGCGCCGAGGCCCGGCGCGTCGCCGTCGACGACGGGCGCGAGCATCTGGCCGTAGAGGTCGTGGACGTCGATGCCGCCGACGCGGCGGCCAGTGCCCGCCATCGAGAGCCAGGTGCGCGCCTCGGTGGTCGTGGAGAGGTCGACGCCGGCGCTCGAGACGACGCGCTCGCCGTGCTCGATCCGCGCGAAGTACCGCGCCGAGCCGTCAGGCATGAACAGGACGGCGGCGCGGAGGTCGCGGCCGGTCCGGTTCGCGACGGCGAGATCGCCGGCCGGCTCGGGCGCGATCGCGATGCCGTCGCCGAGCGAGGCGAAGCCGTCCTCGCGCACGACGACGGTCTGCCAGGGGAGGGCGGCGACGTCGACGAGGCGCGCGCCGTCACGGTCGACGATGAGGCGATCGCGGTGCGAGGAGAGCTCGGCGAGGACGGCCGTGGCGAGGACGCTGCTCGCGTCGGTGGTGCGCACGGTGAGGTCCCTGGAGCGCGAGGCAAAGAAGCCGCGGAAGCGCCGCGCAGTGCCCCGTGTCATGCCCGCGCCCGCCTCGACGAGGGTGAGGTGCCGGGCGCGGCCGCCGACGCCCTTGGCGGCCATGCCGATGCCGACGATCGTGGCGAACGCGATCGCGGCGTAGATCGGGAGGTGGCGGAGGGCGCGGAGCGGCTTGCCCCTGCGCGCGGCGAGCGAGAAGTTGATGGGGCCGGCGAGGACGGCATAGACGCAGAGGAGGAGGGCGGAGAGGCCAATGGCCCAGCGGGAGCTCTCGTTCGGATCGAGCACGCGGCGCACGCCGTTGAGCTCGGAGTCCATGTGCTCGTCGCCGGGGCGGAAGGCGATGGTCGATCGGCGATCGAAGCCGCGGCGGGCGAGGTCGGCGACGCGGACCTGGGCCCAGGGGTCGTCGACCGCAGGCTTCCTGGTGGGATCGAAGGCGAGGAGGTGGACCTCGCCGAGGCCGTAAAAGGCCGAGGCGCCGTAGAGGCTCGGGCGGAGGTTGCCGCCGGTCCAGCCGGCGAGCGCCTCGGCGGTCTGAGGCGCCGGATCGGCGGCAGGCGGGATCGCCTTGCCCGCGCCGCTCGATGTGGCCGCCGGGAAGAGGGGCCGGCGGGTCTCGGGCGCAGGGGCCGCCTTGGTGACCTCGCCGCCGACGAGGGCGACGAGCGCCGGGCTGCGGAGGTCCTCGGGGCGGGCCACCACGAGCGCGAGGGTGCCGCCGCCGAGGACGTGGCCCGCGAGGGCGTCGAGCTCGGCGCCGCCCAGGCGGGAGAGGGTGTCGGTGCGCATGAGCACGGCGTCGGCCGCGCTGTAGAGGGCCGCGCGATCAGGGAGCACCGGGTCGCCCGTGGCCGGATCGAAGCGGGGCTGTCCGACGAGGAGGGTGGTGCGCGAGGCGGGCGGCGTGGATCCGCGCATCGTGCCGGTGGGGACGTGCAGGGGCACGACGGGGGTCTCGTGGATGGCGCCGCGGAGCTTCGAGGCCTCGCTGACGTCGAAGAGGACGACCGATCCCTGGGCCGTGGACGAGAACGACTGGGCCGCGATCTGCCCCTCGGCGTCGTCCTGCACGCGGACGTCGATGTCCGCATACGCGGCGACGCGCGCCGGGACGCGGACGTGGACGGCCGATCCAGCGCCCACGGCGTACGGGGCCGATGCTTCGAAGTTGCCGCGGTCGCCGTACTGGCGGGAGCTGACGTCGACGACGCCCTTGGCCGGCCGGGTGCCGTTGTTCTGGATGCGGACGAGGATCTGGTTCCACCCCCACGGGAGGGAGCCGCTGGTGCCCAGGACCGGGACGATCTCCGCGATCACCTCGGGCGCGCGGGGGGCGCCGCCCACAGGCGGGGTCTGGGCCCGCGCGCCGCCGGCCGCCGCGATGGAGAGGGCCAGCAGCGCCGCCGCCGCGCCCGCGCGCCGAGCTCCGGGCGTCATCGGCGGATCGCCTGCGCGACAGGCTCGGGCCGGGCCTCGACGGCCTGGATCAGGGCGTCGATCACCTGGTCGGTGGTGATGCCGTCCGCTTCGCCCTCGAAGGAGCGGATCATTCTGTGCCGGAGGACGGGCCTGGCGACCCTCTGGATGTCGGCGAAGGCGACGTTGGCGCGGCCCTCGAGGAGGGCGACGGCCTTCGCCGCGAGGACGAGGGACTGGGCGCCGCGGACGCCGGCGCCGAAGCGGAGGGCGCGGCGGGCGATGTCCGGCGCGCCCTGCGCGGCAGGGTCGCTGGCACGGACGAGGCGGGAGACGTACCGCATGACAGGCTCGGCGACGGCGACGTCGCGGCAGAGGGAGCGGAGGGAGAGGACGTCGTCGCGGGTGAGGACGCGGGGGGGGGCGCCCTGGTCGTGGCCAGTGGTGCGGGCGAGGATCTCGGTGAGCTCGTCCTCGGTGGGGCTGGGGACGAGGACCTTGAGGAGGAAGCGGTCCAGCTGGGCCTCGGGGAGGGGATAGGTGCCCTCCATCTCGATGGGGTTCTCGGTGGCGAGGACGAAGAAGGGCTCCTCCATGACGTGGCGGGTGCCCGCGATGGTGCAGGCGTGCTCCTGCATGGCCTCGAGGAGGGCGCTCTGGGTCTTCGGGGTGGCGCGGTTGATCTCGTCGGCGAGGATGACCTGGCCGAAGATGGGGCCCTTGTGGAGCGAGAAGTGGCGCGATCCGTCGGCGGCGGTGACGAGGATGTTCGTGCCGGTGACGTCGCTCGGCATGAGGTCGGGGGTGAACTGGATGCGGGAGAACTTGAGGTCGAGGCAGGAGGCGATGGTCTTGACGAGGAGGGTCTTGCCGAGGCCGGGGGCACCCTCGAGGAGGACGTGGCCGCCGGCGATCATGCCCCAGAGGGCCTGGTCGACGACGGCGCCCTGGCCGACGATGATGTTGCCGATGGCGTCGCGGAGCTTGGCGCTGGCGTCACGGGCGACGCTCAGTCTGGCTTCGAAGTCGGCGGCGGGGGCTGCGGTCATCGGGGGGGCCTCGACGGGGGACGATAGCGGCCCGAGGGGCGGGCGTCGATGCGGACGGGCGGGGGGGCGAACAGGGCGCCGCTACCGAGGCTCGTGGGTTGGTCCAGGGGTGGGGGTGGGGCGACCTGGGGCGATGTGCATCTAGCCTGCCGAGTAGAGGTCGGTCGAGAGGTACTTGAGCCCCGAGTCGCAGACGAGCGTTCCCACGGTGCGGCCCGGCCCGAGGCGCTGAGCGACTCGAAGGGCCGCGACGACGTTGGCCCCGGAAGAGGTTCCAGCGAACAACGCTTCCTCTCTCGCCATGCGTCGAGCCATGTCCTTTGCCTCGGAGGTGGAGACCCGAAGGATCTCATCGGCGAGATCGGGCCCCCACATCGGCGGAACGAATCCGGGGCCGACGCCCTCGATCTTGTGAGCACCGGGCGCGCCGCCGGACAGGACAGGCGACTCCGCGGGCTCGACGGCCACGATCCGGACCGTGGGGCTCCGGCTGCGGAGGACGCTCGCGACTCCCGTGATGCACTGCGCGGTGCCGACGGATTGCACGAAAGCGTCGAGCTGCCGGCCCGACTGCTCCCATATTTCTTCCGCCATGGGGGCGTAGCCGGCGGCTGCGTCGGGGTTGTTGAACTGATCTGCGTGGAACGCGTCCGGGGAGGCGCTCAGCTCGGCGGCCCTGGCCATCATGCGCTGGATCAGGTCCTTGGTGGTGCGCCCTCCTTCGCTCGGGAGCTCGATGACGGTCGCGCCCAGCGCGCGCATGTGATCGCGCTTCTCGCGGCTGAATGCATCCGAGGTGACGAGCGTGATCGAGTAACCCATCGCGGCGCACACGAACGCGAGGGATGTTCCCGTGCTGCCGCCCGTGTATTCGATGACCGTGCCCGCGGGCGCCAGTCGGCCGGACGCCGCGGCAGCGCGGACGACGGCGAGCGCCATGCGGTCCTTCATGCTGCCTGTGGGGTTATGGCCCTCGAGCTTGACGAGCACACGGGCACACCCGGCGGGGACGATCCGCCGGAGCTCCACGAGGGGCGTTCCACCGACCGAGGTGAGGATGCTGGCCCTGGCTACCATGTGCGCGTTGATCTTTCTGCGTCGGAGGCCCCGACTGACCGCCTGCAGCGCGAAGCCGGCGAAGGCCACCTGTCAGGCGGCAAGGTTCAGGCACCCTTGTTCTTTTCGTCCCAGATCATCGGCTCCCAGAGCTCTACCTTGTTTCCCTCCGGATCCATGATCCATGCGAACTTTCCATTTTCGTGCGATTCTGGCCCCTTGACGATCTCCACGCCGCCCGCGCGCAGCTGCGCGAGCATCTCGTCGAGATTGTCGACTCGGTAGTTGATCATGAAGGAAGAATCGCTGGGGCTGAACCACTGGCTGTCCTTTGCAGCGACATGCCACACGGTAAGGCCCTGGTCCTCGGCCTTGTCGTCCGGCCATCTGAGGACAGCGCCGCCAAAATCTTCAAGCGGCATGCCCAGGTGTCTTTGATACCACGCGGCCAACGCAGCGCTATCACCCTTGCTCTTGAAGAAGACTCCGCCAATTCCAGTGATCTTCGCCAAGATAGACTCCTATTCGTTGTGTCGTTTAACGT
>CAYQYG010000339.1:0-10112 GCA_964421485.1 uncultured Polyangiaceae bacterium | reverse complement strand
GCCTGTACACTCTTTCCCTACACGACGCTCTTCCGATCTGGCGCGGGCGCGGGCGCGGGCGCGGCAGCGGGCGCGGGCGCGGCAGCGGCTGGGCGGCGGCGGGCGGCATCGAATGGGGTCACCGCCTCGGCGCGGAGCCTCGCCACCTCCTCGGGGGACTGGGGCTGGGTCGTGCCCAGCGAGGTGCCCTCGATCCGCGGAGGAGCGGCCTTGCTCGGCAGGGAGCCCGCGGCGGCGCGGGCGAGGCGGCCCGCCTCGAACGGGGTCGCGGCCAGGGCGCGGAGCCTCGCCACCTCGGCGGCGCTCTGCGGCTGGGTGGTGCCCAGGGGGCCGTCCTCGATCCGCGCCTCGAGAGGGTGCGGGGCCTCCGGGCGGGCGGCGGGCTCCGGCGCGGGCACCGCCGCCTTGAATGGCAGCGCGGCCTCGGCCCGGAGCTTCGCCACCTCGGCGGCGCTCTGCGGCTGGGTGGTGCCCAGCGGAGCCGGGCCGGCCGGCGCCGAATTGAGCCGGATCAGCGCCTCCTCGTCGATCGCCATCGTGCCCTCGAAGCGGCTCGAGGCGGCGAGGTCCGGCGAGCTCCCCGGCCGGTGCTCCGGGCGGGGCGCGGCGGGCGGCGCCGCGGGGCGGGGCGGCGGCGCGGAATCCGCGGCGAACGGGTCGATCCAGGCCACGGGGCGGCCCGGGAGCTCGACGCCGGCGACGACGTGCAGCGACGCGAGATCCGCCTCGTCGACGGGGACGTAGCCGCGCCACACGATCGAGGCGCAGCGGCGATCGGCGTCGATCTGGAGCGTGTCGGCGAGGAGCCGCAGGGGCTCCGCGGCGCGGGGCGGGGGCTGCGAGCGGCGATAGACGCGAGCAGCGCCGCGGGCCTCGGGGAGCTGCGTGCGGAGCCTCGGGCGCTGCGCATAGACGCCGCCGAGGACCAGCCACTCGTCGCCGCGCAGCGGCTCGGTCCGCTGGTCCGCGGGCGCGGCCTGGAAATAACCCCAGTCGAGGCCCTCGGGGACGTCGAGCACCGGCCCGCGGAGGCGCCGCGGATCGATCGCGCCGAGGAGCCGGCTGCGCCGCGGCCACTCGCGCGAGAGCGGGCCCAGGCCGTCGATGTGCACGTGCGCCCGCGCGGCGCCGACGCGCGCCGCCGCGTCGAGGGTGAGGCGCTTGTCGACGCACGGCGCGCCGTCGCGCACGAGCGCGAGCCACACGGTGAGCCCGGGCGCCGAGAACCCCGGCGGGACCTCGGCATGCCCCGTGAGCAGGATATCCGCCTGATTGAGGAACGGCGCGAGGTCGCCCGCCGACCGCAGCCCCCGCCCCGAGGGATCCGGGACCTCGTCCGGCGCGATCGGATCGGGCGCCGCGGGCGTCATGCGGCCCTCGGGCACGATCGCGAACGTGGCCTTCACGGCGACGGTGACCCGCGCCCGCCCGCGCAGGCGCCACACGACCGCGCCGGTCGAGGCGGGCCCGAGGGAGGTCAGCGCGACGGTCGGCATGAGCCGACAGATATCAGAACCCCGGGGCGGATCGCAGCATCTCGTCGATCCAATCGAAGAGATCGGGCTCCAGGTGGCCCCTGCCGGTCTCGAGCAGCCAGCGCTCCAGCGCGCGGCCCGGATCCACGAGAACGCGGCTCCCCCCGGCGCCCTCGCAGGAGACCACGCCGTTCCACACCACGATCCTCGTGAACGGATCGATCCCCTCGCCCGCGGCCCCGGTCACGACGAGGCCCCGATAGCCGAGGGCCTCCCCGGCGGGCGCCGCCGCGCCGGCGGGCGAGAGCTCGCCGAGCCGGCGCGACAGCTCCGAGCGCTGCGCGGGATCGAACGCCCACGATGGATTGGGCCGACCGCTGTAGATATCGAGCTCGACGCGCATCCACGCACCCTCCGGGGGCCGCCCCGCGGCCCCCCGACGGCGTGGAGACTAGCGGATCTTCTGGGTCCGCTTCGTGTAGAAATAGCCGCAGAACTGCGTGTACGGGCCCCGGTCCGCCGTCTGCGGATTGGTGATGATCCGCCCGGCGTTGTCCACGTTGCGCGCCGCCGTGGAGCCCGGCTTGTGGCCCCAGAACCCCTCACGGTGGAGCCGGTACCAGTGGAAGTCACGGCCCGGCCAGATCACGAGCGCGACGAGGTAGCGGGGCCGCTCGGACTCCGGGAAGCAATCGTAGCGGCGGTGCAGCCCGTCGCAGAGCGACGCCCGCGTCAGCTCGGCGCAGTTCAGCACCTTGTAGATGTTGCCGCAGCCGCGGCCGGGCTGGGCGAACGTATTCGTGCGCTTGTTGCTGGCGTAGTTGTAGCAGTTGTTGTTGGCGCGGACGGTCGGGTCGTTGTTCCAGAACCCCGGGTTGTAGGCCCCCCGCTCGTAGCGGCAGACGGCCTCTGGCAGGCCCTCGATCTCCACGGGGGCCGCGCCGCCCTCCTCCACGGTCTCGCGCGAGCCCATGCTCACGGCCTCCATCAGCGCCTCCTGCAGCGACGCCACCGGCTGCTCCATCGCCTCGATCGACTCCAGCGTCTCGATGCTCGGGGCGAAGGAGGGCGCCTCCCGGATCAGCCGCTCGACCAGCGCGCGCCCCCCGGACGCGGCGGGGAGCGTCGAGGCGAGCCGGATCTGCCCCGTCTCCAGGCCGAAGTCCTTCGCCAGATCGTCCTCGGTCGACTCGATCACGAACCCGCGGAACCCGAGCTGGCCCGGCTGCGCCATCTCCTGCGCGCCCACCTGAGCGCCGCCCTCGACGGCCTGCTTCAGGATCTCGCGGGCCTTGGCCTCGTCCTCGACGATCCACGTAGGATTGGGTCTCCCGGAGTAAATATCCGCAGTCACACGAATCATGTGGCCCCCCTTGACTTACGGCGCCCAAGACAGAATCGTCGCGGCGCTCGAAGCTCAATGGTAGGACACATCCCGCGAGCCGCAAGCGATAGCGCTGAGGCCGGAAGATCAGACCGTGGTCGAATGGAATTCGTTCTCGGAGAGGGGCGGCGGCGCCGCCCCCCGGCCGCCGCGGCGCGGCTCAGGGCGTCACGAACGTCAGCTCGTAGAGGCCGGTGTCCGCCGGGTCCTCGGTGAAATCGAGCCCCAGGTAGCCGCTTTCGGAGAGGAACGTCATCGCGTGGATCCGCCCGCGGAGCGGTGTCGTGAGCGGCCTGAGCGCCCCGTCGAGCAGCACCGCCTCGGCCCCGGTGATGCTATCGTCGGCGGTCACGTACCGCGTGCCCCCGAGCACCAGATCGCCGCCCGGCGCGACGGCCGTCGCGAGCAGCTCCGAGGCCCCCGGCACGGTCTCCGTGGACCAGACCCCGTCCCGCAGGAGGAGCGCGATCCCCTCCTCCCCCTTGGGCTGCGCCACCGCGACCGCGTCCCCCGCGGGATCCCCCGACGCGCCCGAGATCTGGAAGACCTCGTCCCCGAGGCCGTGCGCCAGCGTCCAGGCGCCGTCCGACGCGCGCGCATAGATCCGCGCCTCCTCGCCCATGCTGAACCCGACATACCCGCTCCCGTCCGCGCCGAGCAGGAAGAGCGAGACCCCGACGGACCAGAACGTCGGCGGGAGATCCTCCGGCACCGGCACCGCCTCCCACGCCGCGCCCGGGCCCGTCCGGTGGAAGAGCGCATAGACCTGACTGTAGATGTCGTCGCCCTTCTGCGCGGCGCCGTGGGCCCAGAGCTCCCCGCCCGGGAAGCACGCGAGCCGCATCACATTGAAATGCCACCCGTCGGGCGCCTCGGGCGCGGGCTGCTCGTCGAAGGCGGGCGCCTCCCCTCCCCCGCGCACGAAGAGCCTCGCCCTCTGCTCCGCCCCGTCCTCGACCAGCACGTACGCCTCGTCCTCCGAGGCCGCGCAGACATCGGGGAAATAGGCGATCGTGGTCGGCGGCAGGATCGCGGGCGTGAACTCCCCGCCGGGCCGCTTCTCCCAGAGGACCATGGGCCCGTTGTCCTGCATCGCCGCGTCGACCGAGTACGCGGTGGCCCACGCCGCCCCGCCCGCGGAGGCGAGGTCATAGAGGCTCGCCGCGAGCCCGTCGACCTCCGGGAGCGAGACCCTCGAAAAAGCCAGCTCCCGGTCGCCGATCGGGGTGTGATGCCCGGCTCCACCACCCGCGCCCCCACCGTCATCGCCCGCGCTTTCACCCCCGCAGGCCGCCGCGAGGGCGGATGTCGCGGACATGAGCGCTGCGAGCATCATCCTGTCGAAGAATCGCATCCTGGACCTCCCTGGAAATCGCTCGGTCAGGCGATTGACCTACACCGGGCCGGGCAGACGCGAAAGTCCGGGCGGGCACAAAGATCGGAGGTTTTCGTCGAAATGAGGCGATGAGATGTGTGCGGCCCCCCCATTGAGCCTCGCGTTCCGCCGCGATCGCATCGAGGAGCGCGCCCGCCGGCGCCCGGACGCGCGGCTCCACGGAGGATCACAGAGGGAGGATTATGCCCGCGAGTGGCGTGACCATAAAACCCTTGACAACCGGACCCGTTTGGACGTCCGATCCGCCTGGGGCAGCAACGCATGCGCGAGCCGAAGGAGATCCTGCCATGGCGCTGGGCGACAGGTGGCCGATCGATCTGCGCGAGGCCATCTGGCTGGTGAGGCGGAGCGCGTGGGGCGGCGCCGAGGCGCTGCCCCCGGGCGCCGAGGCGCTCGCCCCCGCCGCCGCCGCTGCCCGGGTGAGCAGCTGGTTCCCCCGGGGCTGGGGGGCGGACGACCGCACGCTGGCGGAGATCTGCCTGTCCCTGGAAGAGACTTTCCCCGGGAGCGGCGCGCCGGAGGACAGCGGGTGGCTCCACTGGACCGTGCGCCGCGCGCTCGAGGACGGGCGCCTCGTGGCCGTCCGGATGCCCTTCGACAGGCCGATCGAGGGTTTCGCGAAGGACGAGGAGGAGGAGCCGCCCGCGCCGCGCCCCGCGGCGCGCGAGGAGAAGACGTGGATCGAGATACGGCTCGTGGACGACGATGGCCTCCCCGTCGCCGGCGAGCGGTACCGGGTCGATCTCGCCGACGGCTCCGCGCCCCGATACGGCCGCCTCGACGCGCAGGGATACGCGTACGTGGCGGGCATCCCGGCGGGCAGCTGCACGGTCTCGTTCCCGGACCTCGATGAACGGGACTGGCAGTGGAAGTCCACGAAGGCCCAGCCGATGAGCCGGGGCCGCGGCGCCTGAGGTGCACCCACCATGCCCAAGTACGTTGTGAGAAAGGGCGACTGCCTGGCGAGCATCGCCTCGGCGCACGGCTTCCACCGCTGGCAGACCATCTACGAGGCGCCGGAGAACGAAGCGTTCCGGAAGAAGCGCCCGAACCCCAACGTCATCCACCCCGGCGACGAGCTCTTCATCCCGGAGAAGCGGACGAGAGAGGAAGAGCGGGCCGCCTCGAAGAGCCACGAGTTCCGGCTCCAGCGCAAGAAATGGCTGCTCCGCCTGGAGCTGCGCGACGAGGCGCTCAAGGGCATCGAGGGCGTCCCCTACGAGCTCGACGTCGCCGGGGAGCCCACGATCACGGGGAAGACCGGGGCGAACGGCCTCGTGGAGGCCCGGGTGCCCGCCTCGGCGAAGAGCGCGACGCTGCGCCTCGCCGGCCGGACCATCACGCTGCGGCCCGGGGGCCTGGATCCGGTGCGCCGGGTGAGCGGCGTCCAGCAGCGGCTCAACAATCTCGGATTCAACGCCGGCGCCGTGGACGGCAAGCTGGGCCCGCAGACGCGCCGGGCCCTCGCCGCGTTCCAGGCCGCCGCGGGCCTCGTGCCCACCGGGGCGATCGACGACGACACCCTCCGCTGCCTGCTCGAGATCCACGACAACGACATCCGCCTGAGCGACCCCGAGGAGGAGGACGCCGAGGAGGACGCGGAGGACCCGGACGCCGGGGGAGCGCCCGGGAAAGGCGGCTGGACGGGCGAGGACATGTTCTGCCGCCAGCCCGACATGGAAGAGGTCTGCACCCCTCCCGGGGACCTGTACTTCGCGATCTACTACATCGCGCCGGACGGCACCCGGTCCTTCGAGCGCGCGGCCGAGACCTGGCACCGGCGGCTCTGCCAGACGCCGGGGTTCGAGGACGATCAGTACCTGGCGATCGGGGTCCTGACCGAGGAGGAGTTCGTGGACGCCTGGCTGCAGGTGGAGGCCGAGGCCAGGCGGCGCCACGCGGTCGTGAGAGAGGGTCATATCTACACCCATAGCTCCCTGCACGGGAGCGAGACGGGGCTCGAGTTCCAGCGTTCGGCGAACGGGGTCACGCTCACGGAGCCCGAGATCCGGGCCCTGCCCCCGCTCCCCTGGCATCCCGACGGGCGCCTCGTGCTCCATAGCTGCAACAGCGGCGTGGATCGTGACGGCTGGAGCCCCGCCAAGGCGTTCGGGCGCGGCCAGCGCGTGCGGACGATCGGACAGACCGGCTTCGCATTCTTCTCGCAAGAGGAATCGAAGTGGGTGGAGATCGACCAGAGCTCACCGGTCGTGTTCCTGCGGGCCTACTATCATGGCCGGAACGCGCTCTGGCACCCCATCGAGCAGGTCACGTCGAGCAACGAAGCCATGCCCGAGCTCGAGTTCACCCCCTGAGCGCAGGAGCCGCGGATCCCTATGTCCAACAAGCCAAGCTGGAGGTGCGAGCCCGAGCGCGACTGCTACGCGGCCGACGTGGCGAAGACCGAGCCGGGGTCGGACCTCAAGAACACCCTCATCCTGCCGCGCCGCCTCCGGGTCCGCGTCCTCGATTGCCGATCGGGGGAGCCGGTGGTCGGGCACGCCGTCCAGGAGGTCCGGCTGAACGGCGAGCCGCTCGCGAAGCTCCTGGCAGCGGACAGGGAATGGGACGTCTCGAAGCACTTCCCCATCTCCGGCAGCGGCGCGCAGCGCAAATTCGGGGACACCAGCGTGACCCTGACGAAGGCGAGCCAGATCGCCCTCAACGCGCTCGGATACGACTGCGGCGCCCCCGGCAACGCCTACGGCAACCAGGGGAAGACGGCGTTCCTGAAGTTCCGCGTCGTGGCGCAGGACGTCGCCTTCAAGGCCGAGGACCTCCGGCGGATCGACCTGTTCGGGGTGAGCACGCTCGCCCAGGAGTTTCTGCCCGCGGCCGGCAAGAAGACCCTGCGGCAGGTGACCGACGCGGACGGCAAGGAGGTCGAGCTCCGCGCGCCGACGGACGCCGAGGCGGACGAGCTCGTCCGCATCTACAACACGAAGTGTTATCGCGCCGCGCAGTTCCACCTCGCGACGCTCGATTTCTATCCGCGCGACGACGCGAAGCTCGCCGACGGCGTGATGGACGCCCCTGACAGCGGGGAGTGGACCGAGGCCTGGCAGACGGCGTTCAAGGCCTGGCAGAAGGTCACGTTCGGCTCCGCGACCTCCGCGTGGGTGAAGACGGCGAAGCAGGGCGCGGCCCTGATGACGGCGCAGCGCGGCTTCGTCACCAACGCCGCGGGCGACGTCTTCATCCCGATCCCCCTCAGCGCGCTGGAGCAGCGCGCCGAGGTGGAGATCGGATTCAAGGACTTCGCCGTCGTCGCCGAGGCCACGCTCGCGGAGCACGAGGCGGACGGCGTGAAGCTCCACCGCGTGGTGCAGCGGAGCGTCGGGGACGACGGCGCGCTCGGCCCGATGCAGCCCAAGACCGGCGCGACGCTCTTCTCCGTCGAGTGGGTCGACGGGCAGCAGAGCGCCGAATGGGACAAGCCCTGGGGCTGGCGCTGCGGCAACGACCGCAGCACGTCCGACAGCGAGAGGAGCTCGTTCAAGGAGCTCCGCACCTCCTGGAAATTCGAGATCCCCCCCTTCACCCAGGAGGAGCTCTCGGACCCGGCGAAGTCCGCGGACTGGTCCACGCTGCACGGCCGCACCAAGGCGCTCTCCATGTTCCACGGGCCGGATCAGCCGGAATTCGTCCTGTTCGCGCTGATCTGGTGCCAGCCCGTCTGGGATGAATTCGACGATCCCCGGCCGCGGACGTCGGCCGTGGTGGGCGGGAACAACGCCACCTACGCTTGGCCCGGCGCGCCGCCCGAGTACATGGGGATCCATATGCACGTGGTGACCCAGTACTATGATCTGGGCGGCACCGACCCGTACGGGGGCAAGGGGTATGGCCTCTACGAGCACGATGTCCCAGGGCCGACGCGCTGGCGCGGCGGAGACGGCCATCATGGCATGGACATCCATGCGAGGGTGGGTGACAACCTCTTCGCCGTGCACGCGGGGCGCATGACCTACACGGCGGGCGCCGGCGAGATCGGCAACATCGTGAGGGTCTCGTGGACCCCCTTGGTCGCGGAGCGGAGCTCGATCGGTTACGGCCACGTGACGGACAAGGTGGGCGACGCGCCGCGGCAGGTGCGGGCCGGCGAGATCGTGGCGAAGGCGGGGCGCACGGGGAACCTGAAGCCGGCCTCGGACCAGGCCGGGCACGTGCACCTCAACATCGGGGCGACGGCGAACGATCTGCACGGGTCCCCCTCTCCGGCGAACCGGGTCTGCATCCCGTTCAACGAGCGGACGCCCCACGTCCTGCCGTGCCGGTGCGACGTCAAGCACAAGGCCGCGGAGCTCCAGGGCTGCAATTTCGAGCACCTCACGGTGACGTTCAAGTCGCAGGAGGTCGAGGGGGGGAACATGGTCGTGCCCCAGACCTGCTGGGCGGTGGGGGAGCTCGCCTGCCCCCACATGCCGCGGCCGGGCGGGGGCGATCTCGCGGATCTGTCCTCCGCCGGCGCGAGCAGGATCAAGCGCCGCGTCCAGGCGCAGCTCCGGTATCTCCTCAACCGGGGCACGATCACGTGGACCGGGATCGGCACGACGAATACCGCCTACGCGCTGACGCTGGACGGGGACCTCGGCGCCTATCCGAAGGAGGCGAAGGTCAAGACGCAGACGGCGAACCTCCGCGGCACCGCGTCGACGCAGGGCGCGGTCCTCGGGCAAGCGAAGAAGGACGACGTGCTCCCCCTCGTCCGGACGGAGGGGGAATGGTGTTACGTGACGCTGCCCGCGGCGATCCAGGCCACGGCGGGCCAGACCGAGGGGTGGGTGCACTCGTCGCTCGTCAAGGTCGCGACCGTGGGCAGGACGCGTCGAGCGATTCGCGCCTTCAAGGATCATTATGGCCTCCTCCCGGCCGAGCCCGCGATGAAGGACCTCTACGAGCTGGATCAGGCTGCGCTCGACAAGCTCGACGAGGTCGCGCCCCTCGCCCCGATCGAGTGAGCCGGCCCTGCCGCCGGGCGCCTCGCGCGTCGCCGTCGCCGCCGGCCCCAACCTCCGCCGCCCCGCCGGCCCCAACCTCGGTCCGGTTCCCGACCGACCCGACTGGTAGTGGTCGCGTTTGCCTTCGATGTGGTCGCAGTTGATCTCGGCGCGGTAGGCTCCGGCCCGAAACAGGTGGAGGGCGCGGGTGTTACGAGCACCCCGCCCTCCGTGGCCGACGCGCCCTGACCGACCCGACTCGGGTTGACCGCCGCGACCGACCGACCCGACTCGGGTTGACCGCCGCGCCCCGAGCGAGGGTGGCGGGCGCCATGGCGGAAACCGGCTCCGCCACCCCCCGGAGGGTGCCAAGTCATTGAGATGATTGGCTTCGCCTCCTGGCACGGAGTTTGGACATGGAGGCCGGCCATGAGCATTTCATGGAGCCAGCGTCAGTGACGCGACGCTCGCGGTATAGACAGCACAGGGCTTCGCCGCTCACCAGAAATGGTCCACCTCTGGTCGCTGGAGTGGCTCACCGCCACCTCCGCGTGGCGGACCTCAAGGGCGGCGCCTCGTCGCCGGGTCGGGTCCTCCGGCAACCTGAGTGGGTCGCGCTGAGTGGGTCGCGCCCCGGCAACCTGAGTGGGTCGCGCCCCCGGATCGGCGCCGCCCACGTCCGCTCCGCGTCCTCCCGCGCTCGCCCCGCCCTGCCGGCCCGTGGCGGCCGGGCGACGGCCGGAGCGGATGACGGCACCCACCCGGGTGCGTGGTTACGGATTGGCACACGGTTTTTATCTTGAAATCGACGTGTCGCGAGACCATTTCTCTCGTACACTGCTCATCGAATTGGCTTGCCTGAATCCCGATCTGCACTAACGGTATCCCCATGCCGAAACCGACGCATGGCCGGGCGT
>CAYQYG010000338.1:0-10113 GCA_964421485.1 uncultured Polyangiaceae bacterium | reverse complement strand
GGAGGCTCGGGCGCGGACCGCGACGGCGGCGGAGGCTTGGGCCTCTCCACGCCGCGCTGCGGCCTCGCCTCGGCGGCCGCGGGCGCCCTCACCGCAGCGGCCGGCGGCTGGGCCGCGCGGCCGACCGGGGGCGCGGCCTTCGGAGGGGCCGGCTCGACCGGGGCCGCTCGCGCCGTCGCGGACCCGCTGCGCGAGGTGCGCGGCGGCGCCTCGTTCACGGGCCCGCGCGCCGTCGATCGGCTCGGCGGCTCGCGCTCCGGGCTCACGCCGACCGGCGGGCGGCCCGAGCCGAGATCGAGGTGCCGCGTGATCGCGAGCGCGTAGGCCGTGAGCCGCACGACCCGCTCCTGCGCGACGCCCGCGCCGACCAGCTCGGCGAGCGTCATCCGCCGCAGGCGCAGGAGGTCGGCCACCGCCGCCTCGTCCGGCTGGAGCTCGAAGCGCTTGACCTCCGCGTCGATGTGCAGGCCGAGCTGGCGGCTCGCGATGCGGTCGAGCGTCGTGTCGATCACCGGATCGTCCGCCTGCAGGCGCGCGCCCGCCATGATCAGCGCGAGCGGCTCGCACTCGAGCAGCTCCGGGCCGCCGCGGCGCTCGAGCGCGTTGAGCCCGTCGTAGTACGTGTACCGCGTGTCGGCCGGCAGATCGTAGAGCGCGATGAGCTTCCGGACGTGCTGGACGCGGAGCACCCTCATCACGGTCTCGCGATCGAGCAGGCCGCGCTGGACCAGGTGGCGCCCGTGCAGCACGCGCCGCTTCGAGATCTCGCGGAGGCTGTCGCGCAGCGTCGCCTCGTCAAGCAGGCCGAGGTCGAGGATCACCCGGTCGAGCGGCGCGACCATCGTGCCCGTCCAGACCTTCGCCGGGACGCCTTCGTGGAAGTAGATGCCGTGCACGAAGCCCTCCGGATCCACGAAGCAGGTGGTCCCGGTGAGGCGCCGGTCGAGCATGTAGACGAACAGGTGAACGAGCGGGGTGCGCTTGAGCGTGCCCTCCGCGTTCGGCTCGACCTGCGGCAGCTCGAGCACCGCGCTCGACGACTGCGTCGACGGAGGCTCGTCCTGCGCGGGATCGAGCCCGAGCAGGGGGCCCTCGTGCTCCCACGCGACCGCGCGGGTCACCTGGCCGTGCGGGTCGGGGTCGCTGGGCGCGCGCGCGGCGGGCGCCCGCGGCCTCCGCCCCACTCCCCCCGTCGCCGCGATGTCGTCCGCCGGCGGCAGGTGCGAGCCCGACGCGACGAGCGGCTCCGCGGGCGGCGGCGCCGACTCGACGGAGACGTGGGTCTTGCGGCCCGGCCGCACCGTCGGCGACTGCGAGCGCGACTCCTGAACCGGCGGCGGCGGCGCGAGCGTGCGGGGCACGGCCGGCGGCGGCAGCTCCGAGGTGCGCCAGGGCGCCGAGCGCGCGCCGGCGGGCGGCGACGGCGTGATCGGCAGCGTCGGCGCCGAGGGCCGCGTGAGCGGCTGCTGCGGCGGCATCCGCACCGCGTCGAGCGGCCCCGGCGCCTGCGGGTAGCCCCGGATCGCCGGCTCGTCGGGGATCTGCGGCCGCACCGACGCGAGCGCCGCGTCCTGCGCCGCGACGTGCGCGCGCATCGACGCCGCGGCCGGATCGTCGCTCGTCGCGACGACGCGGCGGATGTGGCGCGCCGGATCACCCGCGCGCGGCGGCGCCGCGAGGTCGATGTCGATCGGCCGCGGGATCGGGCTGCCCGCCGCGTCGAGCACGAGGCGCACGCGCGGCTGCGAGTAGCGCGCCGGGTGCGACGGCGTCTCCACCACGAGCGCGACCTCGCCCGTCGAGAGCTCCACCAGCGTGCCCGTCGGGAAGAGGCCGAGCGCGCCCACGAGCAGCCGCAGCACCGTGCGGTCCGCCGGATCCGAGGCGCCCTCCTCGAGCGCCGCGATCGCCTCGTCGGCGGACATCGGGGTCTGCCCCGCGGCCGGCGTGAGCAGGTCGTTGAACGCGCGCGCGGTCGCGATGATCCGCGCCTGCAGCGTGGCCTGGCGGAGCCCCCGGTAGATCGGGCCGAGCGCCGCCTGGCGCTTCACCCAGTGCGCCTCGTACGCCATCACCGTGCGCATCACGCTCGGCTCGTTCACGAGCCCGAGCGCGGTGAGCACGACCGCCGTCCCCGCCGGCACGTCGGCCTCCTGCTGCTCCGAGAGCTGCGGGATCACGACGGCCCCCTCCCGCTTCGCGACGCCGGTCAGGCGAGGGCGCGCGGTGTCGAAGAGGAGCGCCGCCATCCCGAGCCGCCCGAGCAGGACCACGTCGGACGTGATCTGCCGCGCCATCGCGAGGCTCAGGATCGCGGTGTTCACCGCGCGGCCGGCGTCGTCGTGGTTCTGGTTGCGCAGCGCCGTCACGCCGAGGAACGCCGGCGCCTCACCCGCGGACAGGTCCACGAGCCGCTGGGTGATCCGCTTGATCCCCTGCCGGAGCCCGTAGCGGCCGTGGCGCAGGTCCTCGTAGAACCGGCGCATGATCACGATCGCCGTCGCGTACGCGCGCACCGTCGCGGTGGCCTCGTCCTCGATCCGATCGATCGCCACCTCGTGCCGGACCACGGCGTCGGCGACGGCGCGGAGCCGGATGTGCGGCGCGGGCCGGTCGGGCAGCGGCTTGCCGCTCCGGAGCGCGTCGGCGACCGCCGCCACGAACCCGTAGAGATCGCTCTGCCGGACGTCCCTCGCGATGCCGATCTCGGCGTAGCCACAGCGCTTGAGCGCCTCGCCGAGCTCGAGCGCGCCCTCGTACGTCGCGCGGTTCGCCTTGAGGAGCTGCCCCGAGACGAAGACCGATCCGTGCGTGAAGAGGATCGAGACGTTGTAGCCGGAGCGGTGCCCGAAATCCTGGACGACGGCGACGGTCTCCTCGACCTGCCGGACCATCGCCTGGTTCTCCGGCGCGTGCAGCGTGGAGAGCTTCACCAGGCGGAAGACGGCCTGCACCACGCTCGCGGCGAGGTCGCGCGCCTGCTCGCGGCGGACGTTCTCGCCGACGTTCTGGCTGATGACGTTGATCGCCGGCTGTGTCACTGCGCGTCTCCGCTCGGCAGGAGCCGCTTGCCGAGGCGCGCGGCGATCGCCTCCGCGGCCGCCCCTGCGGCGTCGCGCAGGAGCTGGCTGTTCCACGGCCTGCGCTTCGCCGCCGCGATCGCCGCGTCGAGCGCGTCCTGCGACCGCGCCTCGCGCCCGAGCAGCTCCGCCGCGATCGCCCGCGTCTGCTCGACGGCGTCGTCGGTGAGCAGCCCGCGCCGCGCGAGCGCCTCGATCGCGATCGCCTCCCCGCGCGCCGGGTTCAGCGAGTGGAGCGCCGTCATGATCTCGCGCCGCTCCTCCACGGTGAGCTGGTGGAACGAGGGGTCCTGCACGCGGCGCACGAGCAGCGGGCCCGCGGCGCGGATCTGGTGGTGGGCGAGCGTGCGCAGCGCCGCCACGCGCACGTCCGGCGCCCCCGCCTCGGCGAGCTGCATGAGCTCGTCCCGGATCTGCTCCGGCCCGGCCGCGAGGCACGCGATCGCCTCGCACCGGAGCGCCGCGACCGCGCAGCCCGACAGCCGCTGCAGCGCCTCGGCCGAGCCCGGCGTGCGCAGCCCCGAGAGGATCCGGAGCAGCGCGCGCGCCGTGTCGAGGTCCAGCGTCATCACGGTGTCGACGACGCCCGGCTCGCGGCCCGGCAGCACCCGCTCGAGGTAGCCGAGCAGGAGCCCCCGCAGCACCTCGTGGGTGATGCCCCCGACGGCCTCGAGCACCGTCTGGAGGTGCTCCGCGCCGAGCCGGTCGAGCACCGGCCCGAGCCCCGCCGCGACCATGTCGAGATCCACCGGCGCGGGCGGCGGCGCGCCCGGCGCGGGCGGCGAGGGCGCGCGCGTCGCCTCGCGCAGCAAGAGCCGCAGCGTGTCCGGCGGGAACATCCCGCGCGAGAGCTCCGCGACGAGCCCCTCGGCGCCCCGGGCGGAGCTCGGGGCGGGCGGCACCGACGGGCGCCCCGGAGCCCCGGCCGCCGCGCGGAGCGCGGCGATCGCCTTCCCGATCGCGTCGTGCATGCCGAAGATCAGGTCGAAGCGCCGCGCGAGGATCTGATCGCGCACCGACGCGCTGAGCGGCTCGGTCACGAGCTCGACGTCCTGGTACGCCTTCGCGTTGAGGAACGCCTCGGCGACGATCTCGACGAAGCGCTCGCTCCACCGCTCGGCGCTGATCACGAGCTGCGTGCCGAGCGCGCGCTGCGCGGCCGGGTCGAGCGAGAGCGCGCCCGCGGCCTGCTTCGCCGCGCGCAGCGCCGCCCGGTCGGTGTCGATCACCATCGCCGCCGCCTCGGCCCGGTTCGCGCGCTCCTCGGCCGCGCGCCGCGCCATCTCCTCGAGGTCGTCGGCCTCCCGCCAGAACGTCTCGCGCTCCGCCGCGTCGCCCTCCGCGAAGACGCTGACGACGTCGTACCGCACGTGCTCGAGCCGCCGCTCCCACAGGGCCGCCGCGACGTCGTCCTCGGGCAAGAGGTCGCGCATCGGGTCGAGCAGCATCACCTCCGCGAGCGATCGGAGCTCGTCCTCGGTGATGCCCGGCAGGAGCTGGAGGCGCCGCACGCCCGCGGCGAAGAGGTTGTACGGGACGAGGTCGAGCGGGTGCGAGGGCTCCCACGCGGTGCGGCCGCGGTGCTCGAAGGCGTACGGGGTGAGCTTCCAGTAGACGCGCGCGCCGTCGGCGCGGAGCGCCTCGATGATGGCCTGGAAGGTCGCGCGGAGCTTGTTGTCGGTCTCCGGGTGCGCCCAGCCGTAATGGCGCACCGAGGGCAGGAGCCGCTCGAGCCTGCGGAAGATCTCGGCGAGGCGAACGACGGCGGGATCGTCCTCCTCGGCCTGGATCTCCTCCTCCGTCTCGGGCGAGGGTCTGGTGGCGGCGGTGGTGGCGCCGGGCGCATCCGAGGGGAGGGGCGGCCGCGAGCTGCCCGGCTCGGGCGCGGAATCAGGGACGGAGAGGCCGAGCTCCTCGAGGATACGGAGGATCTCCTGGCGCATCTGCGTCACGGTCTCGAAGCGGTTGCGGCTCTCGTAGGAGAGGGCCTTGTCGACGAGGCCGATGACCGAGGGGGGGAGATCCGGGGCGACGCGGGCGAGGGAGGGGGCCGGGGTGGTGGCGGCGAGGATGAATGCCTCGTTGTCGGAGCGGCCTTGATGGAGGCGCTGTCCGCTGAGGATGGCGTAGAGGGTGGCGCCGACGGAGAAGATGTCGGCGCGGCCGTCGACGCCTTCGGCGACGCCCATGGCCTGCTCGGGAGCCATGAAGGAGGGGGTGCCGAGCGCGGTGCCCGCCTTGGTCCTGTCGCCGCCGTGGTCGGCGAGGCGGGCGACGCCGAAGTCGAGGAGCTTCACGACATCGTCGCGGGTGATGAAGATGTTGGCGGGCTTGAGGTCGCGATGGACGATGCCCTGCTTGTGGAATCCCTCGAGGGTGTCGAGGACCTCGCCGGCGATCCAGAGGGCTTCGCCCACAGGGACCTTGCGGCTCTTGCGCTTCCAGAGCTGCTGGACGGTCTCCCCCTCGAGGAGCTCCATGACGAGGAAGGGCTCGCCCTGCTCGGTGAGGTCGTCGTCGAGGATGGCGACGCGGCCCGGGTGATCGATGCGGTTGGCGACGTACCCTTCGCGGAGGAATCGGTCGCGGATGCCGGCGTCGCGGGCGAACTCGGCGTGGAGGATCTTGAGGGCGGCGCGGGAGCCGTTCCTGTGGGTAGCTGCGTAGACCGAGGCCATGCCGCCGACGCCGAGGAGGGCGTCGAGGCGCCATTTGTTCTTGATGGTCCTGCCGACGCGGGCGCGGGCGCGCTGCTTCTCGTCCGGAGCCGCGGTGACCTCCGAGACCACCGAGGAAGGGGGCTCGTTGGGGGCGCCGGAGGAGGGGGTCATCGGTGCACCAAAGGCTGCGAATCTACCACCACCCCACGATGTGAGGGTCGGATTCTCGGGTCGGGGTGTGCGCGCTCGGTGAGCAGGGTCTCACCCCCCCGGGTTCGGGCGTGCGGCGAGGGTCAGGGGGTCGCGGCGACGCGGCGGGCGGTGCAGCGGGGGTCGCGGGGGATGACGTGCACGCCGCGGTTCGAGGGGTAAAGGGCGTTGAAGCGGGCGGTGTCGGCGGGGTCGCCGGTGAAGATGTCGACCTGGCGGCCCACGACCTTGATGCCTCGGTCCTCGGCGACGAAACAGCCGTCGTGAGGGGTGCCGTCAGGCAGGGGGAGGCCGACCAGCTCGGGGATGAACAGGGGGGTTCCGAGGGGGATCACGTCGCTGTCGACGGCGACCGTGCGCAGAGGGGTGATGGGGCGGCCCATGGCGCCGCGGCCGTGAGGGAAGCGGGCGGGATCGAGGCGCTCGAAGCAGATGCGCTGCCCGGTGCGCGGGCAGACGTCGGCGCAGGGGCAGTCGCGGCGGGCGAAGCTGATCGTGGCGCCCGAGGCCAGGCGGCCACTGCCCTGGACGCAGACCTGATCGTGAAAGGAGCGGGGGACACTGGAGATGGGGGCGCAGGTGGCGTCGAAGACCGTGGCGTCGCGGGGGCCGGCGAGCTCGCGGGGGAAGTCGTAGTAAGTGTTTCGATAGAGGCCGGGCTCGGCAGGGGCGGGGGTGCCACGGGCAGGTCGGCCGTGCTCCTCGATGAGGATCGGAGGGTCGTCCGGATCGGCGGGGGCCCCGGGGAAGCGGGCGGCGGTGACGTCGGGCGCTGCGGGGCCGGGGCCGGGAGAGGTCTTGAGCCAGCCGCCGCCGGCGCGGGCGATGTCGGGGGTGCTCGAGCCGTCGCGCACCCACTCGGCGCCGGTCTGCGCGGTGCAGCCGGCCGCGAGGGCGAGCGCGAGGGCGGCGCGCGCGGCGATGGTCACAGTGCGCCCCGGTAACGGACGAGGTCGCGGATGGCAGAGACGGCGATGTCGGCGCGGAGCCAGAGGGAGGGCGGGGCTGGGGCGGCCCCGGCGGCGATGACGACGGGGGCGGGGTCGGCGGCGCCCGGGCGGCCGGCGCGGGTGGCCACCAGGCGGAGGGGGTCGAGGACCAGGGCGAAGGAGGTGTCGGGGCCGAGGGGCGCCAGGGCCGCCTGGAAGGGGGGAACCGTGGCGAGGCTCTGGCCGGCGGGGGCCGCCAGGGCGCGGCGGAGGCCCTCCTGGGGATCGTAGCCGGCGGAGGCCAGCAGGACGCCGCCCTGGACGAGGTACAGGAGGTCGATCGTGCGGGGGATCGTGGAGGCCTCGAGGGGGAGGTCCTTCCTCGGCTTTTCCTTGTCCTCGATGCGCTCGAAGCGGAGGCGCTGGACGTCGCCGGGGAGGCGCTCGACGACGGTCTTGCCGGAGGTGATCTCGAGGTGCTCGCCGGAGAGGTACGCCTTGACGGCGGGGAGCTTGACCAGGGCGACGAGGTCCTTCAGCGCGGAGGAGAGCGCGGCGTCGTCGCGGGCGGCGGCGCGGACGTAGGCGGTGGGGCCGACGCTGTCGAAGCGGAGGCCGGCGGCGAACCAGTCGCCCCGCGCATCGGAGAGGGCGCGGAGGGAGGTGGCCAGCTTGTCGCGGTCCTTCGCGGGGAGGTCCTTGCCGAGGAGGCGGGCCACGGCGCCGACCTGGCGGTCGATGCCGGCGGCGCGGGCGGCGGGGGCCTCGCGGATCAGGAGGCCGAGCAGGGTGTCGGCGGGGAGGTCGAGCAAGGGCTTGACGTCGCCGACCGCGGCGTCGGCGACGGCGCGGGTGGCGGGGCCGTTGCCGGGGCGGGGGGAGCCCGCGAGCCGGAGGTGCGCGGACTCGTCGAGGGTCAGGGTGACGCGAGCGTGGTCGAGATCGGCGAGGATCTCCAGCCAGGCGTCGATCATGGGGGCGATGGCGAGGGCGTCGCCGGTGGGGCCGGCGGCGCTGGCGGCGGCGCCGCGGAGGCGCTCCCAGGTGCCGCGCGCGGCGGTGAGGATGGGGCCGTCGATCGCGGGGCGAGGGACCTCGATCGCGAGATCCTCCTTGGGGACGGGGGATCGCGGGAGGGTGCGGGCGACGTAGGGGCCGACGCGGAGCAGGTCGTCGAGGTCGGGGGCGATGAGGAGGTAGTTGCCGAGCACGCCCATCGCGAGGCGGCCGCGCGAGGCGGCGGTGGGCTCGGTGGGAGCGGCGCTGCCGGCGGGGGCGGGCGCGCCGGGCTCGAGCAGGGTGATGCTGCTCGCGGGGTCGACGCGGGACTGCCAGCGGGCGCCGGGCGCGCGGGTGAGCTGGTCGATGAAGCGGTCGCCGGCCTTGACGTGCAGGCCGAGCACGGCGCGGGGACGGCCCGGATCGCCGGGCTTCGCCGCGGCGGTGGTGGTGCCGGCGTCGACGATCGCGCCGAGGGCGGGGACGGCGCCGTCGATCTCGGAGGCGATGGTGATCGGGAGGCCGAGGAGGTTCGCGGCGAGGGCGCCGGCGCTCGCGGGGAGGAAGAGGGCGGGGCCGGAGACGGCGAGGCGGGCCTTGGCCCACGTGGTGTCGGGGGTCGGGAGGTAGACCTCGGCGATCAGCCCCGCGGGGGCGGGGATCGGGCCGAGGTCGACGGAGGCGCCGGCGTCGGGCGCGGGGCCGGGGCTCGAGCAGCCGGACGGGGCGGCGGCCAGACCGGCGGCGAACGCAAGGAGGACGGCGAGGCGGCGCGCGCGCGTGATGGACGTGCGGGTCACGGGCGAACGGTAGCGCCTCCACGGGCGGATCGACTACGGGGTTTGGCGTTCGCCCCGCCCACTTGGGGTAAGCTGCCGCTTCGATGCCCCGCCCCGGATACGACAGCGTCGTGCTCCTGACCGGGTTCCCGTCCTTCGCGGCGCGGAAGATGATGGAGCACGTGCTCACCGCGGAGCCGCGGGCGCTCGTGTACGCGGTGGTGCCCTCGAGGCTCACGGCGCAGGCGCGCGCCGAGGTGGAGGCGCTCGAAGCGGGCGGGCGGTCCGGCGCGCCGGGCCGCGTGGTGCTGCTCGAGGGGGACCCGTCGGCGATGGATCTCGGCCTCTCGGGCGCCGAGATCCGGCAGCTCGCGCGCGAGGTGGACAGGATCCACCACCTCGCGCACACAGGTCACGCCGGGGTGGACCGGAAGGTCGCGGAGGCGGTCAACGTCATCGGCACGGCGGAGATCCTCGAGCTCGCGCGGGCGTGCTCGTCGCTCGAGTGCCTGGTGCACCACTC
Organism: uncultured Polyangiaceae bacterium; assembly: GCA_964421485.1. Lineage (GTDB taxonomy): Bacteria > Myxococcota_A > Polyangia > Polyangiales > Polyangiaceae > CAYQYG01. The sequence continues at coordinate 933 of CAYQYG010000338.1, read as the reverse complement.
GACGGCGCTGGTCGCGGGGGATCGCCGGGGCGTCGTGTACGAGGACGAGCTGGAGCACGGGCAAGGGTTCCGCAACGCGATCGAGGAGACCCGGATGCGCGCGGAGGTGCTCGCGCGGAGGGCGATGCGCGAGCTGCCGATCGCGATCGTGCGGCCGACGACGATCGTCGGGGACTCGCGGACGGGGGAGATCGACCGCCTGGACGGGCTGTACCTCCTCGTGCTGCTGATCATCGCCGCGCCGGCGGAGATCGCGATCCCGCTGCCGGGCCGCGGCGAGGCGCCGCTCAACGTGGTGCCGATCGATTTCGTCGTGCGCGCGGCGCACGCGATCGGCCGCTACCGGCTGGCGCCGGGCCGGACGTTCCACCTGGCGGATCCGCGGCCGCTCCCGGCGCGCGACCTGTTCGACCGGGTGGCGCACGCCGGCGGGCGGCGGGCGGCGCGGGGCCACATCCCGTCGAACCTGGCGAAGGCGCTGCTGCGCGCCCCGGGCATCGAGCGCTTCGTGCGCAGCCCGCGGGCGTTCGTGGAGCAGCTCATGACGCCGGTGCGATACGACACGCGGAACACGGATCAGGCGCTCGAGGGCACGGGGATCACCTGTCCGCCCTTCGAGTCCTACGTCGACGCGCTGGTGGCCGCGGTGCAGGACCGGATGCGCGAGCGGCGGGAGCGGCAAGCCGCCGAGGCCGAGGCCGACGTCGAGGATCCGCTCTCCTAGAAGGGAAACGGAAGCCAGTTCATTCTATGAGCACGGAGCGACGCGCACCGATCTTCGACGGGTGGAGCCGCCTCGCCGCGGCGGCCGCGATCTGCGCGGCGGGATGCAGCTCGGCGCGGGATCAGGCGCCGCCGCCCGCGCGCACCGCGACGTCGGCCGCGGCCACACCGCCGCGCGCTCCTGCGGGGACCGCGACGGCCGCGAGCGCC
>CAYQYG010000337.1:0-10117 GCA_964421485.1 uncultured Polyangiaceae bacterium | reverse complement strand
CCGGCGTGGTCGCCCGGGGCCGGCGTGGTCGCCCGGGGCCGGCGTGGTCGCCCGGCAAGGCGCCGAAACCGGCCCGGCGCCGAGACCAGGGGTGAGCGCGGTGCGCCGGCCCGGCGAGCCGGCGCTCAGCCCCTCGCGGCGCCTATCACGTGGCGGAGCGCGGCGCGCAGGGTGCCGAACGTCCGGACCGCGAGGGGGGTGTCGAGCTCGGCGAGCGTGCGCGCCATCTCGGGGTTGAGGCCGGAGACGATGCACTCGCTGCCTATCAGGCCCGCGGCGCGCACCATGTTGCCGACGTGCCTCGCGATGGCGGCGTCCATCGCCGTCGCGCCCGTCATGTCGAGGATCGTGAACCGCGCGCCCCTCGTCACGATCGCGTCGAGCAGGCCCTCCATCATGCGCCCGGCGCGCGCCTCGTCGATGATGCCGACGACGGGCATCGCCAGCACGCCGTCCCACACGTCGAGCACAGGGGCCGAGAGCTGCTCTATCGTCGCCGCCTGGGCGCGCTCCCGCGCGCGCAGCGCGTCCTCGCCCCTCTTCCGGTCCGTCACGTCGCTCACTATCGACGCGACGCCGACCACCTCGCCGTCCGCGTCGACGAGCGCGGTGTTGCTCCATTCACACGAGATGATGCGGCCGTCCTTCGTGACGTTCTCGTTCGAGGCCTGCACCGCGCCCTTCGCGCCGATGATCTGCTTCCAGATATCAGCGACGTAGGGGCGGACGGCCGGGGGCACCATGAGCTCCTGGCCGTGCTTGCCCAGGGCCTCCTCGCGCGACCAGCCGAAGATCCTCTCGGCGGCGGGGTTCCAGTCCACGACCCGGAACTCGGTGTCCCATTCGATCATGCCGACGGGCGCCTGCTGGAAATGCAGGCTGACGCGCTGCTGGGAGCGGAAGAGGGCGTCGCGCACGCCCCGCTGCGCGGTCACGTCGATCCCGATGCCGCAGAAGTAATCGAAAGCGCCCGCCTCGTCGAGCATGACCTGGCCATGCCACTCGACGTGGAGCTCCTTGCCGCTGCGCGAGAGCACCCGGTTCTCGCTGACCACGGGCTCGCGCCTGGAGGAGAGCTCCGCGAAGATCCGCGCGAGCGGCGGCCGGTCGCGGGCCGGCACGAACATCGGCGCGTACTCGCGGCCGAGGACCTCGTCGCGCGTGTATCCCAGCGCCTCCAGCATCGTCGTATTCATGAAGATCGTGCAGCCGGAGGCGTCGATTCCGACGACGAACACGGGCGATGTGTCCAGGATCCGGTGCGCGCGGAGCGCCCGCTCCATGTCCGCGCGTCGGGCGGACAATGCCTGATCGTCGCGCGCCGCGGCGGCGGCGGTCTCCGGGGCCTCGCTCCTGGGTTCGCTGTGCTTGTCGGGCATCGGTGCTCCGGCGTGTGGGGCACGGTTCCCCCCCCGCTTGCTCCACGATACCGGGACACAGGGGCAGCGCAAGCCCGCGCGACTGGTCGTGTTCGCGAGCCGACACGCCGCGCTCGCCCCGCGGGCTCGCGCTCGCCGTGCGGTCCCGTACATGCGCGTCCAGCGCGCGCCGGCTCGTGATAGCAATGTGCGCGTGACACCCGCACCGACCCCTTCGCAGCGCCCCGAGGATCCCGTCCATGACGCCCCCGGGTGGCTGCGGCGCGCGTTCGCCGCGATCGTCGCGCGGCGCTGGCTGGTCCTCGCCCTGTACGCGCTCGTCCTGCCGCCCGCGGGGTGGTTCGCCGCGAGGGTGCAGCAGGACAACGCGATCGATCGGCTCATCGCGGCGGACGACGCGGACCTCGCGCAGACGCGCGAGCTCGAGCGGGTGTTCGGCTCGGGCGAGCTCGCGGTGCTGCTCGCCGAGGCGGACGACCCGTTCGCGCCGGCGGTCCTCGAGCGGCTCGACAGGATCGAGCGCGCCCTCCAGCGGACCCCGCGCGTCGAGGTCAATTCGGTCCTCTCCATCTATCGCCGCGTGAAGGCGGGGTTCGAGCCGACGCCCGAGCAATCGGCCGCGCTGCGCGCGTTCGCCTCCGGGACGGGCCTCTTCCGCGAGCAGGGGCTCGCGGGGGACGGGTTCCTCGCGCTCGCGCTCGTGCTCGACGTCCATTCGAGCGCCGAGCGCCGCGAGGTCCTCGGCGCCGTGCGGCGCGTCGTCGACGAGGCCGGCGGCGGCGCGCCCCCGCTCCGCGCGCTCCGGCAGGTCGGCCAGCCCTACGTCAACCTCTACCTCGACGACGACGTGCAGCGCTCGTCGCCGCGGTACTTCGCGCTCTTCACGGGCTTCGTCGTCGCGCTCATCCTGGCCCTCTACCGGTCCGCGCGCACGCTCGCCGCGTTCCTCCTCACGCTCGGCGCGTGCGTCGCGCTCACGATGGGGATGATCGGCGCGACCGGCGGCACGCTCACGATCGTCTCGCCGATGGTGCCGATGACCATCCTCGTCACGGCGACGGCGACGCTCGTCTACCTGCAATCGCGGTTCGTGGAGCGGCCCGAGGGGCGCGGCGTCGACGAGCACCAGGTCTTCTCGCTCGCCAACAAATGGCTCGCGTGCACGGCCTCGATCTTCGCGACCGCCGTGGGCTTCGCGGCGCTGGTCGTGTCCCCGATCCGGCCGATCCGCGAGATGGGCGCCTGGGTGGCCATGGGCCTCGCGCTGACGTACGTGGTCGTGTTCACGCTGTTCCCGGCGCTGCAGAAGATCCTGAAGACGCCCACGGCGCAGGAGCGCAAGGTCGCGGCTGCCTGGTTCGTCCGGCTGACGGCGGCGCTCCCGCGCTTCAGTTATCGATACCGCTGGCCGCTCGTGCTCGGCTCCGTCCTGCTGGCCGCGGCGGGGGGCGCCTCGCTCTTCGGGGTGCCGGGCGCGCTCGCGCCGATGCGGCTGCTCACGGATCCCGTCGATTACATCGACAAGCGGTCCGCGCTGTACGAGGACACGAAGCGGATCGAGCAGGAGCTGCCCGGGCTGTCGATCACGGAGGTGTGGCTGAAGGGGGGCGTCGGGAGCGTCTCGGAGCCGGACGCGCTGCGGGGGCTCGACGCGTTCCACCGCTCGCTCGAGGCCGATCCGGACGTCGGCGCGGTGGTCGGGCCGACGACGGTCCTGCGCATGATGCGGTACGTGGGCGGCGCCGGCGACGCGTTCCCCGCGGACGCGGAGGCGCTGGACGCGCTCGCCGGGGATCTCGAGGCGCTCGCGCCGGTGGATCCGCTGCTCGGGCGCTTCGTGCAGAGGCACGGCCTCGGGCAGACCCGCTTCACGATCCTGTCGAAGGCGACGGAGCACGAGGCGTTCGAGCGCCTCGCGGCGAGCGTGAGGCGGCGCTGGGCGGAGGCGGCCCTCGCGCACCCGGCGCTGAAGGGCTTCGAGCTCCGGACCGCAGGGATGGCGCCGCTCCAGGCGAAGGTCAGCCAGAGCCTCGTGCCCACGCTGGTCGAGAGCTTCGAGCTCACGGTGGCCATCATCTTCGTGACGTTCCTCGTGGTGTTCCGGAGCGGCGCCGCGCGGATCATGGCGATGGTCCCCTCGCTGTTCGCGATCCTCGTGATGTTCGGCGTGATGCGGCTCTCCGGCATGACGCTGAACGTGGCCACGATCCTGATCGCGTCGACGGTGCTCGGGACGAGCGAGAACGATCAGATCCATTTCTTCTATCACTTCCAGGAGGGCAGGAGGCGCGGCGACGTCGAGGCGGCGCTCCGCCACACGCTCCTCGTGTCCGGCCGCGCGATCTTCTTCGCGACGCTCATCAACGCGGGCGGCTTCCTCGCGTTCGGAATGGCGGATCTTCCGCCCATAAGGCAGTTCGGGATCCTCTCGGCCGTGGCGTTCGCGCTGTCCATGATCGCCGATTTCACCGCGCTGCCCGCGGTGCTCTGGCTCGTGCTCAGGGAGCGGCCGAGGCTCGATCCCCCGCGGGAGGTCGAGTAAGGGGGGGCGCATGAGACCCGAGCTGCTCTACCTGCCGATCGCCGTCGCGCTCCTCGCGCTCGCGTACGCGTACGCGAGGGCCTCCTGGATCGGCCGGCAGGACCCCGGGACCGAGCGCGTGCGGATGCTGGGCCAGTGGATCGCGGACGGGGCGATGGCGTTCCTCGCGCGGGAGTACCGCGTGCTCGCGGTGTTCGTGGTGGGCGTGGCGGCGCTGCTGGCGATCTCGAACCGCGGGCTCGCGGACTCGAGCCCGCTGATCGCGGCCTCGTTCGTGGTCGGGGCGGGCTGCTCGGCGGTGTCGGGCTACTTCGGGATGCGCGTGGCGACGCGCGCGAACAGCCGCACGGCGACCGCGGCGCGCGCCGGGCTGAACCCCGCGCTCCAGATCGCGTTCGCGGGCGGCTCGGTGATGGGGCTCTGCGTGGTGGGCCTCGGGCTCTTGGGGCTCGGGGCGCTGTTCGCGGGGTACGCGGCGCTCCACCCGGCGGCGATGCGGGAGCAGGGGGCGATGCTGCTCGTGCTCAACGTGCTCTCGGGCTTCTCGCTCGGGGCGTCGTCCATCGCGCTCTTCGCGCGCGTCGGCGGGGGCATCTACACGAAGGCGGCGGACGTGGGGGCCGACCTGGTCGGCAAGGTCGAGGCCGGCATCCCGGAGGACCACCCGCTCAACCCGGCGACGATCGCCGACAACGTGGGCGACAACGTGGGCGACGTGGCCGGGATGGGCGCCGATCTCTTCGAATCGTACGTGGGCGCGATCGTCTCGGCGATGATCCTCGGCGTCGCCTGGTCGGCCGGGCTCGAGGCGCTGAGGCCCGGCGCGGCGATGAACGCGGTCTACCTGCCGCTCATGGTGAGCGTGATCGGCGTGATCGCCTCCATCGTCGGGACGTTCTTCGTCCGGACGCGCGAGGGCGGGGATCCGCAGCGGGCGCTCAACCTGGGCAGCTTCGGGGCGGGCGCGGCGATGATCGCCGGCAGCGTGGCGGCGATCCGCTGGCTCGTGCCCGAGGGGGGCGTCGCCGTCACCGATATCGTGACCGGGAAGGCCTCGACGTTCGAATGGTGGGGCGTCGCGGTCGCCGTGACCTCCGGGCTCGTGGCGGGCGGCGCCATCGGCCTCGTGACCGAGCACTACACCGCGACGTCCCGCGAGCCGGTGGACAGCATCGTGCTCGCCTCGAAGACCGGGCCCGCGACCACGGTGATCCAGGGCGTGGCCGTCGGGATGAGCTCGACGACGATCCCCATCGTGCTGATCTGCGCGGCGATCCTCGTGGCGTATCGATACGCCGGCCTCTACGGGATCGCGATCTCCGCGGTGGGGATGCTGAGCACGACGGGGATCCAGCTCGCGGTGGACGCCTACGGGCCCATCGCGGACAACGCGGGCGGGATCGCGGAGATGGCGCGCCTCGGCCGCGACGTCCGGGCGCGGACCGACCGGCTCGACGCGGTCGGCAACACGACGGCCGCGATCGGCAAGGGGTTCGCCATCGCGTCGGCCGCGCTCACGGCGCTGGCGATGACCGCGGCGTACATCACGAAGCTGAACGGGAAGGTGTCGATCGACGCGGCGAACCCCTACGTGCTCGTGGGGCTCCTGATCGGCTGCATGCTGCCGTTCCGGTTCTCCGCGATGGCGATGATCGCCGTGGGGACCGCGGCGCAGGACATGATCCAGGAGGTGCGCCGGCAGTTCCGGGAGATCCCGGAGCTCCGGCCCGCGCTCGCGGCCGCGCGCCGCGCCGAGGACGAGGAGCGCGAGGCGACGCCCGAGGAGCAGGCGACGATCCTCGCGGCGGACGGGAAGGCCGAATACGCGAAATGCGTCGCGATATCGACCGACGCGGCGATCCGGAAGATGGTCGCGCCGGGGGTGATGGCGGTGCTCGCGCCGGTGGTGGTCGGCCTGATCAGCCTGGATATGCTCGGCGGGCTGCTCGTGGGCGTGACCATCTCGGGGGTCTGCCTCGCCATCTTCCAGTCCAATTCAGGCGGGGCCTGGGACAACGCGAAGAAGCAGGTGAAGGAGGAGGGGCACGGGAAGCACGGCGACGCGTATCACGACATGCACCGGGCGACCGTGACGGGCGACACCGTGGGGGATCCCTTCAAGGACACCTCGGGGCCGTCGCTCAACATATTGATCAAGCTGATCAGCGTGGTCGCGATGATCATCGCGCCGACGCTCTATGCGTTCCACTTCGGGCCGTGACGCGGCCGGAGCTCACGGCTTGTACATCGGCACGTATCCCGGCTTCGAGGCCCGGTGGGTCGCGAAGAAGGCGCGGAGCGCCGCCAGCGCCGGATCGACGCGGGCGCGCTCGACGTCATAGAGGTTCTGGAGCTCTCCAGGATCCCTCTCCAGGTCGTAGGCCTCCACGATCTTGCGGCGGGGATCGTCGATGACCTTGAGGCCGCCGAAATACAGCGCGCGGCGGAGGCGGCCCTCGGCGAGCAGCGGGCGGTCCCGCGGGGCGTCCCGGCCCGCGAGCAGCGGGACGAGGGTCTGGCCCATGAACGTGGAGGGGGTCTCGACGCCGAAGAGGTCGAGGATCGTGGGGCCCAGATCGATGACGCCGACGCGCTCCTCGATGCGGCGGGGCAGGGCGCCGGGGCCCTTGACGAAGAGCGGGACGCGGAGCAGCTCCTCGTAGATCGTCTTCGTGTGCTCGCGCGTGCCGTGCTCGCCGAAGGCCTCGCCGTGGTCGCTCGTCACGATGAGGTAGCCCCGGTCAGGGAAGCGCCGCGCGATGAGCTCCGCCAGCGCGCCGACGTGCGCGTCGGCGACCTGGATCTCGGAGAGGTAGCGCTCCCACGCGGGGCCCTTCTTCAACGCGCCGCGATCGTAGGGGGAGTGGGGCTCCATGATGTGCGCGTACGCGAAGAGGGGGGCGCTGCCCGCGCGGCGGAGGCGCGCGAGGAGGGGCCTCATCACGTCGGCCGCCTGCGCGTGCGCGCGGCCCTTCGGGATCACCGTCTCCTCGACGAAGCCGCGCGCGACGCCGTACTCGCCGGCGAGGAAGTTCACGCCGCAGAAGCTCGCCGTGGTGACGCCGCGGTCGGCGAGGAGCTGGGGGAAGCGCGGCGCAGGGTCCGTCGCGGGGTAGGGGAAGCGCTTCAGGCCGTAGCCGTGGTGCGCCCAGACGAGCTGCGAGAAATAGAGGCCCGTGAACAGGGTCGAGAGGGAGACGGCCGTCTGGCTGCCGGCGGACGTGGCGCGCGCGAACCAGGCGCCCTGGCGCTTCAATGCAGTGAACGCCGGGAAGAGGCGCTCGTTCGCGGGGTCATCAATCGCGTCGGCGCGCGTCGCGTCGATGGTCAGGAGCACGACGACGGGCGCGCCGCCCGGCGCGAGCGGCGGCGAGGTCGGCGGGACGGGCGGGAGGCCGCGGCGATCGCGCCACCAGGGGGAGTCGGGCGCGCCCTCCGCGAGCTCGCCGGGCGCGGGCTGGGCAGGGCGCGGGCCCGGGAGGGTCCAGACCGTCCGCGCGAGCACCCACGCGGAGATCGCGCTCGGGAGCCGGAAGAGCTCGACGCGCACCGCGTCGGGCGGGGGGACGGAGAGGCCGAGCGCGCCCGCCACGAGCACCGCGGCCGAGGCCGCGATCGCGGCGCGCTTCGAGAGCCGGCGCGCGAGGGGATCGACCCAGCGCGCGGCCCCGGCGGCCGCGAGCGTCGCGGCGCCCCACGCGACCGCGCCGTGCGTGCCGTGGTAGTCGTCGCGCACGATGAGCTGGTTGGCGGCGAGGGCGCCCGTCGCGACCACGATCGGGATCGGGCGGACCCACCGCCAGCGCGCGGCGCCGAGCCAGGCGCCGAGCGCGTGCGCGGCGGGGACGCTGAGCGCCGAGAGGGCGAGGTAGGCCGCGAGCACCGGGCGCTCGAAGCGGCCGTTCCAGGCCACGAGCGCCTGCCGCCGGAGCTCGCGGCCCACGATGTCGTCCATGATCAGCCCGGCGATCACGGCCCACACGAGCAGGCCCGCGGCCCTGCGCGCGCGCGAGCCGGGGCGCTCGACGATCGCCGCGCCCGCGCCGACGGCGGCGCCCGCCAGCACGCCGAGGCCGAGCACGCCGGCCGCGTCGAAGGCGTGGTGCAGCGCCCGGATCCCGAGGCCGCCGAAGGGCCAGGCGATCGAGGCGGCGATCGCGATCGCATTGGTGAGCGCGATCAGCCCGAAGCCGAGCACGGTCGCGATCGCCGCGCGCGCGCCCGGGTGGAGGCCCGGCGCTCCAGGTCGCCCGTCGGCGCCCGGTTGGAGCCGCTCCTCGGCCGCGCCTTCGCCGGACATGCCCCCTTATAGACCAGCCGGGCGGCCCCCGCTCGTCCGTCGGCACAAATGCAGGGTACGGCCGTTGCTGCACAGGGGCACGGTGCGGGCCGCACCGCGATCTCCCTGCCCACTGGCCCCTGGAGGCACATGTTCGATCGAGGCCTGACGGTTCTCAGGATCCGGGGAATCCCGATCAAGCTGCACGTCACTCTCCTCATCTTCCTGCCGTATGTGGCCTTCGTCGCGTCGACGCAGTTCTCCGCGATCGCCGCCGCGGTGGGCGTGCCGCGCGAGGCGCTCCGGCTGCCTCCGCTCGCCTGGGGGCTCATCCTGGCCGTCGGGCTCTTCGTGGCGATCCTCGCGCACGAGCTCGCGCACTCGCTCGTGGCGCTGAAGAACGGCATCCGGGTGCGGTCGATCACGCTGATGATGCTCGGCGGGGTCTCCCAGATCGAGGAGGAGGACCCGGAGCACGAGGCCTGGATGGCCTTCGCGGGGCCGCTCACGAGCCTCGGGATCGCGGCGGCGTTCTATGCGCTCCAGCGGCTCATCCCGGGGCGCAGCGAGGTCGACGTGGCGCTGCTGGCGTTCGCGATCACGAACGCGTTCCTGGGGGTATTCAACCTGCTGCCCGCGTTCCCGATGGACGGGGGGCGCGTGCTGCGCGGGGTGCTGTCCCGGCGCGTCGGGCGCGACCGGGCGACGCGCGTCGCGACGTCCATCGGCAAGGGGATGGCGGTCCTCTTCGGGCTGTGGGGGCTGTTGTCCTATAACTTCATCCTGATCCTGATCGCCGTGTTCGTGTACATGGGCGCCTCCGCGGAGCAGGGCCGCCTCGGCGCGCGCGACCTGATGCGGGGGCTGCCGGCGCTGCAGCTCATGACGGACCGGCTCGCGGACGCCTACGCGGACGAGAGCGCGCCCGCGCTGGCCGAGCGGCTCCTCCGCGACAACCTCGTCGGGGCGCGGGTGATCGGGTCCCCGGCGCCCGGCGCGCCCGCGCGCGAGATAGGGGTCGTCACCGCGTGGGATCTCTCGCGGCCCACCGAGCGCGGCGATCGGCCCGCCACCGTGGGCGCGGCGATCCCGCCCGCGCTCCCCCGGGTGCACGCGCGCGACGACGCCTCGCCGACCATCGCGGCCCTCGCCAGCGGCGAGATCGGCGCCATCGCCGTGCTCGACGATCTGGAGCACGTGATCGGCATCATCACGCCCGCCGAGATCCAGCGCGCGCTGGCCCTGATCGGCGCCATCGAGTCAGGCCCCCGCCCGGCGCGCTGAATTTCCATTCACCATCCGTCTTCCACACCGTCACCGCTTGGCGCTGTTTTCCGCTGGCACTCTCGTTGCGAAGAGCCCTGGAGAGGGCGAGGAGAGGTGGTTCTCGTGAAATCGATGAAGACAGCACTTCAACGCGCGAGGCGCGCCCCGTGGCGCGCCGCCGCAGCGATCACCATGGCGCTCGCCGCCGCCACGGCCGGCTGCGCGGCCACCGTCGGGACGGAGGGCGCGCTGCTGTATGGATATCCGGCGGTGTACGCCGATGTGGCGCCGGCGGATCTCTATCTGTACCCGCGCTACTATTACAACGGCGCGTACGCGTACTTCGTCGACGGCTCCTGGTATTACCCGCACACCGGCGGCTGGGTGGTCTTCCGCTCCGAGCCGGCGGAGCTATATCGATATCGTACCCGGTACCTGCCCCCCACGTACCGGGGGAGCTACGTCGGCTATCCGCGCGAGCGCTACCGGACCTACACGCCGGAGTACAGGCCGTACTCGCCCGCGCCGGCGTACCGGGCGCCGCACACGCCCACGCCCGCGCCGGCGTACCGGGCGCCGCCCGCGCCGGCGTACCAGGCGCCGCCCGCGCCGGCGTACCGGCCGCCGCCCGCGCCGGCGTACCGGCCGCCG
>CAYQYG010000336.1:0-10162 GCA_964421485.1 uncultured Polyangiaceae bacterium | reverse complement strand
AGACGGCCCCGCAGGGGGTGGGCGCGCCGGCGAGGTGCAGCAGCGCGCGCGCCCTGGAGGAGCTCCACAGGATCGCCCTCGCCGACGGCGCGCAATGGCAGCGCCAGCGCCGCCGCGATCGCGCGCGCGTCGTCGAGCGCCCGCTCGCCCCCCGCCCCGGTCCACGCGATGAAATCGCCTCCCGGCGCGGCGGCCGGGCGAAACCGGGAGAGGTCGATCGGGAGCGGGAGCGCGCGCGCGCCGGGCACCGCCGGCCCAGGGGCGCCATACCGCAGCGCGCCCGGGCCGAACAGCGCGCGCGGGATCGTGGCGGACGGGTGCGGCTCGGCGGCGATCGGCGTGTGCACGATGCGGGCGCCCATCGAGGCGATCATCAGGAGCGGGGCCACGATCGGCGCGAGGCAATGCACGAGGGGGTAGTCCGCGAGCATCCCGGCGAGCACGAGCTGCGTGAACGAGGCCTCCTGCCGGGCGAACGCCGCGAGGGGATCGGCCGCCCCGGGGAGGGCCTCGTCCGGATCGATCGAAATGAGCGGCAGGCCCCGGCTGGAGCCCCTGCGCGCCACGAGGTCGACGGAGATGCCGCCGACGTCGCGCGCCGACTCGGCGAGGGCCTCCGAGAGCTCGAACGCGAAGGCCGCGCCCTCGGAGACGGCGTCCGGCCCGACCGGCTCGTCGAGGTCGGCGAGCAACGCGATGCGGATCACGATCGAGACCCCTCCTCTCCGCAGGCGGCCGGCGCCCTCACCGGGCGGCGGGCCCCTCGACCGTCACGTCGATCTCGGCCACGTCGCGGTCATAGGTGCCGCTGAAATCAGCGCGATCATAGGCGGCGAGGGCCTGCCGGAACATCTTGTCCCGGCTCTCCCAGCGATCCGCGATGGGGTAATGGGCGACGCGCGCGTGGTCGTCGTGGGAGAGGTGGACGACGTGCCCATCCATGATCCGCTCCAGGCCCGCGCCGAGCGTCAGCCGGCCGATCATGTCCTGATCCTCCCAGCCCCAGCCGTGGAGGCGGGCGTTGTAGCCATTGACGCGGAGGAGGTCCTCGCGCCGCACGAGCAGCAGGCCGGGGGCCTGCCGCGTCCCGTCGCCGGCGTCCTCCTCGTTGTCGACGATGCGCAGCGCGCGCCCGTCCGCGGTGCGGATCCGCAGCTCGTAGCCGAAGCTCACGACGTGCTGCCCGCCCCGGGAATTGAGCTTCGACTCCCGGACGCCGGCCAGCGTCGCGAAGGCGCCCGGGCGCTCGCGGAGGCGGGCCGCCAGATCGCGGACGACGCCGGCGTCGAGCAGGATGTCGCAGTCGCAGAAGAACAGGATGGGCTGCCGGGTGCTCGCCACGCCGAGGTTGTGGGCGCAGGATTTATTGAAATAGCGCTGGCCGGCGACGTGCACGATCCGCACGTCCGGCGCGTGGGGCCCGATCTGCGCGCGCAGCAGATCGCGATCCCCACCGAAGTTCACGACGGTCAGATCCCCCTCGGCGGCGCGCGCGGACGCGACGAGCCCGGGCAGCGCCTCCGAGAGCTCCAGGCGATTCCTCCACGAGACCACGATCGAGAGCATCTGCGCCTCACTCGCCCGGCGAGGGCGTCATTGACGGGGACCACCCGCGGCGCCCGGCGATCACGTCGGCGATGGTCGCGGCGATCCGGGGCCCGCTCAGCCCGCCCATCTCGAGCACGTCCTCGTCGGCCCCCGCGCAGACCGACCAGCCCGCCGGCCAGCCGATCGGGATCACCGGCGCCCGGAGGCCGAGCGCCTGGAGCAGGCTCGCCAGGCCGCCGAAGACCGAGTGATCCTCGACGGCGAAGACCCACGCCGCGCCCCGGAGCTCGTCCGGCAGCGCGGCGGGGAGCGGGGCGAGCTCGGGGCAATGGAGGTGGCCGGCGGCGATCCCGCGCGCGCGGAGGTGCTCGCGGGCGGCGACCGCGAGCTGGGTGCCGAGGCCGGTGCTGACGATCACGATCGGGCCCGGGGGCGATAGCCAGCGGAATGGCAGAGGGGCGCCGCCCAGATCGCTGACCGGCGTCCTCGGCAAGCGCAGGTAGGCCGGCTCGGCCCCGTCGAGGATGGATCGGATCGCGAGCCGGACGTCCGCCGGATCCGCGGGCGCCCACACGCGCACGCCGGGCAGCGAGGCCAGGATCGCGACGTCGCTGATGGCCGCGTGGGTCTTGCCATTGCGACCGGAGCAGCCGCCGCTGTGCGATCCCACCAGCGTGACCGGCTGGCGCGCCTGGCCGAGGCAGACCCTGATCTGATCGCACGCACGATAGCAGAGGAACGCCGCGAACGAGAACACCCAGGGCCGCAGCCCGCAGCTCGCCATCCCGGCCGCGAGCGAGACCATTCCCTGCTCGGCGATGCCGCCCATGATGAAGCGCTCCGGGTGCCGCTTCGCGAAATGCACCGCCCCGTCGGAGTCGGCGAGATCGCCGTCGAGCACCCAGAGGCGCGCGTCCTCGTCGGCCAGCTCGGCCAGCCGGAGGCCGCAGTGGTCCGCGAGGCGCAGCGTCATCGCAAAGACCTCAGGATGGAGGCGTGCTCGTCGCGATCAACCGTGGTGCAATGAAACCGGATCGGATCGGCCTCGATCACGGGGGAGCCCTTCCCCTTGACCGTGCGCGCAATGGTCACGGTCGGGCGCCCCTCGGTCGCCGCGGCCGCGACGAACGCGGCGGCGAGGGCCTCGTGGTCGTGGCCGTCCACCTCGTCGACGCGCCACCCGAAGGCCGTCCATTTGCGCGCCATCTCCTGGACCGGCGGCTCGCCGGCGCCCGGATCCTGGCAGAAGCCCCACTCCTGAAACCCGTTCGCGTCGATGACGGCGTGCAGGTGGTCCACCCGGAGGCGCGCGGCGAGCATGGCCGCCTCCCAGACCTGCCCCTCCTGGCACTCGCCGTCGCCGAGCACGACCCAGGTCCGCGCGGGCGTGCCCCGGAGCGCGAGGGACATCCCGAGCCCCACGGACAGGCCCTGCCCGAGGGAGCCCGTGGAGAAATCGACGCCCGGGAGCTTCAGCATGTCGGGGTGCCCCTCGAGCGGCGATCCGGCCCTGCCATGGGATCCGAGCGGGAGATCGAAGAACCCGAGGCGCCGCAGGATCGCGTAGAGCGCGATGGCGGAATGGCCCTTCGAGAGGATCAGGCGATCCCGCCCGGGGTGCGCGGCGTCCCGGGGCGAGACGCGAAGGGCGCGCCGATAGAGCGAGAGCAGGAGGTCGAGCACGCTGAGCGAGCCGCCGTAATGACCGCCGCCGCACGCGAAGAGCCCCTCGATCACCTCGCGCCGCAGCGAGGCAGCCTCGTCCGCGAGCGGCGCCGGGCTGGTCTGGACGTGGATGTCGGTCATGCGACGGGGCCGCGCCTGCCCGGGGGAGGCGCGGCCGGCCGGGATACTAGAACAAGGAGCGCGGCCGGCGCAAGGGAGCGTTCGAGGCGCGATAAGCACGTCGCCGCGCGGCTCGTCAGGGCTCAGCGACACATCTGCCGGAGCGCGCCCTCGGGCCGCTCGGGGTGCGGGGCGTGCTTCGAGGGCTGCCTGCTCTGCATCTGCTCGAGCAGCGCGTCGCCCCGCTCCTGCACGACCCCGGTGTCGACGGCGTAGACGCCGTCGCGGAGCGCCTCGTCCAGCGGGATGAAGCGGACGCCCTCCGCCCGGTAGGCGGCGATGAGCTCGTCCATCATCTCGGCCGTGAGCGCGCCGACGTGCAGCATGAGCACGTGCTTGATGGGGCGCCCGACGAGCGCCTCGGCGGCGGACACGGACCAGCGGAGGCCCGCGATCCCGGCCCCGAGGAAGCCCTGCCGGAGCCGGCCCACGGACGCCTCGTCGCCCTGCTTCACGCAGCGGGCATGAGGGGCGTTCCAGCTCCAGTCGTAGAAATCGATGGTCACCTGCGCGATCCGATAGCCGCGCTCGAGCAGGTGCCGGCGAATGGATCCGCGGAGCGACGCGTCGGCCCCCTCGCGCAGATATGGATACCGGAACACCTTCCATTCGCGCTCGCGCCCCGGCCCCGCGAGCTCCGCGAGGAGCAGCTCGTTCCGATCGATGTCAGCGAGGTACGCGGTGAGGCCGATCCTGTTCGGTTCGGAGTGCGAGTACGTGTGATTGCCGAGCGGGTTCCCCGCCGCGATCCACGCCGCCAGGGCGGCCCGGTCCTCCGGGTGCTCCTCCAGGTGCTTGCCATTGACGAAGCCATACGTGGGCGGCAGGCCCTGCTCGCCGAGCGCGCGGAGGAGCGCCTCGTGGATCGCCGTCCGGCTGAGGCCCGGGATGTCCTCCCCGTGGCGAGGCAGATCGTCGAACGTGAGGGCGATCTCGACGGGCGCCCGGACGGGCTCGGCGGCGACCGGGCTCCGCTCGGTGCCGCCCGCCTGCTGCCCGGGGGCCGGGCCCGCCTCGACCGGGCCGCGGGTAATGCGCGGCTCGTCCGCCCGCTGCCCGGGACGCGGCGCCGGGGCGCTGCAGCCGAGCGCCAGCGCGATCCATGCGAGGAGCCCCCACGAGGAGGAGAACACCATGATTCGAGACAGCCTCCTGAACGAGCCCTCCTCGCCGCGGGAGGGGCCCCGGAAGAGACTGCATGGAGAGCGCTCCGTCAAGGGTCGCCGCGGGGTGGTGTCAGCGGGGCGACACCGGCGCTCGACGCCGCGGGCGCCGGCCGCTGCGCGCGGACCCTCGCGGCGAGCTCGGCCCAGCGCTCCTCGCGCGTCCCGCGCAGGCTCCGCCCGGTGAGGGCCTGATTGAAGAAGCCGTGCCCTCGCGGGCCGACGCGCGACAGCCGATCGATCGCCTCGAGGGCCCGGTCGATGATCTCCGGGGGGAACGGGGTCTGCTCGAGCGCGCCCCCCGCGCTCAGGATCATGAGGAAGGTCGCCTGGCACTTCCGGCACTCGGCGCACGCGCCGCCGCCGCTCGAATAACAGACCCGGAGGCGGCGCAGGAGCTCCGGCGCGCGGTCCAGGATCCACTGGACCTTCTCCTGGCGAGGCGAGTGCTCGTGGACGAGCTCGAGCGGCGGGCTCGCGTCGTAGCAGCGAATGAACGACGCGGACGCGGCGCAGCTCCCCGCCGCGACGAGCAGCTCGCTGAAGCCGCCGGCCAGGTGCACGCGCGCGAGCGGGGGCCGGATGACCGAGAGCGCGGTGGCGATGTGATGGACGTGCTCGAGCCCGAGCCAGAACGAGCAATCGCCGGGGAAGCGATCGTCGAAGAGGTTGTGCTTGAAGACCGAGGCGATGTTGGTGAAGATGTGCATCCACCCGCGCCCGCGCTCGTGCGCCGTGGCGCGCGTGGTGAGCGGCCCCTCCGCGCGCTGCGCGGGCGTCATGCGCGAGTCGAGGTTCTCGAAATTCGACAGGTGGATCAGCCAGTCGACGCGCTCGTCGAGCTCGATCAGCGCCGCGCAGCTGTCGACCCCGCCGCTGAACATCAGGCCGGAGTGGAAGGCCGGCCCCGGCTCCTCCCCGGGCAGGACGGCGGCGCCGGCGGTGACGTCGTGCTCGTCCCAGCCGTAATGCCCCGCGAGGTAGCCGCCGACGCGCCTCAGCATGCTCCGGCTCGCCTCCGGGATCGCGTGGCTCAGGACGATGCGCGCGCCCTGGGTCCAGCCGACCGGCGCCATGGCGATCAGGAAGCCCGCGGAGAGCCGGGCGAGATCGGACGAGACACCCTCGCTGCAATGAATGACGAGCTCCCGGCAATCCCAGAAGAGGCGGGAGATCGGCCCCTCGACGCGGAATGGATAGTAGACGTTGTGGCGATCCCGCTCGATCGCCAGGAGCTCGATGACTCCCTCGCTCATTCGGTCCCTCCCGGGGGCGCGGGCGGGGGGCAGAGGCCCAGCGGCCGCGCCACGTCGTCGAGGTACGAGCGCATGGAGCGGCGCAGCGCGTCGGCCGCCTCCAGGCAGCGGGTCGGCGGAGGCCGCCCGCCGCGCGCCCGCTCCACGAGCCGGCGGATGCGCGCCGGGACCGGCGGCTCGACGGGCACGCCGAGGTGCTCGAGCAAGCTGTAGCGCGAGTCGAACCAGCCGCCGAGGAAAATGGCCGGGGTCCCGAGCGTGATACACGCCAGCATGGCGTGGATGCGGCCGGTGACGACGACGGACGCGCGGCGGAGCAGCGCGAACGCCTGCTCCGCGCTGTCCAGATCGCAGCAGGTGACGTCGGACGCGCTGAAATGGTCGCGCTGCCGCCCGGGCGCGTGCGCCAGCACCACGGTCGACCCCACGTCGGCGCAGGCCTGCACGCACGCCTCGAGCGGCGCCTGGTCGCCGAGGCCCAGGCTCACGACGATGGGCCCGTCCTGCTCGCGCCAGCGGGAGGCTGCGCCGAGCAGCAGCGTCTGACATCCCACGAGCCGGCTCGGGATGCCCCTGGCGACGAGCGCCCGGTGGGTGAACGGATCGCGGCTGCCCACGGGGAGCTTCATCAGGCGCGCCACGCTGTCGTCGGGCACGTCGAGCGCGCTGCGCATGGCGACGCCCAGCGGCAGCACCGGGCAGGTCACGCCGGGCAGGTCGGCCGCCGCCGCGTGGTCCTCCGGCTGGAGGAGCGTGGCCCCCGGCAGGATCAGCGCGTCGCGCGCGTTCACGGCGTCGAGCTCCGCCGGCGGGATGCGGCGGTGGGCGTCCACGGCCAGCACGTCGGGGCCGAGGCCGAGCACCTCGCGCGTGGCGTGCTCGATGATCAGATTGCCACGGTTGACGCAATCGTGGGTGATGCTGAGCAGCGCGTAGCGGCGCGTCGGGGAGCTCGCGTGCATATCCCTCAGGATGGCGGGGCGCCCCGCTCGATCCCCAGCGCGACGGCGAGACGGCGGGCGCGCGCCATGGCGCCGCGCGCGTCGAGGGGCGCGGCCAGCTCCGGATCCAGGTCCCGGAGCAGGTCCGCGAGCTCCGGCGTCCAGACGGCGACGCCCTCCCGGAGCTCGGCGAGCCCGTCGAGCCGGCCGACGTCGAGCTGATAGCGCACGCTCTCCTCCAGCGAGACCCCGGGCGGCAGATCGAGGTCCACGGATCCGCGCGAGAGGCGCACCGGGTACCCCCCCGGCAGCCCGAGCGGGCCGGGCACCGACACCCGGGCCGGCTCGCCGTCCGGCAGGAGCGCGCGGATCGCCCGGACCGCGGCCGCCGCAGCCAGCGCGTTCGTGTCGATGCTCCACGGGATCGGCTCGCCCCGGTACGCCAGCTCGTCCCGCCGGGCGCCCTCCTCGCCGACGAAGACCAGCGGGCGGAGCCCGGGCGCCAGCGGCTCATGCGTGACGACGGACACCGTCTGCCCGTGCTGCGCGAGGAGCCGCACGAGAGGGGCGGCCGCGCCCTCACGGCGGAGCGCCGCCTCGACGCGGGCCTGCATCATCCCGACGTTCCCGATCCCCACGGTCGGCGCGAGCCCCTCCGCGGCCAGCATGGAGTTCGTCGCGTCCGGATAGGAGCAATTGACCACGGGGCCGGCATATCCAATCTCCCGCGCGGCCATCATGACCGTCCGGACGCAGGGGATCTGAAATGGGAGCTGGGCCGCGAAGCCGGCCCTGACGACCCGCCGGGCCCGCGGCGCCTCCACCGCGGCGACGCGCCACGGAGAGATATGACAGGCCGCCTGCACCACCACGTCCGGGCGCGCCGCGCGCAGCAGCCGCTCGCAGGCCGCCTGGTCCAGCGCGTCGAGCTCGGTGAAGGACACGACGCAGTCACCGCACGCGTCGAGCAACGCCGCGAGCGGCGCCGCGCGCGCCGCGTCCCGCCCCGCAAAGAGGATGCGCGCGGCGGTCCCGCCGACGCTCAGCCGCTCGGCGATCCGCCGCCCGAGATCGCCGGTCCCGATCATCAGGACAGTTCCAGCCACAGATCACTCCCCGAACGGCTCCGCCCCGCGCGCAGGCGCTCCTGCGCGCACCGCACAGGCCTCCGAGGCCCGCGTGAGGGCCGGGAGAGTGCACCAGCGCGCCTGCAGCGTCAAGCGCGCGGTGCGTCGGGACGGGTGGCGATGGAGGGAAGCCGCGCGCAGCCCGCGCTTCCCGGCGGCGAGTATTCGTCCCGGCAATGGTCTCTCGAACCATTTTGCGGCGCCTCACCAGGCGGCCGCGATACCGCGGGCGATCCGGTCGGCGAGCGCCATGCAGGTCAGCATCGGGTTCACGGCCGGGCTCCCGGGGAACACGCTGGTGTCGGCGATGTACACGTTGTCGAGGTCGTGACACCGCCCCCACGCGTCGACGACGCCGTCCCCGGGCCGCCGCGACATCCGCGCCGTGCCGAAGGCGTGGTTGCCCGCGGTGAGGCAACTGCGCGCGGTGAGGCGCATCCGCCGGAGGACCTCCGCCTCCTCACGCGACTCGAGGACCTCCGGCGCGTCGAACAGGCCGGGCAGCACCGCCTCCGCGCCGGCCGCCCAGCACACGTCGCAGAGGATCTCCAGGCCGCGCTGGAGCAGATCCAGGTCGCGCTGATCGAGCTCGAATCGAATGTCCGGATCCCAGCGCCCGCGCCGCGGGCGGACACGGCCGCGCGATCGCTCGGCGGCCACGATCACGTCGAACGGCGCCATCCGATCGTAGGCCCGGAGGTGGCGCTGCAGATCGTGCCCGAGCCCGGGGAAGCGCGCCGCGAGCATCGCCGGCGGAGACCACAGGACCTCGAGCTTCATCCCCTCCTCGAGATAATGCAGCGAGTGGTAGCCCTGGGTCGCGCCCTCCCAGGGATCGATCCGCTCCGGGAACACCGCCATCATCGCGAGGCCGGGGTGGAGCTGCAGCTCGCGCCCGACGTATCCGCTGGAGTCGCCGGCGCCGCTCCGGAGCAGGATCAGCGGCGTCGCCATGCAGCCGGCGGCCAGCACCACCGCCCGCGCGTCGAAACGGGCCTCCTGCGCCGCGCGCCACGTGAAGGGCTCGACGGCGCGCCCCCGCACCCCCACGGCGCGCCGGCCCGTGATCGAGAGGCGCTCGGCGCGCACGCTGGAGTACACGCGCGCGCCCGCGCGGATCGCCGCGGGCACGTAGGACACGTCCGTCGAGCGCTTGGCGCCGTGCCGGCAGCCGGTGAAGCACTCGCCGGACCCGCGGCAGCCACGGACGTTGCGGTGCGTCGGCTCGCAGGCGATGCCGAGCGCGTCGCAGCCCTGCTTGAACAGGAGGTTCCGCCGGCCCAGCACCTCCGGCGCAGTGGGCGCCACGCCGAGCTGGGCCTCGATCCGAGCGTAATGGGGATCCAGCGTCGCGCGCGTGATCTCGTCGACGCCGGTCCGCTCGGCCCACCTGTCGAACACCCAGCCCGGCGAGCGGGCGCAGATCGCGGAGTTCACGAGCGAGCCGCCGCCGAGCGCGATGGCCTGCATCGTGGGGATGTAGCTCCGGCCCCGCGCGGTGCGCATGCCACCCTCCCGGAGCATCCGGGACATCGCCTCTCCCGCCTCCTGGCGGAAATCGCGCGGGCCGAAGGGCGGGCCCTCCTCGAGGAGGATCACGTCCCGCCCCGCCTCGGCGAGCTCCTTGGCGACCACGGCCCCGCCGGGGCCCGAGCCCACCACCAGCACGTCGCACGAGGCCCGGAGCTCGCCGTGGTAGTCCGCGAAGACCTTCACGCCCGCGTGGGGATCGTCGGCCGGGCGCAGAGGGGCGGCGTCCTGGCTCACCGAGAGCCTCACGCGCGCGCCTCCGCCGAGCCGCAGCCGCTCCTCAGGGTAATGGGGACCTCCGCGGGCGAGGCGCCGGGGATGCCGATGGCGCGGAGCACGGCCCCGTGCGCGAGGTAGCCCATGGTGAGCATGAGCCGCAGCGACACGAATGCGACCCGCCTGAAATAGATAGGGCTCCGCGCCATGCCCTCGAGGGCGGCGCGGCGCTCGTGCAGGGTCAGGCGGGTGAAGCGGACGCGGCGCGGGCCCCAGATCCACGGGCCGTACTCGACGAAACGGAAGAGCAGGCGGATCAGGAGGCGCGTGGTGCACGGCGCGCGCGCCAGGTACCTGTCCATGTATCCGATCAGCCCCGCTTCCGTCCCCGAGACCGGTATGGGCCCGGCGGGCGGGAACACGGCGTCGGCGCAGGCCGATACGATCACCTCCTCCCTCGCCGACAGCACCCGCGTCGAGCGGCGCGCGCGCGGGCGGCCGGGCGCGACGCCGCGCGCGGCGAGCGCCGCGAGGAG
>CAYQYG010000335.1:3266-10227 GCA_964421485.1 uncultured Polyangiaceae bacterium | reverse complement strand
TCATTCTCGATGATGCGCTGCCCGGCGGCCAGATCGACGATGGCGGTATTCCACCGGCGCTGGCGCGTATCCTGGAACGGCTCGCGCCGCTCTTGCGCGGACCTATCCCCGTGATGCCATGACAGGAGAGGGACCGCTGGACCCTACCCCGAGGGAGAGCAAACACGATGTCGAACGAGACGAACGATGCGATTCGAGCGCTGGGTAATCATCTGACGGTAAAGGATTCGCACGGACGGGTGGCCCTCCAGGTGGCGCTGACGGCCACGCTCTACTTCGAGGCGGCCTACAGCCGCGAGACGCGGGAGGCCATCGCCTCCGCGTGCGAGTATTATTTCCATCGCTGGGGCGAGCATCTCCGCTGGGCCTTGAACGCGGCCGAGGATCGCTTCGAGCCCTTCGGATCCGGGGAGGGATCGAAGCCGGGCACATGGCTGCCTGCCCTGGAGGAGGATGACAGATTCGAGCTCGTGTACCATGGCGGCGAGACCTCCCTGAGTGCGAGCGCATTCCTCCTGGAGGCGCTTGGCATAGAGCGCCGGCCGTACTTGCAGTTCGGCTTTCTCCGGATGGCATTCCCACTGCTGTGCTTCGCGGACGGCAAAAGCTCGCTGCCCGACGTCATGCTCGATCTCTGTCGCATGACAAGGCCGGTGAGCGGCTATGGGGGCATCGGGATCGTCGAATCACTGGAGGCCGTGGTCAGGGCCAGTCATCAGCATATTGTCTACAACTGGGCCCAGCGGCTGCCGGCCCTGGAGGCGGACTTCCCCACGAGTCATGCCAACTGGCTGCCCAGCGGCCGGGAGGGGGGGCGGGACGGCATCAGGGGCGCGAGCTGGCTGACAGTGCTCTGCGATCGCTACGTCGGCGAGCTCGGCGGCGCGGACCGCGTGGAGGCGGAGCTCAAGGCGCTCGACGAGCGGTTCCTCGTTCATCGCTATGACGGGGGCGTGCTGATCCAGGCAGGCCCGCGGCCGGAGCTCGGGGACTCGGAGCGGGACATCTGGCCGGTGCTGTATGTCAAGCTGGCGAAGTACCTCAAGCCCATCCGGGTGACGCAGCACAACCCTTTTCAGTCGGAATATCTAGGTCCATGGTTCGACAAGGAGCGCAGCGAGGCGTGGCTCCGCCGGTTCGACGACAAGTGAGGGAATGATGGGCCATGTTTCGATCAGATACGCCGGCTTCGTCGTATTCCTCGTGCTCATGGGCGTCGACCGCGTCCTCGCGGAGAGGGCGCTCCGGTACCTCAACGCGGAGGAGGTTCCGTGATGACGAACGAGCCCGCCGCGATGCTCGCGGCCATCGAAGAGCAGTTGACATTCACCGATGATGAAGGTGTCGTCCTGGAGGTCGCGGTCCTCGGGTCCGTGTACTTCGAGCAGCCTCACACGCGCGCCGTGAGGGAGGCCGTCGTGGACTGCTGCGAGGATTACTTCCGGCGCTTCGGCGAGCACCTGCGCTGGGCGCTCGACCCCGAGATGAACCAGATGGAGCGCTTCGGCCAGGGCGAGGCATCCAGGCCGCGGATGTGGGTGACCGACGTTCCAGAGAAGGAGGGGTGGTCGGTTCATTACCACAGCGGAGAGTGGGATCTCGGGGTCGCGAAGTATTCGCTGGGGTCCTTCTGCCCGGAACGCCAACCGTACCCGCAGCTGGGCTACCTCCGGATCTCGCTTCCGGTGAGCGAGATCTGTGCGCGCCCTCAGATGGTCGTGGAGGTGATGCTCGGGATCTGCCGGAGGCTCCGGCCGATCAGCGGTTATGCTGGAATCGGAATGGTCGAGTGCGAGGATTATGGGCGTGCCGCTCGCTACCAGTCGATCGTCTATGAGCTGGCGCAGCGCTTCCCGGGCCTGGAGGTCGACGACCCGCTCGGCCACGCCAGGGCGCTCCGGCAGGGGGATGGCATCAAGGGGGGCAACTGGTTGACGATCGTCGGCGACCGATTCCTGGCGAGGCTCGGCGGAGCGGACGCGGTCAGCGCGGAGCTGGCCGCGCTCGACAGCCGGTTCGCCGTCCACCGGTTCGACGGCGGCGTGCTGATCCAGGCCGGACCGAGGCCCGAGCTGGGCGCGGTCGAGCTCGACGACTGGCCGGTTCTGTACGTGAAGCTGGCGAAGCTCTTGAAACCGATCCGCGTGACGTCTCTCGGGTCGTTGCACATGGGAGGGGCAGAGCCCCGGTTCAATCGGGAGACCACCGAGGCGTGGCTCCGCCGGTTCGATGACCGGTGATGGTGGGATCGCGTTTCGGTGTGCCGGCGGCAGGAAGGGAAGCGAATCATGAATGACTCCATGGAATACTACGTGATCCCGACGCCCTCGATAGAGCCGGTGGTGAACCGGCTCAAGGAGCACCGCATCCGCTCCGCGTTCTACGTCGACGAGGAGGACCTCGCGAGGTGGCCAAGCCTGCCCGAGCACCGCCGGTTCGCCGCCGTATACACGCTCGACGTGCCCCTCCGGCGGCTCGGGGAGCTGTTCCCGAAGGTGCTCTGGCTCCAGACCGACCGGCACCCGAGCCGGTGGCAGATCGATCTGTGCCTGGATGGGGTGGTGACGCGGCTCCTGTTCTCGGACGAGCACTGGAGCGGGTATGACGAGGCGGGAAACATTGCGCAACTGGAGCCGACGATCCGCCCCACGGACGCGGATCTCGCGGCGATCGAGCGCTTCTTCGACGTGCCTCGCGACGCGTTCGTGCCGGTGCTCAGGATGGGCCGGCTCAAGAGGTTCGCGCGGGCGACGGGGATGCCGCTGTACAGGCCGACGAACCAGCGGTGCATGGAGTGGGTCCTGTCGCAGGGGTACCTGGACGAGAAGATCGTCGTTCCGTACGAGGAGCTCGATTGAGCCGAGGTCGCCGCGTCGGCGATTGCGGGGTGAGGGCGATCGGTTGGCCGGCGGGATCGCCGGCCGGGGCGTTGTGTGCCCGCGCGCCGGAACGGCGTCCGGGCGGAGGTGCGTGCCGGTGAGGACGAGAATATCGATGGAAACATCAGGCGCGGCGATGCTCGGCGTTGCCATGCTGACGATGTGGGGCGCGGCGGCCGTCGCCGGGTGCTGGCCCTTCGTCGCGGATCACTGCGAGCTCGGCTGCCCGTCCGGCGCGACGAGCACCGGCGCGGGCGGTGGCGGCGGGGCGGGAGGCGGCGGGGGCGGCGTCCTGGTGGATCTGTTCGTCGATCCAGTTGCCGGGGACGACGCGAATCCCGGTACCGAGGAGGCGCCGCTCAGGACGCTGAAGCAGGCGCTTTCGATCGCGACGAGCGGGTCCACGGTCCACCTCTTCGCGGGGACGTTCGATGCGGGGAGCGGCGAGGATTTCGCGACGCCCGTCGCCGACGGCATCATCGTCGCCGCGACCTCGCCGGGCGAGGCGCGCCTCTCGGGGACCGGCGTCGAGACGGCGCTGTCGTTCGCTGGGAGCGGGGCCGCGGAGGGCCTGCGCATCGAGGGGTTCGCGGTCGGGGTGGCCGCGCAGGGCGGCGCCGTGGCGCTGCACGGCGTCGAGCTCGCCGGCAATGCGACGGCGATGTCGCTGGCCGGCGCCGCGGAGGTGACGATGACGGCGAGCGTGATCCGTGACGGCGGGGCGGGGGTGGAGCTGCACGAGAGCGCGATCCTGACGATGATGGGCGGGGAGATCCGCGGGATCGGCGAGGCCTGCGGCGCGATCGTCGCGCGGGTGGCCGACACGGCGCAGATCGACATGGAGAGCGCTCTCCTGCACGACAGCCTCGGCGCCGTCGTGCTGTCGGAATCGGGTCGCCTCCGGATCGTGGGGGGCGCGCTGAGCGCGGTGGGCTGCGGGACGGCGATCCTGGCGCTCCACGGCACGCGGGTCGAGATCCGGGAGGCGGTCGTGACCCAGGAGGCCATGAGCGGCGTCCCGGGGGCGATCATCTCGGCGGGACCGGAGGCCGAGGTGGTGCTGATTGGCGGCAAAGTGTCCGCGGTGGGCACCGCGGTGGACGGGGGCGACCAGATCCTGATCGAGGGCGTGACGATCCTCGGCACGGACACGGCCGATCCGGGGGTGATCCCGGGCTACGGGGCGGTGACGTCGCTGAACGACACGGCGATCCGCGGCTTCGCGGTGGGGGTCGAGCTCGTGGGCGGGCAGGTGCGCATCCGCGGGTGCGATCTGCACGGCAACGGGATCGGCGTGCGGACGGTGAGCGGGCTCGTCGACATGGGGACAGAGATGGATCCGGGGGGCAATCTGCTGTTCCAGAGTGCGCAGGCCGGGCTCCTCGTCACGGGGGGCGGAGGATTGCTCCACGAGGCGGTCGGGAACACGTGGATCTCGCTCAACCAGGGGACGGATCTGAACGGGCACTTCCCGCTGGGGACAATCGTCACCGGGCCCTTCGGGACGAGCGGGGCGCCGCCGCACAACGTCGTCATTCAGGCCGCCGGGGAGAGCGTGAGGCTGGCGGCGCCATGAGCGGTCTTGCAGCGGCGAGGGCATCGATTGCTGGGTGCAGCACGGGCGTGCGAGGTGCTCGACGCGCTCAAGCGGTCAACCCGAGTCGGGTCGCGAACCGAACGAATTCTTGTCCGGAGCGACTCGATGGAGCCAAAGAGGAGAACCCCATGCCGCTCCCCCACTCTGTCCTCCTCGGCCGCATCGCCGTCGGCACCGTCCTGGGGGCGGTCATCGGCTACGAGCGGGACCGTCACGGCAAACATGTGGGTCTCCGAACCCACTCGATCGTGGCCATGGCCTCGGCCACGTTCATGGTCGTCTCGGCGCAGTTCGTCTATTTCCAGTACTACGGTGAGGGGCAGCACGTCGAGGTCGATGGGTCCCGCATTGCGGCCTCGGTCGTCTCGGGCATCGGGTTCCTGGCGGGCGGCGCCATCCTGCGAACGGGGCTGACCATCCAGGGTCTCACCACGGCGGCGGGGCTATGGCTCGTCACCGCGATCGGCCTCGCGGCGGGCGGGGGGATGTACGTCGAGGCTGTCGTGGTCACAGGGTTGGGCACGCTCGTGCTCACGGTGCTCCGCCGGTTCGAGGACAAAAACGATCCTCGCCCGCAGCGCCGCCGCATCACGCTCGTCCTGTCCGAAGGGGCCAACGTCGTTCAAGACGCGGAGGCGATCATCAAGGAGCTCGGCGGGGTGGTCTCGGATGTCGAGTACGAGAGGCGCCTCGACGAGAAGCGCCGCATCGAGATCACGCTCGATGCTCGCCTCCCCGCGACGCTCGAGGTCGGGAGCCTGATCCAGAAATTGGAGGCGCTGAAGGACGTGCGGCGCATCCACGTGGAGCATCCGGCCGGCTAGGGTCCAGCGCCGAACCGATGCGTGGCGTGGCACGCAGCGCGCTGAGCGGAGCATGGCGCTCAGCGAGCGAGCACCCGCGAAAAGCCGCCACCGCCGGTCCGGGGCGCTCGGTCGCAGCGCGGCACGACGGCGAAGCCTCCCGCAGGCGCGCTCTTCAGACGTTGGTGGGTCGCTGCGCTGTAGCCTCCGCTCTCCTCGATGGTGTCGTCGGGGTGGGCGTGATTCCAGAGCTGCTGGAAGGCCTTCACGTCGATGTGGTGGGGCTCGGCGCGGCCGTCCCTGTAATCGAAATGCACCTTGTCGATGGCGCCCAGCCAGCGAAAGCCGCTCGCTTCGAGGTCCGACCTCCACCTGGCCGCCTCGGCGATGTCGAGCGCGAGGCCAGTCTCATGGTTGCTCTCGCCCGGCGGGGTCGCGAGCTGGACCCCGCACCGCCTGTTCGCGGCCCAGCGCCAGACGAGGTACTGCTGCGCCACGGTCCTCAGCGCGCTGTTGACCGTCATGATCCGATCGGGGTGGGCGTCCAGGAGTGACACCAGGCGATCCCGCGCCGACGCTTCCATGTAGAGGAACACATGGGCGCCGGTCACCAGGTTCGGCCGAGCGGGCACCTGGACGAAGGCGTCCGCGTCAATGCATCGAGCCTGGGCGATGATCTGCCGGCTCAGGCCGCCGACGCTCGACGTGGAGCAGCTGCGCGCCGAGGCCTCATGAACCGTTCCCGGGTGCTTCGTTCTCTTGGGCTCGGGCAAGGGGGGATCATCGGCCAGGCGGGGTTCGTCGGGTACGGGCATCGCCGGCAGAGGCTCGGCCGCTTCGAGCGCAGGAGCCGGCGTGGTGGTGGGCGGCATGAAGCGCCTCGAGGCGTCGGAGATCGTCCGAGCGCTCAGGCGCGTCGCGGGTGTCGTATCTCTCGCCCGCGAGCCAGTGAAGATGAGAACCATGTTGATGGCGATGATGCTGCCGAAGGCCATCGTGGCGATGAAGAGCCCGATCTGGCGTCGTGACGGCCGCCGTCCGGCGAGCGCGGCGATCCGCGCCGGCCGTGGCTCCACGGCTTTCGCCGCATCGCGTGACGATGACTGGGCGTCATCTCCGCCTGCAGCATCGTCGTCCATTATCCATCCAGACGCTACCGCGGACGGCGTCGAGGGGCAAGGTTTTCTCCCGGGCCGCACAGGCGACGATCCGCCGGCGCCGCTCCCCGGTCGCGCTGTCACCCGAGCTGCGCGAGGATACCCGCGCGCACCCGCGCTCCCCTACTGGCTCAGCTGGATCGGGATGTACAGCGCCCGCATCTTGGACATCGTGCCCTCGCGCGTGTACCCCGCGAGCCCGTACAGGATGTTCCACCAGTGCCCGACCGGCGACTCCCCGTACGAGAACAGCGGGAAGAAATGGAACTCCCACTCCTTCCCCCCGCGCACCCGGTTCTCCTTGTAATACGTGTTGAGCGCCAGCTGCGTCACGGACCCTTCCCCCGCGAACCGGTAATAGAAGGGCAGGACCACCGTCGCGCGTGACTTCGGCGACGCGAAGTCCCACAGGATGGGCGCCACCACGAGGTGCGTCGATTTGTTCTCGCGCCCCATGTAGAAGAACGGATAGATGTCCGTCTCCCAGCCCGTCAGGTCCGTCGTGTGCCGGAAGAACGGCGTCAC
>CAYQYG010000335.1:0-3166 GCA_964421485.1 uncultured Polyangiaceae bacterium | reverse complement strand
GAAGAGCGGCGTCACGAGCAGCTTCGAATTGCCCTTGTAGCCATAGTGGAAGAAGGGGAACACCGTCGTGTGGTCCTCGTTCTTCCCCCAGCTATGCCAGTAAATGGGCATGACGTTGAAGACGTCGCCCTCCCGGTCGTGCTCCCAGAGGAGCGGCCCCCAGAGGTTCGTCGATTTGTCGCCGACGTCGCTGTAATGGTAATAGTGGAGGAGCGGCGGGATGACCTCGTATTCGCTGTCCTCGTCGCGGCCATAGAAGTAGAGCGGCGCGATGCCGAGGTCGATGCTGTCGGCCGATCGCGCGTCGCAGGCCGGGCCGCCCTTCCACTTGCAGAACAGCGGGCCGGCGAGGTTGAAGCCGTCCCGGGCCGTGTGCTGCGTGAACGTGAGCAGCGGCGGGACGTGGAAATATCCGCTCCCGTCGTCCTTCTCGCCCTCGAAGACGAACGGCGCGAACCAGTTGTCGTGCCGGCCCGGCTCGGCCTTCTTGCCGGGCGCCGCGGGGTGGCCCTCGGACTCCCGGTGCATGAACGGACCGACGATCGTCGTGTAGGTGTTGTCCTCCCGGAGCTTCCAGAAGAACGGGAACAGGACGTCGGCATCCGTGTTCGTGCTGCGCCGGTTGTAATAGAGCGGCGGGATCAGCGTGGCCCGGTCGTTCGGCATCCGGCGCTCGGCCCAGAAGGGGAAGAGCGTGCGGAACTGATAGCTGCCGCTCCGCTCCGAGTACCAGAGGCCGTACCAGTCGCGCTCGGTCTTGGTGCCCCGGCCGATCTCCGGCTCGGTCATGTCGTCCGTGCCGATGCGACGGGCGACCGACGGCGGGATCGCCAGCGGGTCCTGCGGCAGCGTCGGCTCCTGCGTCTGGATCGGGCTCTCGTCCGACGTGGTGGCCGCGTGCGTCTCCGGACCGGCGGGCTGCTGCGGCTTGCCGCCGCCCGACGGCGGCGGCTGGCCCATGCCCGGCTGGCCCATGCCCGGCTGGCCCATGCCCGGCTGGCCGAAGCCCACCTGCGCCTCGGCCGCGGCCGGGGCGAGCGCCGCCGCGGCGAGCACGCCCGCCGCGATCACCCGCCGCGCCGTCAGACCCGCACCCCCGCTGCGCAATGCCTTCAAGATCAACGCATTCCCCGCGGCTGGCTTCCCGGGGATGACTCGGCCACACGATCGGCGAGCACCCGGGCGGCACCCTCGATCGGGATCTCGTCCTGGAGGTGGCCCACCAGGTCCTTCACCGCGAGCACGCCGCGCTCGACCTCGCTGTCGCCCAGGATGATGCAGAGGCGCGCGCCCAGGGCGTCGGCGCGCCGGAGCATGCCCTTCAGGCGCCCGCCGCGGCCGTCGAGCTCCACGCTCACCCCGAAGGCCCGGAGCTCCTGCGCCAGCACGAGCGCGCGCTCCGCGCCGGGCTGGCCGAGCGGGGCGAGGAAGACGCGCGGGCCGCGGCGGCGCGGGGGCTCCGACATCATCGTGAGCAGCCGCTCCAGGCCCATCGCGAAGCCGATCGCGGGCACCTTCGGGCCGCCCAGGGACTCGACCATGTTGTCGTAGCGGCCGCCGCCGACCAGCGTGCTCTGCGCGCCGAGGTCGCCCGTGGTCGCCTTCACCTCGAAGAGCGTGCGCGTGTAGTAGTCGAGCCCGCGCACGAGCGACGTGTCGACGACGTAGGGCACGCCGAGCACGTCGAGGTAGCGCAGGAAGCCGGTCCAGTGGGCCTGGTCCTCGTCGTCGAGCAGATCGAGGATCGACGGCGCGCCCCGGGCCGCCTCCTGGTCGCGCGGGTCCTTGGAGTCCAGGATGCGCAGGGGGTTCTTCTCCAGGCGGCGCTGCGAGTCCTCGCTCAGCTTGTCCCGCAGCGGCGTGAAGTGCGCGACCAGCGCCGCGCGGTAGCGCTCCCGCGTGCCGCCCGAGCCCAGGCTGTTCACGTGGACCGCCACGTCGTGCACCCCGACGCGCCGGAGGAAGCCCACCACGAGGTCGATCATCTCGGCGTCGCAGAGCGGCCCGGGGTCTCCGAAGTGCTCGCAGCCGGCCTGGTAGAACTGCCGGAAGCGGCCCTTGGCCGGCCGCTCGCCCCGGAACATCGGCCCGAGGTAGTACCAGCGGGTCACGGGCTCGCGCGCGTGGACCGAGTGCTCCACGTAGGCGCGCGCCGCGCCGGCCGTGCCCTCGGGCCGGACCGTGAGCTCCTCGCCGTGCCGCTCGAAGGAGTACATCTCCTTCTCGACCACGTCGGTCGCCTCGCCGATCTGCCGCGCGAAGAGCGCGGTCGACTCCATGATCGGCGTCCGGACCTCCGCGTAGCCGTGGAGCTCGGCGTGGCGGCGGAACTCGGCTTCGAGCTCGTGCCACCGGTGGACCTGCTCCGGAAGGATGTCGTTCATCCCCCTGACCGCGCGGAGTTCCATGTGCGCGGGCGCTTATGGTCGGTGCGGGCGAGCGGGTCAAGCGAGTCGCACGTACGGGGCTTCGGGTCGCACGCTCCCGGGTGCCGTCCGTCACGCTCCTGGGGCCCGGCGCGAGGCGGGCCACCGGCCCCGGCGCCGCGAGGGGCTCGCGCCTCGGCCCGAGCAGGGCTATTTGCCCGGGCTGTCAGCGATGGGCAGCACCACGGACAAAAGGCGCGTGGCCGCGATCGACCTCGGCAAGGTGCGCGTGGGGCTCGCGATCTCGGACGAGCTGGGCCTGATCGCGCACCCGCGGCCGCACCTCGACGGGCGCGACCGGAAGGCGCTGCTCGCGGCGCTCGCGGCCTTCGCGCGGGAGGAGGGCGTCGGCCGCTTCCTCGTGGGCCTGCCGCTCGACATGGACGGCGGCGAGGGGATCGCGGCCCGGCGGGCGGCCTCGTTCGCGCAGGCGGTCGCGGACGCGACGGGCGTGGAGGTCGAGCTCGTGGACGAGCGCCTCACGACGGTGGAGGCGTCGCGGCGGCTGCGCGAGGGCGGCGTGTCGGCGGGGAAGGGCAGGCCGCGTGTCGACGGGGCGCGGGGCGAAGGGCGCCGGAGGCGACCCGGAGCCCCGAATGTCGACGGCGCGGCCGCGGCGGTGCTGCTGCAGGCGTGGCTGGATCGCGGCGGCTAGTACAGCGTCCCTCAAGTTCGTCCCTGGTTTCAGCGCAGTGCCGGGCGACCACGCCGGCCCCCGGGACCGAGGGGGCCCTCACCTC
>CAYQYG010000334.1:0-10256 GCA_964421485.1 uncultured Polyangiaceae bacterium | reverse complement strand
GCCGCAGGGGCCGCCGTCGCCGTCGGGGCCGCGGCCGCGGCGGTCGCGGAGGCGGCGGGCGGCTGCTCCTTGGCGGGCGCGGCGGGCGGCGCCGGGGGGCTCTGCGCGAGCACGATGGAGGAGGCGAGCCCGAGGAGCAGGGCCAGCGCGGCGGAGGAGGGCCGGACGATCCGCATGAGAGAAGTACACCACGGCGGCGCGGCCCCGGAAAGAAGACGGCGCCTCGCGTACGCTGGGCGGGGGCTCGGGGCGCAGGGCGCGCCACGTGGAGCGCGACCCGGAGCCCCGAACGTCAAACCGATGTCCCCACTCCCCTCCCACGTCATCGGCGTCGACGACGCCCCGTTCCCCCGCGAGCACCGCGGCGACGTGCTCGTGGTCGGCGCGGTCTACGCGGGCCTCCGGCTCGAGGGGGTCCTGAGCGCGCGCGTGCGCCGCGACGGCCGCAACGCGACGGGGGCGGTCGCGGCGATGATCTCGGGCTCCCGCTTCGCGGCGCACGCGCAGGCGGTGCTCTTCCAGGGGATCGCGCTGGCCGGCTTCAACGTGCTCGACATCGAGGCGCTCCACGCCGCGCTCGGCCTCCCCGTGCTGGTGATCGCCCGCCGCCCGCCGGACCTCGCCGCGATCCGCGCGGCCCTCATGACCCGCGTGCGGGGCGGCCGCCGGAAGTGGGCGCTGATCGAGCGCGCGGGCCCGATGGAGCCGGTCGCCGGCGTGCACGTGCAGCGCGCCGGGATCTCGCTCGAGGACGCGGGGGCGCTGATCACGCGCCTCGCGGTGCACGGGCGGATCCCGGAGCCGCTGCGCGCGGCGCACCTCATCGCCGGGGGCGTGACGGTGGGACAGAGCCGAGGGCGCGCATGATCGGGAGGCGCATTGCAGCGACATGGTGCGCGGTCGTCCTGGCCGCGGCGCACGCGTGCTCCGCGCCCGCGCCCGCGCCCGTCTCCGCTTCCGCTTCCGCTTCCGTTTCCGTTCCCGTTTCCGCTTCCGCTTCCGCTTCCGTTTCCGTTTCCGCTTCCGTTCCCGTTTCCGCTTCCGTTCCCGTTTCCGCTTCCGCTTCCGCTTCCGCTTCCGCTTCCGCTTCCGTTTCCGTTCCCGTTTCCGCTTCCGTTCCGCTCTTCCGCCGCTATCCCGCACTCGCTTCTCGAATTCCCCACGTCCCGCTCGGGGTCCTCCCCACGCCGGTCGATCACGCCGTCGAGCTGGGCCGCCGCCTCGGCCTCGACGCGCTCTACGTCAAGCGCGACGACCTGAGCGGCGCCCCGTACGGCGGCAACAAGGTCCGCAAGCTCGAATTCATCCTCGCGGACGCCGTGCGGGCCGGCCGCAAGGTCGTCGTCACCACCGGCGGCGCCGGCTCGCACCACGCGCTCGCCACCGCCGTCTACGCCCGCCGCCTCGGCCTCGACTGCATCCTCCTCCTGCTCCCGCAGCCACCCGACGACGAGGTCCGCCGCAACCTGCTCGCCGGTCACCGCGCCGGCGCCGCGCTCCGCCTCTCGCCGCGCAAGGAGCGCATCGACGCGGCCATCGCCCGGATGATCCGCGACGCCCCGCCGGATCAGGCCCCCTACGTCATCGCCGCCGGCGGCTCCTCCGTCCTCGGCAACGTCGGCTCCGTCAACGCCGCCTTCGAGCTCGCCGATCAGATCGACGCCGGCCAGCTCCCCGTGCCCGACCGCATCTACATCGCCGCGGGCACCCTCGGCAGCGCCGTCGGGCTGAGCGTCGGCCTCAAGGCGGCCGGGCTCCGCACCCGCGTCATCGCCGTGCAGGCCTCCTCGCCCGAGCACTCCAGCGAGCAGAGGATGATCGCCATGTTCGCCGAGACCGGCGCCTACCTCCGGTCCCTCGACCCCTCGTTCCCCGAGCTCACGCTCCCGCGCGACGAGGCCGTCCTCGTCCACTCCGAGCTCGGCGCCGGCTACGCCGTGCCCACCCGCGCCGCGACCGCCGCCGTCACCCTCTTCCGCGAGGCCACGGGCGTCGAGCTCGAGACCACCTACACCGGCAAGGCCCTCGCCGCCCTCGTCCACGACGCCCCCTCGCTCGCCGGCCAGGTCGTCCTGTTCTGGAACACCTACAGCTCGACGCTGCCGGACATCTCCGGCGTGCACCCCGAGGATCTCCCCCGCGAATTCCGCGGCTATTTCGACGCGCCTCCATCGAGAGCCCGGTAGGCTCCAGTAATAGAGAGGCCTGTATCGATTGGGGTGTCATCTCGGCGGGGTGCACGTAAATACGATGGCGCTCCGCTTCCGCAGGCGAACTGACCACCGACCGCTCCGGCGGCGGCTCCACCCCCGCAACTGGATTGGCAGCGCGGCAACGCGCGCTGGCTGGAGCCTCGGCCGCCGCGCACCGCCAGGCAATACGCTCTGCGCACCGGCGCGGGCATTTCTGGCGCTGGCCTCCGGCGCGCCGGCTGGCGGGCTCATGCGGCATCCCCCTTGCATCGACGCGGCGCATGAGGCCTTTCACGCCCCGTTCTTCGCTCCGTCGCGGCGGCGCCGCCGCCCTCGTCGCGCTCACCTCCGCCGCCGCAGCGATCGGCTGCGGGAACGACGTCCGCGGAGCCTCCGTGAGCATCCCGGACGGCGTCGCCATCTACGGACCGCTGGGCCGCCCTGCGGTCGAGAGCGCGGACCTCCTGCTCGTCATCGACAACTCCCGCACGATGCGGGACAAGCAGGTGGTCCTGAACCTCTCGATAGCATCGCTCGTGCGGTCCCTGGCCAACCCGCCCTGCCGCGATCCAGGCGGCGGGGCAGAGGTCCAGCCGGCGACGCCGGATGACGAGTGCCCGGCGGGCCTCGAGCGCGCCCACCCTCCCGTGAACGATATCCATATCGGTGTCATCACCTCGAGCCTCGGCGGCCACGGGGCCGACGCGTGCGACTCGTCCGAGCCGACCACGGTCTCCAACGACGACAAGGGCCACCTGATCGCGCGCCGGGCCGACGATCACGGCGTCCCCATCTACGGCGCGACTGTCGAGACCTACGCGGACAGAGGGTACCTCGCGTGGGACCCGGCGCAGCAGCTCTCGCCGCCGGGCGAGGCGGATCTCTCGACCGACTCCCCGACCGATCCGGACACCACCGCGCTCATCCCCCAGCTCGCCGATCTGGTCCTCGGCGCCGGGCAGGTCGGCTGCGGCTTCGAATCGCAGCTCGAGAGCTGGTACCGCTTCCTGGTCGATCCGGAGCCCTACGAGACCCTCTCGGTGCAGGACGGCCACGCGACGCCCGAGGGGATCGACGCGGTCCTGCTCGCCCAGCGAGCGGACTTCCTCCGGCCGGGGTCGCTGCTCGGGATCGTCCTGCTCTCCGACGAGAACGATTGTTCCATCAAGGAGTACGGTCATTTCTATTACGCCGCGCAGCTCGCCAACCCCGACGGGACGAAGTTCCACCTGCCGCGCCCGCGCAGCGAGTGCGCCACGAACCCGGATGATCCCTGCTGCCTCTCGTGCGGCCAGCCGAAGCCGGCGGAGTGCCCGGACGATCCGTCGTGCAAGAACCCCGACGGCTCGCTCGCGGCGCTCACCGATCCCGAGGATCCGGTGAGCCTCCGCTGCTTCGACCAGAAGCGCCGGTTCGGCATCGATTTCCTCTACCCGATCGACCGCTACGTGAAGGCGCTCTCGGACCCGACCATCCAGGACCGGTCCGGCGAGCTCGTGCCGAACCCGCTCTTCTCGGATCTCGACCCGCACGACGACCTCTCCGCGATCCGCGACCCGGAGCTCGTGTTCCTGGTCGGGCTCGTGGGGGTGCCGTGGCAGGACATCGCGCGGCAGGACGCGTCCGGCGCGCCCGACCTGCGCAATGGGCTGGACCAGCACGGAAACCCGGTGGGCGGGCTCAAGAGCGCCGCCGAGCTGCTCCTGCCGAATGGCAGCTTCGCGAGCACGTGGGACGTCATCCTCGGCGATCCGGCGAGCCACGTCCACCCGGCCGATCCGCTCATGATCGAGTCGATCGACCCACGCGCGGGGGCGAACCCGATCACGGGCGATCCGATCGCGCCGCCGGGCTCTCCGTCGGGCGCGAATCCGATCAACGGGCACGAGTACTCGATCCCCGGGCGCAATGACCTTCAATATGCGTGCATCTTCCCGCTGCCGGGCGGGATGGAGCAGGACTGCTCGGTCCCGGGCGCGCAGGGCTGCGAATGCGAGCCAGGGAACGACAACCCGCTCTGCGAGATCCCTCCGGGCGGGTCGGACGCGACGCTGCGGGTGCGGGCGAAGGCATACCCGAGCACGCGGGTCCTCCAGGCGCTGAAGGGGCTCGGCGGCCAGGGCGTGGTGGGCTCGATCTGCCCTGCGCAGCTCACCGATCCGGATTCGGTGGATTTCGGGTACCGGCCGGCGTTCGCCGGGCTCGACGAGCGCGTAACGGCGCTGCTCGGCGGCGGTCCGAGCTGCCTCCCGATGGCGCTTTCGCTGGGCAGCGACGGCCGGACCACGTGCGCGGTCATCGAGGCCCGCGCGAGCGCGGGCGCCTGCGGCTGCGACGGGCCCGGGCGCGCGCCGGTCGCGGCGGAGAACGCGCGGATCTCCCGGGCGATCATGGCCCACCCGGACGCGCAGGCCGCAGGCTGGGATTGCCTCTGCGAGATCTCGCAGGTCGAGGGCGAGGCGCTCGAGGCGTGCCTGATGTCCACCGAGGACCCAGTGGTCACGGCGGCGGGCGAGCCTGTCGAGGGGTTCTGTTACATCGATGCGGCGAGATCGCCGCCCAGTGGCAATCCCGAGATCGTGGCGAGCTGCCCTGCGACGGGGAAGCGGGCCCTTCGCTTCGTGGGGGCAGGCCAGCCGGTGAAGGGCGCGGCGGCCTTCGTGGGCTGCGTCAGTGATTAGTCATGACTGCCCGTCCCCGTCCTTCTTGCCGTGGCAGGCCTCCAGGAACCCGCAGCGCAGCCGCCGGCAGGTCTCGGGCGCGACCCCCTCGTAGCGCTCGGAGCGCCGCGCCTCGGCGAGCTGCTCGGCGAGCCATAGCAATCCCTGCTCGAACCGCGCGTGCTCCTCGTCCGCGATGGATCCCCCCTCCCCGTCGGCCTTGAGCCACACGGGCTCCGCGGCGGCTCCGAGGAAGAGCACCCCGGCCCGCACCGGCTTGCCCGGATATCGCTTGCTCGCGGCCAGCGCGTACGCGCGCAAGGGCAGCTCGTACGGGGAGAGATCGGCGCGCGGCCTGGCCCGGCGGTATTCGATCACGTGCACGCCGCCGGGCAGCTCGACCATCAGATCGACGGCCCCGCGCATGGCGAGCGAGGTCCCCTGCCGCCGCGCCGCGGCGCCCAGGGGCGGCTCGCTGCTCGGGTCGATCACGAGCGCGAAGGACTCCTCGCGGAGGAGGGTCACGGCCTCATCGCGGAGCTTGCGCGCGTACTGGCCCTCCAGGAAGCGCGCGAGGCCCTGGGCCAGGCGGAGGGCCTCGGGGGCGTCGCCGGGCATTCCCTCGAGGGCGAGCCGCGCGAGGACGTCGCCGGGGCTCGTGGGCTCGCCGAGGCGGGCGCGCGGCCAGCGCTCCAGGGCGCGGTGCGGGGCGCGGCCGGGGGGGCGGGGGTCGGCGCCGTCCTCCGGCTCGACGCGCTCCTCGCCGGGGAGCTCGGCGGGGCCCTCGAGGTCGAAGAGGCCGAGCTGCGACGCGGCGGCGGGCTCCTCCAGGCCGAGGAGGTGGCGCAGCCGGAAGCGGCGCGGGCAGCTCTGGAAGAGGGCCAGCGGCGCCGCGCCGACGGCGACGGTGCGGGCGGCGGCGAGCCGCGGGGCGGGGGCCGGCTTGAATGCGGGGGCGGGGCGCGCGTACGCGTCGGTGCCCGGCGCGGGCGGGCGCGCCTCGGCGAGGAGGTCGCGGGCCTGGAGGATCTCGGTCAGGGTCGCCCGGAGGGAGCCCGCCGCCGATTCCGGGGCCGTGACCGATTCCGATTCCGATTCCGGGGCCGTGGCCGATTCCGATTCCGTGACCGATTCCGATTCCGTGACCGTGACCGTGACCGATTCCGTGACCGTGACCGATTCCGGCTCCGTGATCGATTCCGTGACCGTCCCCGCTCCCGATCCCGCTCCCGCTCCGGCCTCCGACTCCGATTCCGCCGCCGCGGCCGCGAGCTTCAGCGTCTGCCAGGCGGAGGCGGGCCTCGGCTTGCCCGCGGGCGCGATCAGGACGAGCTCCCGCTTGGCCCTGGTGATCGCGACGTAGGTGAGCCGCTGGCGCTCGGCGCGCTCGCGGGCCTGCACCTCGTGACGGGCGGCCATCCTCGCGGGGGTCGACACCTCGAAGAGCGGGGCGAGGGCGTCGACCTCGGCGTCGTAGCGCGAGCCGGGGCGGGCGGCGCGGCTCACGCGGCGCGCGAAATGGCGGACGACCAGCGCGGCGGGGCGATCCGTGGTGGGGGGGATGAAACCGAGGCCGGGCAGGTCGCCGCGGGGCTCGGCGTTCAGATCGACGAGGACCACGGCGGGGAAGCCGAGGCCCTTGCTGCCGTGAATGGTCACGAGGCGCACAGCGTCGTCCTCGGGGGAGAACACGGCGGCCTCGGGCTCGTCGGCCTCGTCGCGGATGCGGCGGTCCAGCCAGCGGACGAAGCTCGCCAGGGAGCCGCCGCGGCGGGTCGCGATGGATACCAGGCGATCCACGTTGCCGATGCGGGCCTGGGCGCGCGGCAAGGCGGCGAGCACGCGGTCGAGGTCGAAGGCGGCCACGGCGGCGCGGATCGCCTCGCCGGGGGTGGAGCGGAGCGCGGCGCGGCGCAGGGCGGCGAAGCGGGCGCGGAAGGATTCGAGGCGGGCGCGCTCGGCGGCGGGGAGGCGGGAGAGCGCGGGAGCGGGGAGGTCGCCGTCGGCGGACGGCGCGGCGTCGGCGTCGGACCAGCGGCCGAGCAGGGGGACCGTGAGGCCGCGGCCAGGAGGGGAGAGCAGGGCCAGCGAGGTGTCCGAGAGGGCGACCATGGGCCCGCGGAGCACGGTGGCGAGGGGGAGCTGGTCGCCGGGGTCGAGCAGGAGGCGGAGGAGGGCGGCGACGTCGCGGATCTCGGGGGCGTCGAAGAGGGCGCGGCCGGCGACGACGTAGGGGACCTCCAGGCGGGCGAGGGCGAGCTCCAGGAGGGGGATCGTGCTGCGGCGGCGGGCGAGGATGGCGATGTCGCCGAAGCGGAGATCCCCGGGCTCGGGGCGCAGGGCGTCGCCGCGGACGCGGCGGGCGACGTAGGCGGCGGCGGCGAGGGCCTCGCGGAGGGGGCCCTTGGCGGCGTCGCGGACCAGGGCGTCGGCGCCCTCGGGCGGGGGGGCCTCCTCGGAGTCGGCGACGAGCACGACGCGGGTGGGCCCGGGCTTCGAGGCGACGGGGACCAGGTGCTCGGCGGCGCTGTAGGCGATCTCGAACTCGCGCAGCGGCTCGGGGCGCGCGTCGCCCTCGGCGCGGTCCTGGGCGAAATCGCGGGCGGAGAAGGCGTTGACGAACGCGAGGACCTCGGGGGTGGAGCGGCGGGACTCGCGGAGGGCGACGAAATCGGCGACGGGGGACGGGGACCAGGTGGGCTCGGGGAGCTCCAGGGCGCGACCGGCGGCGGCGCCGGCGAGCTCGGCGCAGACGCGGCAGAAGACCGAGACGTCGGCGCCGCGGAAGCCGTAGATGGATTGCTTGCGGTCGCCGACGAGGAAGAGGCCGTGGCCCATCAGCGACGAGGCGGCGGGGGCGGCGCCGGGGGGGCGGCGCTCGGCGGCGTCCTCGCGCTCGCGGAGCAGGTAGACCAGGTCGCGCTGGACGGCGCTCG
The DNA here is from genome assembly GCA_964421485.1 of uncultured Polyangiaceae bacterium. GTDB lineage: Bacteria > Myxococcota_A > Polyangia > Polyangiales > Polyangiaceae > CAYQYG01. Next base: position 2,468 of record CAYQYG010000334.1, on the reverse strand, counting down.
TGTCCTGGAACTCGTCGACGAGCAGGGCGCCCACGCCGTCGCGCGCGGCGCGGGCGATCGCGGGGTCGTCGCGCAGGCCATCGCGCGCGGCGCGGAGGAGGTCGCCGAAGCCGAGGCCGCCCTCGGCGCGGCGGGCGGCGCCGAGGCGCGCGCGCGCGGCCTCCAGCAGCTCGATGAGCAGGACCTCGCGGCGCGTGAGGAGCGCGGCGTCGCGGAGGAAATCGAGCAGGCGCTGGGCGCGCTCGGGGTGGGTCTGGCCGGGGAGGGCCTCGCGGAAGGCGCAGAAGTCCTCGTCGGCGGGCGTGGGGTGGCGGGGCTTGCGGACGGCGAAGATGTCGCGGGCAGGGGCGATCGCGGCGCCGGGGAGGGGGCCCGGGGCGCCCTCGGACGAGGCGGCGGCGAGCGCGGCGGCGAGCGCGGCGGCGGGGGCCTGGAACGTGGGGCTGCCCTCCACGGCGCTCCGGCGGGCGAGGCGGAGGAGGTCGTGGCGGAGGCGGCGGGCCTCGGCGGCGTGATCGGTGGTGACGAGGAGCGAGGGGGTGAGGCCCTCCTCGTCGAGGCGATCGAGCAGGCGGGTGATCTGCGCGCGGGCGGAATCGAGGTCGCCGGCGGCGGCGATGAGGGCGCGGGCGGCGTCGGCGCGCTCGCCGCCCTCGCCGAGCGCGGCGCTCAGGGTCTCGTCGACCGCGAGGTCGCCGAGCGCCTGGGCCTCCTCCTCGTCGAGGATGCGCGCGCCTGGGGAGAGGCCCATCGCGATCGCGTGGCGATCGACGAGCTGCTTGGCGACGCCGTGCAGCGTGTCGATGCGCGCGGCGCCCCAGCGGCCGAGCGCGTCGCCGGCGCGCCGCCGGATCTCCTCGGGCGGGAGCGCGAGGCCGAGCTCGGCCCGGCGGGCGAGGAGGATGTCGCCGAACGGGACGGCGGCGCGGCCGTCCCACGCGGCGAGGGCGCGGAGCTCGCGCTCGATGCGCGTCGCGATCTCGCGCGCGGCGGCGCGGGAGAAGGTGGTCGCGACGATGCGATCGGGCAGGATCGGCGGGGCGGCGGTCGCGCCGGTCTGGCCCGCGGAGGTGAGGCCGAGCGCGAGGAGCACGTAGAGCGCCGTGAGCCGGTGCGTCTTGCCGGTGCCGGCGCTGGCCGCGACGACCACGTTGCGGCGGAAGGCGTAGATGACCGCGTCGGGGCCGGAGAGCGCGGGCGCCGGGGCGGCGCGCGCGGGCGCGAACGCGGCGACGTCGGGCGGCGGCGCGGCGCGCGGGGGCGCGGTGGAGCCGGCGGCAGGATCGAGATCCGCGTCCACATCGAACATGGCTTCGACCTCGGCGTCCGCGTCCGCGTCCGCGCCGGCGGCCGCGCCGCCGGCGGGCGCGCCGAAGCCGTCGGCCGCGAGCTCGGGATCCCTCACGCCCGCGCCTCCGCCGGGGCCTCGGCGCTCGGGATCACCGCGGGGCGGCGGCAGACCTCGCGCGCGTCGCAGCGCTCGCACATGCCCTTCTGCCTGGGGCGCGGCTCGACCTTGCCCTCCCAGAGGGCGCCGACCGCGCGGCGGGCGGTGCTCGCGGCCTCGTCCCACCGCGCGGCGAGCTCCTGCTGCTTGCCGACGTCGTCCTCGCCGGGCCAGGTCTCGACGAGGCCCCGCGGCCGGACGGTGAAATACATGGCGCGCAGGTCGTCGGCGCCGAGCGCGCGCGCCGCGACGGCGGCGTAGAGCGGGAGCTGCAGCGCGCGCTCCCGCTCCTCCCTGTCGGGCAGCCGCCCGGTCTTGTAGTCGATGACCCGCACGACGCGGCCGTCGGTCGAGCGATCGATCCGGTCGATCTGGCCGTCGACGTGCACGGTCGGCTCGCCGTCGCCCGCGAACGGGAGCTCCAGCGGGCCCCAGGGCGCGGGCTCGCCGGCGCCGAAGCGGCGCTCGGCGAGCAGGAAGGCGACCGGATCGTCGCGATCGATGGCGCGCACGACGACCTGGAGGGCGTCCTCGATCGCCTTGTCGATCGCCTCGCGGCGGAGCGGCGCGGCGGCCGCCCCGGCGCCGAGCGCGCGCTCGGCGGCGGCGCGGGCGGCGGCGAGGCGCTCGGCGGGATCCGCGTCCGGCGCGCCGAGCTCGCGCAGCGCCTCGAACGAGGCCTGCAGCGCGCGGTGGATCATGTCGCCGCGCTCCCGCGCGTCCGCGGCCTCGAGCAGGTCCTCGACGCGGCGGACGCGCAGCACGCGGCGCGCGAAGCCGGCGAAGGCGCAGCCGGCGGCGCGCTCGATGTGCGTGACGGCGATCGGGCGGTCGGGCAGCGCGCCGCCCACGGCCGCCTGGAGCTGGGCGCGGAGGGCGACGTCGGCGCCGAGCTCGACGAGGCCGGTGTGCGGATCGGCCGGCGCGCGCGGGTCGAGGAAGAACGCGGCGCGGGCGCGCTCGATCCGGGCGCGCTCGGCGACGTCGGGCGAGGGCGGCGCGCCCGCCGCGGTGGCGATGA
>CAYQYG010000333.1:0-10263 GCA_964421485.1 uncultured Polyangiaceae bacterium | reverse complement strand
CAGACGTGTGCTCTTCCGATCTGAGGCGCTCGCGGGGCGCGTCGGCGTCCCGGTCGGCGAGGCGCTCGCCGGCGCCGGCTCCCCCGCGGGCCTCCGCTTCGAGGCCGCGCGCGACGCCCTGCTCGCCGCCGCCGGCGCGCGCCGCATCCACGGCCGCGCCGCTGCGGTCGAGGCGCTGGGCGGCGGCAGCGCCGCCCCTCGCTTCGCGGTCACCCTGGCCGCGCGCGAGGATACGCGGATCGAGGCCGACGCCGTCGTGCTCGCGCTCGGCGGCGTCGCGGCGGGGGGCGTCGCCTACACCCCTGCCGAGCGCTTCGCCGGCGCCGATCTCCCCCCGGGCGGCCGCGTCCCCTTCGAGCTCTCGCTCGTGGCCCCCGTCACGCTCGGCGATGGCCGCGCGGCCCTCGAGGTCACGAGCTCGCTCCATGGCCCCGAGCTCGACGCGACCGCCTGGCCCCGCGGCGCCCGCGCCGGCGCGCTCGAGGCCGTCGGTGTCCGCTGCGACGGCGTCCGCGCCGCCCCTGGCATCCACGCGGCCGGCGACATCATCGCGGGCCGCCGCCGCACCGCCCTCGAGGCCGTCGCCTCGGGCCTCCGCGCGGGTGCCGAGGCCTGATCACCGCTGGCGCTTGTCGCTGATCGTCTTCAGGAGCAGCTGGTACCCGACCGACAGCGGGAAATCGCTCCCTTTCACCGGATCGCTCGGCACGTCGCCCTTCCCGTCGTCATCCGGCGCCGCGGCCGTGCGGCCCGCGCCGCGATCGACGACCACCGCCTTCGGCGCCCCCGCCGCGGCCACGCCCTCCGGCTCGAGGTGGCCCTCGAGATCGCGCTCGCGCACGACGGTCCCCGCCCCTGCGCCCTGCGGCGGCTCGACCACGATGTCCGGCCGGATCCCCTGCGCCTGGATCGAGCGCCCGCTCGGCGTGTAGTACCGCATCGTCGTCAGCCGCATCCCCGCGCCCCCGGGCAGCTCGAAGATCGTCTGCACCGAGCCCTTCCCGAACGTCGTCGCCCCGACGAGGGTCGCCCGCTTGCTGTCCTGCAGCGCCCCCGCCACGAGCTCCGCCGAGCTCGCCGAGTACTCGTTCACCAGCGCCACGACCGGGACCGTCGCGAACGCCCCTCCGTCGTGCGCCTTCGCCTCGTCGATGACCTGGCTCCTGTGCCGCGTCGAGTAGATCGCCCCCGACGCGAGGAACTCGTCGGCGACGGCCTCGGCCTCGTCCACGAGCCCCCCCGGGTTGTTCCGCAGGTCGAGGATCACGCCCACGAGCGGGGCCTTCGACGCCGCGCGCACCTTGCCCGCCGCGCGCAGGAGCTCCACGTGCGTCCCCTCCTGGAACTGCTTCACGCGCACGTACGCCACGTCGTTGTCGAGCCGCTTCGCGACCACGCTCTTCACGTGGATGTCCTCGCGGACCAGATCGAACGTGATCGGCTCCGCCACGCCCGGGCGCCGGATCGTGACCTTCACGCGCGACCCCGGCGCCCCGCGCATCAGCGTCACGAGCTTGTCCATCCGCTCGCCCCGCGTCGGCCGCCCGTCGATCGCGAGGATCTGATCCCCCGACCGGATGCCCGCCCGCTCCGCGGGCGACCCCTCGATCGGCGCCACCACCGTGATGATCTCGTCGCGGTAGTCGACCTCGATCCCGACCCCGCCGAATTTCCCGCCGGTCTCCTCCTGGAACTGCGAGAACTCCTGCGCGCTCATGTACGCCGAGTGAGGATCGAGCTCCGCCACCATCCCGTGGATCGCCCCCTCGATCATCTTCTCGCGCTGCGCCGGCTCGACGTACTGGTTCTCGACGAGGACCATGACCCGCGCGAGCTGCTCGAACGGCGCGTACGGGCTCTGCGCCTGCGTGGTGGCGTTGGCGAGGTGCGAGGTGATCGCCCCCCCGGCGAAGGCGGCCGCGACGAGCCCGGCCGTGCGGATCCATGAGCGTCGCATCGATCGACGATAGCAGGCCCCCGCCCCCGCGATCCCGCCATGCCAGGCCCCCTGGGCCGTGGTGCGTGCCGTGGACGGGACGGGATCCCCCTGGAGCTCCGAGTGTCAACCAGATTTCCTGCGAAGCCGCGCCTCGTACGGGATCGCCCCCCCAAGATCCCGGCGCATGGTTTGTCCTAGGGTGAGTGTTCGGCTATCTTCGCGCGCCTCAGCTTGGAGCTTACCGCCTCACCGTCCGGCTTTGCCGGTGCGAAGCCCGGGTCGCGAGGGTGTTTCCTCGCGAGGCCGATCCCCGAACGGCCCGAGAGGTCCCTCACGGCTGCGCCCTCGTTCCTGCGCTGGAGATCCCCCGCACCTCGAGGCGGCTAGGATGGCCAAACCGACAGATCGCGAACTCGTGGACCAGGCCCGGAGGGGGGACTCGCAGGCCTTCGGCCTGCTGGTTCGCCGTTATCAGAAGCGGATCTTCCGCCTGGCCTTTCACCTCGTCCGCACGGGCGCGGAGGCAGAGGACGTGACGCAGGAGACCTTCGTCCGCGCCTACCAGGCCCTCGACCGCTTCGACGGGCGGAGCGAGCCCTTCACCTGGCTCTACCGGATCGCCGTGAACCTCTCGCTCAACACGATCCGGTCGCGCAAGAACACGAGGGACTCCTCCTCGGCAGATGATCCGCGCATCGAGGGGCTGCTCACGGAGACGCGCCCCAGCCACGGCAGCGATCCCGCGACCGCGTCCCAGCGGCGCGAGCTCGCGGCCGCGCTCTGCGACGGCATCGACGCGCTCTCGGACACGCTGCGCACCACGCTGATCCTCGTGTGCATCGACGGCGTCGCGCACGAGGACGCCTCGAAGATCCTCGGGTGCCCCGAGGGCACAGTGGCATGGCGCGTCCACGAGGCGCGCCGCAAGCTCCGCGTGTACCTCGCGGAGCGGGGTTTCGAAGGGGATTCCCTATGAGCCTCACTGGCAAGCTCGAGCTCGACGGGCTGCTCAAGGAGTGGCCCGCTCCCTCGACCCGCGACGAGCAGGCGTGGGAAGAGCGCGCCGACCTCATCGTGGAGGCGGCCGTGGCCCGGCGGAGCGAGGGCAAGGCGGCGCTGGACGCGCTGCTCGCTGCCCCCGCGCTCGACGCCGAGCCCGGCGAGCCACCTGCCGAGGTCGAGCCCAGACCCTCGCTCGCGACGACTCCATATCTGCGCGCTTTGCCTTCAGGAGAAGAGAGAACGATGTCCCAGGGATCAGATCAGGACGGGGGCCGGAAGTCCGCAGCGAGCGTCCCCCCCGAGAGGAAACGCCAGTCGCTCAAGGAGATCGCCGCGAGGGCGAGCCAGTCCGGCGTGTCGACGCCGCCGCCCAGCCGGGCGAGCGCCGTGTCGACGCCCCTCCCGGCGGCGATCTCGACCCCGCTCCCGTCCCGCGCCTCGTCGCCTCCTGGGCGGCCGAGCGAGGCCGGCAAGGAGGACTCCGGCGTCATCGATCTCAAGATCGTGAACGCCGCGGCGACGGCGCAGCAGAAGGCCGCGGCGGAGAAGGCGCAGCCCGGCACCGAGGCGCTCGGCTTCGACGAGGACGCCAGGGCGGATGAGGCCAAGACGCAGCGCCAGCCCGCGACGCTGCCTCAGAAGAAGAAGGGCTCGCCCGGCGTCGTCGCGGGCGTCGCGATCGCGGCGCTCGGCCTCGCGGCCTCGTTCGCGATCATGCAGACGCGCAAGGGCCCGGCGACGGAGCCGCACGCGGCGCAGGACGCGCCCGCAGTGGTGCCCGAGCGCGCTCAGGGCGAGCAGCCCGCGGCCGCGCCGCAGCCCGCGGCCGAGCCCGCTGCGCCCGCCGAGGAGGGCAAGGTCGCCGAGGACGCGAAGCCTGCCGAGGAGGGCAAGGTCGCGGCCGGACCGAGCGGCGCAGGCGCGGCCGCGCCCGCCGCCCCCGCGGGCACCGCCGCGCCCGAGCAGCCCGCCGCCGTCGCGCAGGGCAAGCTCCCGGCGCCCGCGCCCGCTGGCAAGCCCGGCGACCTCTCCTCCGCGATGCAGAAGGCGGTGGGCGACGAGGGCACCAGGTCCGACGTCACCGAGGCGCCGGAGCCCGCCGCGGGCACGCCGCGCAACCAGAACATCCCCGAGCAGCCCTCGCAGGGCTCGCTCCAGGCCGCGATCGGCTCGGTGATGGGCGGCGCGAAGGCCTGCGTCGCGGGCGCGGACGACGTCTCCCGCGCGCAGGTCACCTTCTCCTCCTCGGGCGCGGTGAGCAACGTCAGCGTGACCGGCTGGGCCGCGTCGAACGGCGCCTCGGGCTGCATCAAATCGGCCCTCAAGGGAGCGAACGTCGGCCCGTTCTCGAAGCCCACGTTCACCTTCGGCGTCACGATCCGCCCGTGATCGCGCGGGCCCGGCGGGCGAGCGCGGCTCCCCGCGCGCCGCATGCGCACCCGAGCGAGCACAAAAAAACCACAAAACAGCCGCAAAATAGCGGACGCCGCCTCCCTGTTGACAGGACGGCGCCCGCGGATAGACTGCCCGCCCCCATGGTTTCCGCGACCCAGCAAACGCAGCGCATCCGCAAGCGCAAGGCCCGTACGAGCGGCACCGCCCGCAAGCGCCATGAGCGCGCGCACGGCACGCCGGCCTTCCCGATCCATCCCGCCGGCTACGACCCGAACGCGCCGGACGCTCGCCGCCAGGCGGCCCCCGCCGAGACCTCGGCGAAGAAGTAGGAGTTTCTCATGGCCAATCACGCATCCGCTGAAAAGCGCAACCGCCAGCGCCTCAAGAGGACGGCGCGCAACCGCGCCGCCAAGTCCGAGCTCCGGACGACGCTCAAGAAGGCGCGCACCGCCCTCAAGGGCACCGCGACCGGCGCCTCGACGCTCGTCGTCGCCGCCGCGAGCGCGCTCGATCGAGCCGCCTCGAAGGGCATCATCCCGGCGAAGCGTGCCTCGCGTGTGAAGAGCCGGCTCGCCATGGCGCTCCGCAAGGCGTCGGCGACCGCTCCCGCGAGCTGACGCCGCACCGCCCGCGCAAGCGACCCGCTCACCGAAAGGTGCAGCGGGCGCTGTGCTTTTGTCGCGTTGCTCTGTCGCGCTTGTCAGTGCGCGTCCGCCCAGCTCGGGCCGTGGCCGATGTCGACCACGAGCGGCACGTCGAGCGGGAACACCGTCTCCATCGCCTCGCGCACCTTCGCGGCGGCCTCCTTGACGGCGTCCTTCGGCACCTCGAACGCCAGCTCGTCGTGCACCGTGAGCACCATCCGCGCCCCCGGCACGACCGGCCGGGCGAGGCGCACCATCGCCAGCTTCAGCAGATCGGCCGCAGTGCCCTGGATAGGTGTGTTCTGCGCGATGCGCTCGGCCTGCGCGCGCCGCATCCGGTCGCTGCTCCGGAGATCAGGCAAGAGGCGCCGGCGCCCGAGCAGCGTGTGCACGGACTCGGTCCGCCGCGCCTCCGTCATCGTGCGCTCCATGAAGTCGTGCACGCCGCGGTACCGCTGGAAATAGGCGTCGATGAAGCGCGCCGCCTCCACGCGCGGGATCCCGAGCCGCTTCGCCAGCGCCGACTCGCCCATCCCGTAGATCACCCCGAAGTTGATCGTCTTGCTCCGCCGGCGCATCTCGTCGGTGACCCCCTCCGCCGGCACGCCGAAGATCTCCATCGCCGTGCGCACGTGCACGTCCTGGCCCGCCTTGAACGCGTCCACGAGCACCGGGTCCTTCGACAGGTGCGCCAGGAGCCGCAGCTCGATCTGCGAGTAGTCCGCGCTGAGGATCACGCTCCCGGGCGGCGCGATGAACGCCCGGCGGATCATCTTGCCCAGCGACGTGCGGACCGGGATGTTCTGGAGGTTCGGATCCTGCGACGAGATGCGGCCCGTCGCCGCCACGGTCTGGCTCCAGCGCGTGTGGATGCGGCCCGTCTCGGGGTGCACGATCCTGGGCAGCGCGTCGACGTAGGTGCCCTTGAGCTTCGCGATCGCGCGGTGCTCGAGCACGACGCCCGGCAGCTCGTGATCGTCGGAGAGCGCCTCGAGCACGTCCGCGTCGGTCGAGCGCCCCGTCTTCGTTTTGCGCTGGGAGCGCAGCTTGAGCTCGTCGAAGAGCACCGCCTCGAGCTGCTTGGGCGACGCGAGGTTGATGTCATGGCCGACGATCCGGCGCGCCTTCGCCTCTAGCGCCGCGAGCTCGATCTGCATCTGGCCCCCGAGCCCGTCCAGCGCCCCGGGGTCGATCAGCACGCCCGCGAGCTCCATCTCCGCGAGCACCGAGGCGAGCGGGAGCTCCAGATCGGTGAGCAGCGCGTCGAGCCGCTCGGCGCGCAGGCGGGGGCGCAGCCGGTCGGTGAGCGACAGCCCCACGTCGGCGAACGCCGCGGCGTGGCGCGTCGCCTCGTGCACCTCGACGTCGTCGAGCGCGGGCGGGGGCTGGCCGCGCCGCTTCGGCGCGATCTCCTCGAGCGGGACCATCTTCACGCCGAGCTCGCGCTCCGCGATCTCCGGCAGCTCGTTCTTGGCCTCGGGATCGATGAGGTAGCCGGCGAGCGCCGTGTCGAAATCGATACCGGCGAGCCGGATGCCGTGGCGGCGCAGGACAACCTCGACGAACTTGAGGTCGTGGCCGACCTTCGCGACGGCCGGATCCGAGAGCACCGGCCCGAGGATCGCCGCGAGATCGCGCAGCGAGAGCTGCGCCGGCGCGCCGAGGTAGCGGTGGGTGAACGGGACGTAGGCCGCGCGCCCGGGCTCGCATGCGAGCGACACGCCGGCGACGTGGGCCGTCATCGCCACGCGGCTCGTCGCGTGGACCTCGAGGGCCAGCCGGCCGGCGGCGCGGGCCGCGGCGGCGAACGCCTGGAGCGCGTCGCGCGTGAGGATCGTCGAATACGACGCGTCCCTCGCGGCCGCGGCGGGCGCCCGCACCGACTTCAGGAAGCGGGTGAAGCCGAGCTCGGTGAAGATCTCCCGGAGCCGGTCGACGTCGGCGCTCCCGTAGCGGAGCCTCTCCAGGTCGAGGTCGACCGGCGCCGTGCCGTCGAGCGTGACCAGCCGCTGCGAGAGCAGGGCGTCCGCCTTGTTCTCCTTGAGCGAGTCGCGGATCCGCGGCTTCTTCACCTCGTCGATCCGCGCGTAGATCGCCTCGAGCGAGCCGAACTGGGCGAGCAGCTCCGCGGCGGTCTTCAGCCCGACGCCGGGCACGCCGGGCACGTTGTCGGACGCGTCGCCGACCAGGGCGAGCAGGTCGCGCACCTGCTCCGGGGGCACGCCGAACTTCGCGATCACCTCGGGGGCGCCGTAGACCTTGTCGCGCATCGCGTCCCAGAGCATCACGCGCTCGTCGTCGACGAGCTGCATCAGGTCCTTGTCGCTCGACGCGATGACGACGCGCAGGCCCTTCTCCTTCGCCCGCGCCACGGCGACGGCGACGAGGTCGTCCGCCTCGAGCCCGTCCGCGACGAAGATCGGGATCCGGTACGCCTCGACGATCTGGCGGCACCGGTCCATTTGCACCGTCAGGTCGGGAGGGGGCGGCGGGCGGTGCGCCTTGTAGCGGGCATCGAGATCGTCGCGGAAGGTCCTGCCGCCCGAGTCCATTGCCACGCCGAGGTAGGCCGGCCTGCGCTCGTCCACGAGCTTGGACAGCATCGCGACGGTCCCGTAGGTCGCGTGCGTCGGCTCGCCTCCGGCGCTCGAGAGCGGGCTGATCGCGTGGTACGCGCGGAAGACGTACCCCGAGAGGTCCACGAGGTAGAGGACGTCGGTGGCTCCGGCGGGGGGCAGCGCGGTCGGGCGCGTGGACATGGGCGACCCTTAGCACCTCTCCACGGGCGCGAGGCGGGGGTTCGGGGGGTTCAGCGGACCACGACCGCGCGCACCAGATTCGCCTCGATCGTCTGGCCCTCCCGGTCCACGGCCACGCGGACGCGCGTCCCCTCGTGGCCGCGCAGGCGCTGGACGCAGTCCGAGACGGGGAGATCGGTCGCGTCCGCGCCGTCGATGCGCACGATGCGGTCGCCCTGCTGGAGGCCGCCGCGCGCCGCAGGGCCGCCGTCGATCACGCCGATGATCATCACGCCCTTCGGCGAGGGCGCGAGCGTCGCGCCGATGCCGGCGAGCTCCTCGTTCGCGCCGCCGTCGCCGCGGGCGCGGATCTCGATGTCGGCGCGCAGCGTCGACGATCCCCGCGCGTCCAGGCCGGGCACGATCTTCGTCACGTAATCGATGTGCCGCACCTTGACGGAGAACGGCCCCGTCGCCGGCACGCCCTCGAGCTCGTAATCGCCGGCGCCGTCCGAGAGGACCAGCGAGATCGCGTTCGCGCCGGACGTGGTCACCGAGTCGAGCTCGACCTGCGCCTCCTTCACGGGCGCGCGCGTGTCGGCGTCGATGATCTTGCCCATCAGCGTCACGCCGCGCGGCAGCACGATGCGCACGCCGCGCGAGGTCCGTCCCGCTTCGACCTCGATGCCGTTGCTGCGCGCCGGCGGGCGGCCGGCGGAGCTCGCGGTGAGCACGTACCGGCCGGGCGGGAGATCGTCCCAGCGGAACGCGCCGCCGGGATCCTCGATGATGCGCGGGCGGTTGGAGAAGCCGGCCTTCGAATCGCTGCCGGCCGGCATGAACGACTCGACCGCGAGCAGGTACGCCTCGACCGGCGAGCCCGTCTCGCTGACCACGATCCCCTCGATCACGCCGCCCGCGAGCAGCCGCAGGACGTTGTCGGCGCCCGCGGAGAGGCGCGTCTCCTCCGAGGGGCTGTGCGCGGCGTGGGTGGCGACGGCGGCGCAGCCGTCGGCCTCCTCCGAGAGCTCGAAGCGGCCTTCGGCGTCGGTGCCCGCGCCGACCGCGGGGCGGTCCTTGCAGGTGACGAAGGCGCCCTGGATCGGCTTGCCCGACGGGTCGAGCACCGAGCCGTGCACCGGTCCACCCTGGTTCGTGGGCGCCGCCGCGACGGTCGCGGCCGCCCTGGGCCGGGGCGGGGGCGGCTCGGAGGGCTCCTCGGGCTCCGCCGGCGGGGTCGCGGCGGCGGCGGTGCTCACGGCGCGCGGCGGCGGCGCGCTCGGCGTGGGAATGGGCAGCAGGAGCCAGGCAATGACGGGGAGGATCAGCAGCGCGGCGGACAGGAGCGCGGCGGAGAGCCACGCCCTGCGCCGGTCCGTCCAGTCACGCGCCATGTTCGTTCGAGCAGGCTAGCGCTGCGGGTCCGCGGGCGGCGGCGCCTCGGGCTCGCCCGGCGGGGCGCCCTGCTCGTCCGGCGCGGCCTCCTGACCAGGCGCCTCGGGCTCGTCGAGCGGGCCCCGGGGCGCGCCCTCGCCTGCGGGCCCCAGCGCGGGGCCTTCCGGCTCCACGGGCCAGGGCGTCTCGCTGGAGGAGCCGCCGCAGCAGAGGGCCAGGAGCGCGAACGGGACGAGGAGGATGCCGGACCGCATGCGGCCGCATCGTAGCTCGTTTTCCGGGGCGTGGCGGTGGGAGGTGGGGGCGCGGCGCGCGCCGGGCGCGCTTCACGCGCGCCCGGGCGGGATCAGCGGGACTCGGTGAGGTTCGTCCGGGCGATCCAGATGCAGGCGGCGGCGTTCACCGCGCACCAGACCACGAGCGCGGTCCAGCCAAACGGGCTCGCGGCCTCGCCGAGCGCGACGACGGAGGTGAGGTACGCGGCCGTCCCGACCGCGAAGCCCGCGACCACCGGACGGAGCCGCTTCACGCCGAGGCAGAGCGCGGTCAGGCCGAAGGGGATCAGCGCGTTCGCGAGCGGCAGCCAGCGGTGCAGCGACGCGCCGATCACGAGGTCGAGGTCCGCGATCGGGCGCGCGAGCAGGTCGATCGGGAGCGACACGCGCGGCAGGAGCCAGGGCGCGAAGAAGAACAGCCCCGGCCCCGCGGCGAGCGCGGGCAGGAGGAAGCTCGCCGTCCACGGGCTGGTCGCGCGCGCGTCCTTCTTGCGCGCGCTCCGCGCGACCCACGCGGTCAGCGCGAGCACCGCGAGCAGCCGCACCAGGGCGTGGACCTCCGTCACCCGCACCGCCGCGCTCGCGGCCTGGAGGATGCCAGCGCCGTAGAGGCGCTTGCCGGCGTCCGAGTCGTCGACCACGCGCGCGTTCGCGCGCAGCGCCCGCTCGACCGCCGCCGGATCGGACACGCCGAGGCCGACGAGCAGCGCCGCCGCGCCCGCGACGTGCGGCGAGGCCATCGAGGTGCCGCTGTAGCCCGGGTAGCGCTCGCACTTGTCGCGCCCGCGGTTGCAGATCGTCTGCTGCACGACGTTCACGCCCGGCGCGGCGATGTCGACGCCCTCGCCGCGCGACGAGAACTTCGCGAGCTTGTC
>CAYQYG010000332.1:0-10303 GCA_964421485.1 uncultured Polyangiaceae bacterium | reverse complement strand
CTCCTCGCGCGGAGCGCCCCGCCCGGGCTGCCCCGCGCGGCGCCGCCCCGCCGGCGGCCACGTCACGCGGCCTGCGTGCCGGGGCAGCGGGGCGCACCATTTCGCGCCGCCTCGGGGCCGTCTTGGGCTAGTTTCCACGGTTGAGCTCAGTGATCGAGGAGCCCGGGAAAGCCGCCGACGACATCGCCGCGCCGGAGACCACGTCCGGCCGCCCGCCCGCGGTGCGCCCGGTGCTCGTGAGCGCGGACCCCGTGGCCACGCTCCGCGCGCGCGGCGTCCCCCTCCACCCCGTCGCGCCGATCGGGCGGCTCCTGCGCGAGAGCCCGGCCGACGCGCAGGCCGTCTACGAGGCCGAGGTCGAGGCCGGCGTCGACGTCCTCTTCGCGCTCACCGCCGGCACCGCGCCCCGCTCGCTCGCTCCCATCGGCATGGCCTTCCGGGCCGCCGCGCTGACGGGGGCCGCGGTCGACCTCGCGCTCGAGGCCTCCGCGGCCGTCTCGCGCCGCGTGGCGGTCGCGGGCGTGCTCGGCGGCTTCGGCTCGGCCGCGCCGACCGGCGACACCGATCGCCTCGCCGAGGACTACGCGATCCACGCGACCCGCCTCGCCGCCGCCGGCTGCGAGATCCTCGTCGCCTCGGGCTTCCCTGCGGCCCTCGAGGCCACGCTCCCGCCCGGCGTCGCCCGCCTCGCGCGCCGCGCCGCCGTGGTCAGCGCGAGCGCGACGCAGCTCGCGACCTGGGCCCTGTTCCACGTCGAGGGCGCGGGCCGCACGCCGGACGGCGAGGCGATCGAGGACGCCGTCCGGGCCGCGCTCGACGGCGGGGCGGACACGATCCTGATCGAGGCGCCCTCGGTCGAGCTCGCGCTCACCGCGCTCGCGCGCCTCGATCAGCCCCGCGACGACGGCCAGGTCGGCGTGCTCCTCTGCGCCGGCCACGGCGAGGAGGGCGGCCAGGACGCGTGGGTCACCTCGGCGCGCCGCCTCTTCGAAGCCGGGGCGCGCATCCTCGGCGGCGGCGCGGGCTCGACGGTGGCCCACCTCGCGGCGCTCGCCAAATCGCTGCGCGAGAACCGGCGTTTGTCGGTCTGGCGGCGTGCCTGAGCCGCCGCGGCTCTGCTAGGCCGGAAGAGGTCCCGCGCCCCCGCTCCCCCTGGGCACCCGAGAAGAAAACCCGAAAGAGAGAAGATGGCCGAAGCAAGCGTGGCGAGCGATCCGAAAGCCCAGACCCTGGAGACGATGGAGGATCTCCTCTTCCCGTTCCACGAGGCGATAAAACCCGAGGCGCAGCACCGCATCGGCGCGGAGTCGGAGAAGTTCGGGGTCGACGAGGCGACGGGGGCCGCCATCCCCTACGAGGGCGAGCGGAGCGTGCTCGCGGTGCTCGAGGCGCTGGTCGATCGCCACGGGTGGCGGCCCGAGCGCGAGTCGCCCGGCGGCCCGCTGATCGCGCTCCAGCGCGCCGGCGCCTCCATCACGCTCGAGCCGGGCGGCCAGCTCGAGCTCTCCGGCGCCCCGCTCGACAACGTCCACCAGATCTGCGCGGAGATGAGCGGGCACCTCGCCGAGCTCCGCGACATCTCGAGGGAGCTCCACCTCTCCTGGCTCGGCGTCGGCTTCCACCCCCTCGCCGCGCAGGCCGAGCTGCCGTGGGTGCCCAAGGGCCGCTACGCGATCATGCGGCGCTACCTCCCCACGCGCGGCGCGCACGGCCTCGACATGATGCGCCGGACCGCCACCGTGCAGGCGAACTTCGACTACGCGAGCGAGGAGGAGGCGATGCGCGCGCTCCGGATCGCGCTCCGCCTCTCGCCGCTCGTGACCGCGATCTTCGCGAACTCCCCTTTCCACGAGGGCCGGCTCTTCGGCGGAAGGAGCTACCGCGCCAGGGTCTGGCTCGACGTCGACCCGTCCCGCCAGGGGCTCATCCGCGGCGTCCTCGAGGGCGGCCGCAGGTTCTCGGACTACGTCGCCTGGGCCGTCGAGGCCCCGATGTTCCTGATCAAGCGCGGCGGGAAGATCATCGAGAACACCGGGCAGACGTTCCGCGACTTCCTCGAGCACGGCCACCAGGGCCACCGGGCGACCCGGGCCGACTGGGAGATGCACCTCAACACCCTCTTCCCCGAGGTGCGGCTCAAGCGGACGATCGAGGTGCGCGGCGCCGACTCGCTCCCCGCGGCGCTCATCTGCGCGCTGCCCGCGCTCTGGACCGGCGTCCTCTACGACGCGCGCGCGCTCGCCGAGGCCGACGCCCTCACCGAGAGCTACACGTACGACGAGCTCACTGCCCTCCGCCCTGCGATCGCCGAGCGCGCGCTCGCCGCGGAGCTCCGGGGCGAGCGGCTCGCGGCCCACGCCGAGCGGCTGCTCGCGATCGCGGCCGGCGGCCTCGCGCGCCGCGCGCGCCTCAACAAGGCCGGCAAGGACGAGCGCGTACACCTCGAGCGGATCTCCGCGCTCGTGGCGAAGGGCCGCTCGCCGGCGGACGTGCTCGTCGAGGGTCTCGATGCCTCCGATCCGGATCTCCGCCGCGAGATCCTCGAGCGATCCAGGATCTAGGATACGCCGCCGCGGGCCGGATCCTCCGGCCTGCGGGTCTGTGGCTCCGGGCGCCTCCAGGCGCCCGGGGCCCCAGATGTCAAACCGGGGAGGACGCCGGCACCCATGACCATCATCTACCTTCTGGGGACCGCGGTCCTCGTGCTCCTCAACGCGTTCTTCGTCGCCTCCGAGTTCGCGATCGTCAAGATGCGGCCGACGCGGCTCGAGCAGCTCGTCCGCGAGGGCGACGCGCGCGCGCGCCTGGCGCTCAGGATGTCGCAGCGCCTCGACGCGTACCTCTCGGCGAACCAGCTCGGCATCACCCTCGCCTCGCTCGGGCTCGGCTGGATCGGCGAGCCCGCGATCGCGCACGGCATCGAGCCCCTCCTCTCGCCGCTCGGCGGGTGGGCGGGCGCCGGCGCGCACGGCATCGCGGTCGGCATCGCGTTCGTGGTGATCACCGCGCTGCACACCGTCATCGGCGAGCTCGCCCCGAAGTCGCTCGCCATCCAGCGCACGGAGGAGGTGACCCTCATCGCGGCGCGGCCGCTCCACTTCTTCTTCGTCCTGATGTGGCCCATCATCTGGGTGCTCAACTCGCTGGCGAACGGCTTCGTCCGGCTCTTCGGCCTCCGCCCCGCGGGCGAGGAGGAGATCGCCCACACCTCCGAGGAGCTCCGCCTCCTGCTCACGCAGAGCCCCGCCGCCCTGGATCCGGCGCTCCGGAGCATGCTCGTCCGGATCTTCGACCTCAGGCGCCGCACGGCGCGCCACGTGATGTCGCTGCGCACCGACGCCGCCACGCTGCGCGCCAACATGACCATCGACGAGGCCGTCCGCGTCGTCTCGGACGCCGGCTACTCGCGGTACCCGGTGCTCGACGAGACCGGCAAGAAGGTCCTCGGCTACCTGCACCTGCGCGATCTCTTCGACGTGCTCAGCGGCCGCCGCCGCGCCGCGCGCGTCGTGGAGCTGCTCCGCAAGCCGATCTTCGCGCGCGAGAGCACCTCGGTGGAGCGGCTCCGGCTGGAGATGCAGGCCCGCCAGGTGCCCGTCGCGATCATCAGCTCGGCCGCGGGCGAGTTCATCGGGCTCGTCACCATCGAGGACCTGCTCGAGGAGATCGTCGGCGAGATCCGGGACGAGAACGACGAGGAGGTGCCGCCGATCCACCGCCGCGGCGGCGGCATCATCGACGTCGACGGGCGCGTGCTGCTCGCCGACCTCGAGCGCGACGCGCACATCGTGCTCAGGCCCGAGGTGAAGACCGTCGAGACCGTCGGCGGCTACATGCTCGGCCGCCTCGAGCGCCCGCCCGAGGCCGGCGAGCGCATCGAGTGCGACGGCTACACCCTCGTCGCCATCGACGTCGCCGGCCGCCGCGTGCGCCGCGTCCGCGTCGTGCCCACCGAGGCCGCGCCGACGCCGCCCCCGGGCGAGACCGCCTAGTCCCGCTCGTCAGAATTCCCGCCGGGGATCTCGCCCTTCATCCGGCAGGAGGCCCCGGGGAGCGGGAGGGTCCTCACCGGAGGGGCCGGACCGGAGGCGCGCCACTGTGTGGCGCGCCGGAGCTCAGGCCCCGGGAGGTGAGGACCCTCCCGCTCCCCGGGGCCGGACGTGGTCGCTCACCCAGATCTCGGGATCCACCAAACCCCGGCGCAACCTCTGGCGAGCGGCACTAGGGCGCTGGCGGCGCCTCGCAGCGGATCCGCGCCGCCGTCGCGCGCGCGGCCCTGTCGGCGCCCTCGCGCGCCGCGAGCACGCGCTCCCGGTTCGCGGGCGGCAGCCCCGGCTCGGCCGCGTCGAGGCGGAGCCGCTCGCGCAGCTCGAGCTGCGCGTCGTAGAGCTTCTGCAGCTCGCGCGCGTACGCGTCCCGGTCCGAGCCGCGCAGGCTCGCCGCGCGCCCCTCGACCTCGGCGATCTCGGCGAACAGCGCCGACGCGTCGCGCGGCGGATCGTGCGTGTACAGCCCCTGGCACCGGTCGGTCCTCGGCCCGATCAGCACGTGCGCCTGCTTCTCCGACGCCCGCTCGCGCCCCTCGCGCGCGTCGGCGAACGCGATCCGGTAGCCGCGCACCGCGACGTCCCGCGACGCCGCGAAGCCCGGCCCCTCCCGGTCCGCCTCGCGCGGCAGGGCCGACGCGCCGAGCGCGGCCTCGACGCACGCCGAGAGCGCCGCGGGCGCGGCCTCGGCCCCTCCGCCCTCGGCCGGCTCGATCGCCCGCACCTTCGCCTCGCGCAGCCTCCCCGTCCCGCCCTCCACGACGAAGTCGACGGTCGCCGTGTGCTCCCCCTGGAGCCCCCCCGCCTCGACCGCCTTCTCCCAGCAGGCGACCACGCCCGGCAGGTGCCCCGGCTGCGCCGCCGCGGCGAGCTGCGCCGCCACCGCCCGATCGCTCGCGCACCCCAGCCCCGCGGCCGCGACGAGCGCCAGCGCCGCCGCCCGCATCAAGGCCGCGCCCCCCCGCCCGGCGAGGCCCCCGGCCCGCCGCCCGCCCCCTCTTCGCGCCCGAGGATCCGCGCGTCGATGCCGCTGTAATCCGGGTAGAGCCGCGTCTCGCCGCGGACCCCGAGGTACCGGATCGTCGTCTCCGCGCGCCGCTCGTCGTGGATCTCGGCCATGTCGAGCGTCCGCGCGCAGCCCGGCGCCGCCGCGACCGCGATCACGAGCGCCGCCCAGGTCGCCCCGGCCGGCGCCGCGGTGCGGCGTCCCCTTCGCGCCAGGCTGGAGCCGCCGATCATGGGACCCATCTCGACGCGTTTTACCAAAAACAGCGCGCCCGGTGGCGCCTCTCGGCTGCGCGCGGCGGGGAGCGCCGGGGCGCGGGGGCGCGGAGCGCCCGGGCGCCCATGCGCGCGGATCCGGATACAAAATTCCGGCGAGCGGTACTACGCTCGGGCGCTCCGTGGAAACGCTCGCCGATCGAATCTCGCGCGATGGGCCGCTCAACGAGCTCGACGCAGTCGGGTGGGCCATCCGCCTCGCGAAGAGGATCGAGGCGCTGCACGCGCTCGGCGTCGCGCACGGGAGCATCTCGCCGGAGTGCGTGCTCACCGCGTCCGTCGATCGCGCTTCGAAGGGCGTCCTCGTCGACGTGCGCTCCACGCCGAGCCGCCTCGCGTATCAGTGCCCCGAGCGCGCCGCGGGCGGCACCCTCTCGGCGCTCGACGACGTCTGGGGGATCGCCGCCACGCTCTACGAGGCGCTCACCGGAACGAGCCCGTTCGGCGGCGCGAACGACGCCGAGACCCGCCAGCGCATCGCGAGCGCCGCGCCCGCGCCGCTCGCGGTCTTCGACGTCGGCGACGACGACCTCCAGCACATCTTCGACCACGTCTTCCAGCGCGATCCCGCCGCGCGCACGCCGACCGCGTCCGCGCTGCGCAGGGCGCTCGAGGAGTGGCACCCGGACCTCGCGGTGCGATCGCTGCCGCCGCTCGAGGACGAGGACTCGACCAGCGACGACGACGACGACGTCCGCACCATGATGCGCGCGCCGTTGATGGACGAGCCCCGCGCGCCCGCGCCGTTCGCGGCTCCGGGGCGCGCTCCGCACGGCGCGCCCTACGCCCCGAGCGCCGGGCACGCCGCGCAGCCGGCGTACGCGCAGGCGGTCCGCTCCGGCGTCACCGCCGGCCGCCCCGTCGCCCCGTCGCCCGCCGCCGGCCGCCCCGTCGCCCCGTCGCCCGCCGCCGGTCGGCCCGTGGTCCCGGCCGCGTACGACGACGACGACGACGACGACGACGACGACAACGCGCGCACGGTGATGCGCGAGATCCCGCTGCAGCCCGTGCTCGACGGCGGCGTCCTCCACAACGCGGGCCGCGGCCCCGCCGCGCCTCCGGGGATGGATCCACGCTTCGGCGCGGGGCCGGGCGCTGCGGCCCGGTTTGACGCCCGGGGCGCCATGTCGCCCGGCGGCGCCATGTCGCCCGGCGGCGCCGTGCGCCCCGCCGCGGGCATGCCTGCCGCCGGAATGCCCGCCGCCCGCCCCGCCGCGCCCGCCCCGCTCGAGGACGCGCGGCAGTCGTTCCCGTCGAACCCGTTCGCCTCGACGCAGGCGCTCGACATTTCCCCCGGGCTCGCGGCGCGCGGCGCCCCGCCCGCGAACCCCTGGGGCGCCGCGTCGCCTCCGCGCGCGGGCGAGCCGCTCCGGATCCCGCCCGCCGGCGTGGACGACGAGGACGACATCCGCACCATGCTCCGCGACGGCGCCGGCGACTCGGTCCCGACGCCCGTGCCGGCGGCCCCGCGCCCTGCGGCCGGCGCCGCGCCGGGCGCGCCGCCCGCGCTCGCCGCGGCCGGCGCGCAGCCCGTGATCCCGGCCGCGCGCGCCAGCGGTCAGGGCCTGGCGCAGGCCCCGCCCGGCGCGTTCCCGCCGCCGCAGGTCACCGCGGGCGAGCCGCCGCAGGCCGGCCTGCTCGGCCCGTCCCTCGTCGAGAGCTTCGGCGTCGGCCGGCGCCTCACCCCCGACCAGCGGCCCCCGGCCGCGACCAGCCCCTTCGCTCAGCCCTCACCGCCGAGCGCGCCGTCGAAGTTCGCGGTGCCCCTCGACATCCCGATCCCGGATCCCCCGCCCGCGTCCAGCAAGCGCGGCCTCATCGCGGTGATCCTGGTCGCGATCCTCGTCGCGGGCCTCGTCACGCTCCTCGCGGTCCGCACGGGCGCGCTCGGCGTCTTCCCGGCGCCCCCCGCCGCTCCGGGGCCCGCGTCCGGGGCCCGCGCCGCCCTTCCGGAACGCCTGGATCTCCGCGTCGAAGCCGCCCATGTCGACGCGCTGGAACACCTCCGGCCTGAGGCCTGAGCGCCGCGCCGCCTCCCGCGTCCGCGCCGGGAACGGCGAGATCCACACGAGCCGCCCCCCCGGCGCCAGCGCGCCCGCCGCGACCTCCACGAACCGCTCGAGCATGCCCGCGAGGTCCCCCGCGCGGTGCACCCGCCGCCCCATCGGCGGGTTCGTCACGATCAGCGTCGGGGCGCCTCCGGACCCCGGCATCCCCGCCCCCGCGTCCCGCTGGTGGAGCTCCGCCCGCGCGCCCGCCGCCGCCAGGTTCTCGCGCGCCCGCGCGAGCGCCGCCCGATCCAGATCCGATCCCACGAGCCGCCGGTAAGGCCCCAGCAGCGCCCGCTCGCAGAGCTCCATCCCCGACCCCACGAACGGATCCCACACCACGTCCTCCGCGCGCGCCCCCGCGATCCGCGCCAGCGCCGCCGCGATCGTCGGGTGCGACGCCGCCGGCACGTCCCCGCGCCGGTACGCGAAGCGCGCGTCCGGCAACCGCGGCGCGAGCTCCACCCGCACCCGCCCCGCCCCCTCGTACACGACCGCGTCCCACGTGCTCCGCGTCGGATCGTTGATCAGGTCCGGCGCGCCCGCCTCCACCGCCGCCGCCGCCCGCCAGATCGCCGCCCGCCGCTTGCCTCCCCCCGCCCACGCGATCCGGTACCGGATCGCCCCCACCGTCAGCCCCCGCAGGAGCTCCCCCGCCTCGCGCGACAGCAGCCGCTCCGCGACCGCGTCCGCGAGCCCGTCCGCCCCCTCGATCGCCCGCTCCGGCAGCGGCAGCGCGAACGACAGCGCCGTCCGCGCCGCGAGCAGCCCCCCGAGCGGCCCCGAGATCACGAGCTCCACCCGCGCCCCCCCGGGCTCATCGCTCCGGATCGACGGCTTCCCCTCGCCGATCCCCGCGAGCTCGTCCAGCAGCACCGCCTCGAGCCCTGCGCGGCACCGCGCCGCCACCAGCACCGGCCGCCGCGGCCTCACGTCCGCCGCGATCGAAGACGCCCCGTCGCGCGCCAGCGTCCGCCGCGCGATCATCGCCGCTCGCCCCCGCACCTCCTCGAGCGCCGCCTCGCCCTCGAGCTCCCCGAGCGCCGCGAGCGCCTCCTCCCCGCCCGCCTTCCCCAGCGCCTCGGCCATGGCCCGCCGCGCCTCCGGCGATCGCTCCCCCCGGGCCGCCCGCGCGAGCGCCGCCCCCACCCCGTCGCCCTCCGCGCGCGGCAGCTTGCCGAGCGCGACCGCCGCCATCCGCCGGGTCCGCGCGTCCTCGTCCTCGAGCCGCGCGATCAAGAACGCCCGCGCCTCGTCCGTCGCGGCGTGGCCGGCGCCCGCGATCTTGCCGATCAGCCGCGTCATCGCCGCCCGCCCCCGCCCCTCCGCCGCCTCGGCCCGCGCGAGCGCCGCCGGCAGCGCCGCCGCCCCCGCGCGCCGGAGCGCCCGCTCCGCGAGCTCCGCCTCCTCCCCGCCCCCCTCGACGAGATCGATCAGGGGCCCGAAGTGACGCCGCCCCGGCGTGAACCCCGGATCCGAGAGGGCGCTCCTGAGGTCGGCGTCGATGCGCTGCGCGGCGGTCATGCCGCGCACCCGTTTCACGTCCGCGCCCTCGCGTCCACCGCGTCCACGGTCGCCCGGAGAGAGGAGAGAGAATCACAGGGAGGCGGGGAGGCGGAGAGAGAGAGAAGAGAGAGGGAGAGAGATAGAAGATTCAGATTTTTCTTGTCCTCCCCGCCTCCCCGCCTCCCTGTGCTCTCTCTCTTCTCCTCTCCTCTCCTCTGTGAGATTTCCACTAGAGTGCCCGCATGATCGATCCGAGCCAGATCATCCCGCGCACCGCGCTGCCGCACGAGGTCATGCGCGTGGCGCTCGATGCGCTCGAGCGTGGCCGGCGCGCCGTGCTCGCCTCGGTGATCGCGCGCCGCGGCTCGGCCCCCTCGACCCCCGGCCAGAAGCTCTGCCTGCTCGAGGACCGGACCGCCGTCGGCACCGTCGGCGGCGGCGCCGTCGAGAAGGCCGTGCTCGCCCGGATGGCCAGCGCCCTCGAGGACCCCGCGAGCGAGCCGAAGGTCGAGACCTTCCGCCTCGGCGCCACCCTCGGCATGTGCTGCGGCGGCGCGGTCGACGTCCTCGTCGAGCCCATGCACCCCGCCGTGCACGTCCTCGTCATCGGCGCCGGCCACGTCGGCACCCACGCCGCCCCCCTCCTCGCGGCCCTCGGCTTCCGCGTCACCCTCTGCGACGCCCGCGAAGCCGCCGCCGACCTCTCCCGCCTCGTGCCCCTCGCCACCACCGGCGCCGCCGCCGCCCCCGTCCGCCTGGTCCACGCCGACCACGACGACCCCGAGGTGACCGCCCCCTTCGCCGGCGCGTACGCCGAGGCCGCCGTCGTCGTCATGACGCACGATCACGCCCTCGATCAGGCCGCGATCGAGTGGGCCCTCCGCCACCGCTTCGGCTTCGTCGGCGGCGTCGGCAGCCGCGCCAAGTCCACCCGCACCCGCGAGCGCCTCGAAGCGAAGGGAGTCGCCCCCGAGGACATCGCCCGGGTCCGCATGCCCGTCGGCCTCGACATCGGGGCCCGCACCCCGGCCGAGATCGGCGTCGCCCTCGCCGCCGAGCTCATCGCCTGGCGCGCCGGCCGCCACCGCGCCCGCTGGTCCGCCGCCACCGCCGCTGCCACCGCCGCCAGCCCCGAACCCCCCGAGCCCGCCCCGGTCGCCGCGCCCGTCATCGAGGCGTCCAGCGCCTCCGATGCTCCCGGAGGCGCATGAACCGGGGTTCGGGGCGGAGGGCGCGCGAGGTGGAGCGCGACCAGGAGCCCCAAATGTTGAAAGGCGCGCTCGCGATCGTCCTCGCCGCCGGCAAGGGCGAGCGCCTCGGCGGACCCAAGGCCCTGCTCGCCTGGCCCGCCGCAAAGGCCGCCGCGCCCGGAGCCGCGCCCGCGCCCGGAGCCGCGCCCGCGCCCGGAGCCGCGCCCGCGCC
>CAYQYG010000331.1:0-10314 GCA_964421485.1 uncultured Polyangiaceae bacterium | reverse complement strand
CCCCCAGACCGGGTCCCGCCTCCCCCCCTGCGCGGCGGAGGGGGCGGGGCTATCGTTCCGATGCGCTCGCGGGCTTCCGGGCTAATACACCTCGCTCGGGGGGATCGGCCCAGTCTGGGGGGCGCACCTCCCCGGGCCCCGGGGCCTTTCGGTGGACGAAGGGGCGTTTTCGAATTGATGGGTCAGGCGGGCTTGCCGAGGACGCGGACTCGGAAGCCGAGCTCCTGGGAGAGGGCGACCATCTCGCCGAAGATGTCGCCGTAGGCCACGGCCACGTGGTTCGAAAGGTAATGGGCCATCAAGGTGTCCCGGGTGATGCCCATGTCGGCGGCCATGAAGGGCCACTCCCGGGTCGTGCCCTCCCACCAGGCGTCGCGGGTGGCGGGGGGGAGCTTCACCACCTCGCCGCGGCCGATGTCCATCCAGAGGGCGCCCCCTCGGACATAGGCGCGGGCCCAGGTCATCGGGCCGGGGAGGCTCTCGCCGGCGAACGTGCCGCCGGGGGTGGGGAAGTAGAGGGAGGGCTGGCGATAGCTGTGGGCGCCGGCCAGGGTGTCGGGGTCGTGATTGAAGGCGTAGGCGCCGCACGAGCCGGAGTTCAGGAGCACCCAGAGGAAGCGGCCCTCGTGCTCGGCGCCCCAGCGGACGTCGTGGAACATCACCGCCTGGTGGAGGCCCTTCGCCTTCAAGAGGCGCTTCATCAGCTCCATCGGGACCGCATTGCCCTGGTCGGCCTCGGTGGCGCAAGCGATCGTGTCGCCGTTCGACTCGGGGCGGCAGGTCGAGTTGAAGAGGCCCTCGGCCAGATCCGAGGGGGGGCGCAGGGGGATGAGGCCCAGCTGGTACTGCCAGCCGAGGCAGTCGGCCTTGAACTCCTGCACGAGATCCAGGACCGCGAGGTAATCGCGGAGCTGCTCGCGCGTCGCATTCTCGTCGAAATCGTCGGCGCCCCGCTCCTTCCAGTGGAACGTCACGCCGCGGTCCCTCACGAAGCGGAGCGCGTCGTCGATCCGCGCCTCGTCGATGCGGCGGCCGCGATCCAGGATCCAGGCCTGATCGACCTTGTGCTCGGTGAAGCCGTGGCGGGTGAGCAGGGTGGGGCCGAAGTAGCCGTTGATCATCCCCATCGACGTGTCGCCGAGCATGAGGAGCAGCGCGCGGCGGCGGCGGAGCTCGGCCGCCACGCCCCGCGCGAGGGCCACGGCCGTGGGCGAGACAGGGGCGGAGCGGGCGACCTCGTCCGTGGGGTAATCGATCCGGCCGCTCGAGCAGAACGCCTCCAGGCGGGCCATGAACGTCTCGTCCGCGGAGAGGTCGGGGGCGTCGGACCATAGCCGCGAGAACGGGCGGCCCAGCATCTCCAGGCACGCGCCGGTGTTGAGCAGGCCCACCAGGCCCGGCCAGCGGCCCGAGAAGTTCGAGGCGAGCAGGAGGGGGTTGTCCTTGCCGACCACGCCGTCGGTCGTGTGCGGGCCGTAGAACCAGTGCACACAGACCGCCACCATCGGATCGTCCACGGGGCCCAGCCGCTCGATCGCCTCGTGCGGCTTCGACAGGAAGCCCTCCACGCGATACGGAGCCTTGCCGAGCTTGCGGAGCGCACGCTCGATCTGCTGCGTGGCCTCCTCCACGCTGGGCTGCGCCAGCTCGTTCGGCCTCCGGCGCGCGTCGCCGGGCCAGAAGAGCGCGATCTTCTGCGCCATGGTCATCGAATCTCCTCTCCTCCGCGCGCCGCGTTCTCCTTCGTGAACAGGCGCGTACCGAGCACCATCTTCTTCTCGAGCTCCTCACCCTTCAGGATCCGGAGCGCCGCCTCGATCGCCTCGGCGCCGCCCGTCGGATAAGCGAACGTCGCGTCGAGGATCCCCTGCTTCACGTACTCGACGCCCTCGTGCGGCAGCGCGTCGATGCCGACGAACCTCATCGCCCGGCCGGCCTGCTTCGCCGCGAGGTAAGCCCCGTGCGCGCCCGGATCGTTGTGCGCGTACACGAGATCGATCTCCGGCTGCGCCGAGAGCGCCGACTCCATCTCCTTGCGCGCGTTCGGCTCCAGCCACGCCATGTCGGCCTCGAACACCACCTTGAGGCCCGGGTTCGCCGCGAGATCGAGCCCCTCGACGAAGCCCTCGTGCCGGTCCCGCGCCGGCGTCGAGGTCATGAGGCCCTTGAGCTCCACGATCTTCCCCTTGCCCCCGAGCGCCTTCGCGATCCACCGGCCCGCCTCGCGGCCGATCCGCCGGTTGTCGGCGCCGATGAACATCGTGAACCTGTCCCCCTCCACCGCGCGGTCGAGCACGATCACCGGGACGCCCTTCGCGTACACCTCCGCGACGGGCCTGGTCAGCGGCGCGGCCTCCTTCGGGCTGATGATCAGGAGGTCGATCCCGAGGTCCGCGAGCTCCTCGACCTGCGCGCGCTGCGCGAGCGACTCGTTCTGCGCGTCCTTGTAGACGACCTTGATCTCCGGGTGCCTCGCCGCCGCGGCCTTGATGTCCTCGTTCATCTGCACGCGCCACGGCTCGCCGAGGTTGCACTGGCTCACCCCGATGAGCCACGGGTCCTCCGCCGTCCCCGCGCGCCTCTTCTTGCCGCCCCCAGCGGCCGCCGAGCCCTCCTCGCGGCAGCCCGCGAGCGCGAGGACCACGAGCGCCGCCAGCGCGCCGAGCAAGGCGCGCGCGATCCCGCGCGCGAACGGCCGCGATCGATCCCGATGAGACTGCATCCGCCCCTCCTCCTCAGCGCCGCTCCCCGCGCGCTCCTCCGTGTCGCCCCCAGACCCCCGAGCCGCGCTGCAGCAGCACCGCGCCGATGAGGATCAAGCCCGTCAGCATGAGGCGAGTCTCGGCGCTGAAGGCGTTCAGGCTCAAGATCTTTTGCAGGTACCCGATGGTCAGCGCCCCGATCAAGGTCAGCGCCGCGCCCCCCCGCCCGCCGGAGAGGGTCGTGCCGCCGATCACCACCATCGCGATCGCGTCCAGCTCGTACCCCGCCCCCGTCTCCGGATCCCCGTGCGTCTCCTGCGCCGCCTGGCAGATCCCCCCGAGCGCCGCGAACAGCCCCGAGATCGCGTACGCGAGCACCAGCGTCCGCCCGACCGGCACCCCCGAGAGCCGCGCCGCCTCCGCGCTCCCCCCCACCGCGTAGAGGTGCCTCCCGAGCCGCGTGCGCGCCAGGATCACCCACGTCGCCGCCACGCACGCGAGGAACACCAGCGTCACGATGGAGACGTTCCCCCCCAGCACCTTCGAATCGAGGGCCTCGAAGATCCACGGGTGCGGGATCGTCGACGACGATCCATCCGCGAGCGCGACGTGGTTCGTGACCTTCTTGCCCCCCGAGATCAGCTTCGACAGGCCCCGGGCGAAGACCATCATCGCCAGCGTCACGATGAACGGGGCCATCTTGAACCGGCTGATCAGCCACCCCGACGCGGCCCCGGCCGCCGCCCCCACGGCGAGCACCGCCGCGATCGCCGGCGCCGCCCCCCACCCGCGCGGCATCGTCAGGACCGCGAACGACACCGCGGCCAGCGACACCACGCTGCCCACCGCGAGGTCGATCCCCCCCGAGATGACGACGAGCGTCATCCCGCACGCGAGCATCCCGTGGACCGCGATCTCCCGCAGCATCCCGCGGTGCGTGCTCCACGCGAAGAAGGCCCCGTCCTGGTGGAACACGCACCCCACCAGCACCACGAGCGCCAGCGCCGAGAGCGCCCGCGCGGCCTTGGTCTCCAGCACGCCGCGCCCGATCACGAGGGGCCCCCGTGCACCGCGCGCCTGCCCATCGCCTCCTCGAGCACGCGCGCCCGGGTCGCCTCCCCGCGCGGGAGATCCGCGACGATCCGCCCGCCGAACAGCACGAGGACCCGATCCGCCAGCCCGAGCAGCTCCTCGATCTCCGACGTGGAGAACAGGATCGCCGTCCCCCGGCCCGCGAGCCTCCGGATCAATCGATGGATATCCGCCTTCGCCCCCGCGTCCACGCCCCGCGTGGGCTCGTCGAGCAACAGGACCCGGGGCCCAGCGCAGGGGCCGGGATCCCGGGAGAGGGATTCACAGGGAGGCGGGGAGGCGGGGAGGGAGAGAGAATTCTGAGCATCTTTTCTTCTCTCTCTCTTCTCCTCCCCGCCTCCCCGCCACCCTGTGAGCCCTCTCCTCTCTCCTCTCCGATCCCCCCCCGCGAGCAAGCACCGGGCAAAGCAGACCTTCTGCTGGCTCCCTCCCGAGAGCGTCCCGACCTCCGCGCCGAGGTCGATCGCTCCCATCCGCAATGGATCCACCAGCGCCAGGACCGCCGCGCGCTCCGAGGCCGGGAGCAGCCACGGTCCGCGGGCGAATCGATCGATCCCGGCGAGGGTCGCATTCTCGACGACGGTCATGGCGGGCACGATGCCGGCGGTCCGCCGGTCTCCCGCGAGCATCGCGACACCGCTCGCCAGCGCCTCCGCCGGCGACGCCAGGGTGACCGGAAACCCGTCGATGGCAATCGACCCGCCGACCCGGCCGCGCGCCCCGGAGATGCCCTCGAGCACCGCGCTCGCCCCCGCTCCCCGCAGCCCCACGAGCCCCACGATCTCACCCGCGGACACCGAGAACGACGCCCCCGCCACCTCGACCCGCCCGCCCGCGTCCCGGACCTCCAGCCCCCGCACCTCGATCCGCGGCGCTCCCGCTTCCGTATCCGCTTCCGCAACCGCTTCCGTGACCGCTTCCGTGACCGTGACCGCGCCCGTCCCCGTATCCGCGCCCGTCCCCGCTCCCCCCCCCCCCCCCCCATACCCCCCCCGCCCCCCCCCCCCCCCCCCCCCCCCCCCCCCCCCCCCCCCCAGCTCCCCCCTCGGCAGCTCCGCCACGCTCGCCGTCACCGCGTTCACTCCGTCCCTCAGCACGGTGATGCGGTCGCCAATATGAAAGATATCCTCCATCCGGTGAGACACGAAGAGGATGGCCTTTCCCTCCTGCTTCAATCGCCCGATCTGTTCGAAGAGGATCTCCGCCTCTCCCTCGTCCAGGGCGCTCGTGGGCTCGTCCAGGATCACGATCCGCGCCTCCTCCCCGAGCGCCTTCGCGATCTCGATCCGCTGCTGCGTCGCGATGGGCAGGGCCTCCACCGGATCCTCCGGATCCGCCTCGATCTTCAGGGCCTCGAGCAGCCGCCTCGCCTCCTCCCGCATCCGCCGCCGGTCCACGAGGCCGAGGCGCCCCCTCGGCTCCCGTCCGAGCAGGAGGTTATCGGCCACGCTCATCGGGCCGACGAGCGACAGCTCCTGGTGGATCGTCGCCACGCCCGCCCGCCGCGCCTCGATCGGATCCGCGAACCTCCGCGGCGCTCCGTCGATCAGGATCTCACCCTGGAAATCGGTGTCCGCCCCCGCGAGGATCCGGATCAGCGTGCTCTTGCCCGCCCCGTTGACCCCAGCCAGGACGTGCACCTCGCCGCCCAGGACCTCCAGCGTCGCTCCCCGCAGCACCTCGGCGCGGCCGAACGACCGCCGGATCCCGCGCGCCAGGAGGACCGCCATCACTCGCTGTGGGATAGCGCCGGCCGGCGGTGATCGCACACGCCGATGATCGCGAAGCCGCACACGGCGTCGCCCTCCAGGCACGTCTGCGTCGGAGGGCACTGGTCCGGATCGAACACGGTCGGATCGCAGGGCTTCGAGCAGAACTCGGGGAAGGGGAGGGGGGCGTCGTAGCGGCCGTCGTTGCCCGTGTCGATGTAGATCGGGTTCGTCACCGCGTAGGGCAGGACGGGCGACCAGTCGGGCACCGTCGGCGTCGGCGTGAACAGGCCATTGATCACCGGGATCTTGCTGAACGCGTCGCTCGCCAGCTTCGAGAGCTGGATCTCGCCGAACGGCACGTCGAGCGACGCCGGGCTCATCAGGTTCTCGTCCTTCAGGCCCATCGCGATCACCACCACCCACGAGTCGCGGTCCGGCACCTCGAACGTCACCTTCCCGCGGGCGTCCACGATCGCCGAGGGCGGCGTCGCCGGCTCGATCACCCGGATCAGGCGGCCATTGACGTACACCTCGATCCGGTCCACCCCGAACCAGCTCGCCGATTGCACCTCGAGGTGGAGCTCCGCCTGCGACCCCGGGCTCGCCGGCGCCACCTCGCCGAACGTCTTTTCATCGATGCTCGCCCGCACGAACGGGCCGTAGGTCGTGAACGCGTGCGCCCCGCGGAGGCTCTCCACCGCGTCCTGGATCCGGAGCGCGCCGGGCGAGTCGGTCTCGCTCCTGAAATAGGTCCGCGGCGAGCCCGGCTCGATCGAGGGCCCGTGGCTGTCGCTGCTCGCGATCTGCGCCGTGAGCAGCCCCCGCTCCAGGTAGCGGAAGTAATCGTCCACCTGCCCCGCCCGGTACGTGCACGGCCAGTCCCGGTTCTGCTCGGGGATCGGCGCGTCGCCGATCAGCACCGGATCGCAGAGCGCCTGGCTCTCCTCGCTCGTCGCGGGGAACTCCCAGTTGCGCACCTGCTCCTCGGGCGTCCGCGCCAGCACCCGCTTCATCATCGCCCAGGCGAGCGCCGTGCGCGCGCGCCGCTTGCAATCGGAGAACCGCTCGCCCTCGCGGCAGGGCGCGGGCAGCCAGCCCTCCTCTTCCGGACAGGCCGCCTCGAGCTCGCCGGCCGCCGCCGCCGCGTCCACCCGCGCCCGGCACCGGTTCCAGTCCGCCGACTCCGCCACGCTCGGCGTCCGCACCAGATCGAACCGCTTCCCGTTGATGACCTCCATCGCGTCGAAATTGCACCCGGCGGTCCTGAACACCGGGTTCGCCTCCTCGAGCAGCGTCGGCGTCCGCGCCATCGTGTACGTATCGACGCCGAGCTGGTCGATGTACCCGAAGAACCCGTCGCGCGGGTGCGCCATGATCACGAGCGGCTCCACCGACCCGTCCCCCGACGCCCGGATCGCGTCCATGATCTGCCCCCCGGACTCGCACGTCCAGTCGTGCGCCCCGTGGCTCGGCACGATCGTCTCGTCGTACTTCATCGGGAACCCGATGAAATGCCCCTGCTCCAGCGTCGTGATCTCCGCCCCGACCGCCGTCGCGAGGAACGGCGCGAGCCCGACCTCCCGCACGGTCGGCTGGTAATCGGTCTCCACGTCGTGATCGGTGGACACCGCCAGCTCCACCCCCTCCGCCGCGGCGGTCGTCACCCGCCGGGGCAGGGGCATCCCGCTGTCGAAGCTCGGCTTCGAGTGCAGGTGCATGTCCGCCGACATCCAGCCCGTCGAGTCCACCTCGCGCGCCACCACCGCGTCGATCCGGTGGATGTCGCCCGGCCCGAGCGCGACGTCCGCCTCCTGCCAGAGCCCGTGCTCGATACCGCGCGACACGATCACCCGGTATCGCCCCGGCTCGATCCGCACCTCCCCCTCGCCGGCGCCCACGTACTCGATCGACCGCGCCCCGTTCCCGAGCCGCCCGTCGCCGAGGTACACCCGCCGCTTCCCGTCCCCCTCGAGCGGCTGCCCGTCCGCGCCCAGCGACACGAACGCGATCTTCGCCGGGCTGAGCAGCCCCGCCTCGTCCGTCACCCGGTACCGCACCGTCGCCGGCAACGGCAGCGCCGCGGCCACCTCGATATCGTCCCCCGCCCGCACCTTGACCTTGATCGGCGCCGATGACGCCGCCCCCCCCGGATCCCGCGCCACCAGCACGTAATCGCCCGGCGGCAAGACCCCCCTGAAATCGCCGTCCTCCGACCGATCCAGCCCGAGGTCCGCGTCGATCGCGTTCACGAGCCCCACGTCCCCGCGCTTGTCCCGGCTGGCCTCCGCGAGCTCGTCCAGGCTCGCCCACGCGCGCCCCGTGTCCGGATCCTCGAATACATAGATCCGCGCGTTCGGCACCGCCTCCAGCGTGCTCGCCCAGTGCACGTGCCCCCGCACAGTCCCGGTCGCCGTGCCGCGCAGCCCGTACATCGCCTCCGTCACGCTCGCCACGTCCCCGTCCCCCACGGCCAGGAACCGCTCGAAGCTGTACGCCCGGTGCGCGTCGCACGCCGCGTCGTCCGACTCGTCCCAGAGGCACGTCTTGCTCCCCGTGGTGAACGCCGTCGCCGCGCTCGCGAACAGCGGCACGTTGACCACCGGCGCCGCCGCCGCCCCCTCCGGCGCCTTCGTGAAGTACCCGTAGCTGACATCCCCGCCCGCCGCCGCCACGAAATCGAACGTCAGCGGCATCTGGAACGAGTTCCTCCCCGAGTTGAACGCGTCCTGCACCGCCGAGTCCTCGTCGAACCCCGGCCCCGGCGCGAACACGTCGTTCTGGTTCCCGAAGAACACGAAATCCCCGGCCACGATCCCCGCCCGGTGCACCATGTTCGCCGGATCCGACGGCGTATCCCCCAGGATCGCCCCGAACACCGACACCGGCCCCGTCGCGCTGTCGAGCGGCAGGACGTCGCTGCACTCGCACGTCAGGCACCCGCTCGAGTCCTGCTTGTGCCCGTACGGGCACTCCTCGCAGCTCGCGACCGAGTCGCACCCCGGCGGCGACTTCTCCGGCAGGAGCAGCACGGTCCTCATGGTGATGAACCGCTCCCCGGGGTGCAGCAGGTAATCGGTCCTGAACCGGATCCGCGTCCGCACGTTGGGGAACACCACCCCGAGCAGGTCCTCCTGCGCCCGGAGCAGCCCGATCGCCTCGAAGAGGAACTCCCCGTCCCCCTCCACGCGGATCCCCGCCTCCTCCCCGTCCGACCCGTCCTTGATCACCGAGACGTCGGTCGCCGTCGGATCCGGCACGATGAGGTTCGCCACCGGGAACATCTCCGCGAACCGATCCCGCCCCTGCCCCCCCTCGTATCCGACGGCCGACCGCCTCCGATCGATATCGACGACGGACCCTCCATAGACGCCCGGCCCCGGCGAGTCGCGCCCGTTCAGGATGGCGACCCGGATCTGGTCGTTCTCGAGCAGGAAGTCGCCGATATCGGCCATGGCGACCGGCCCACCGACGAGCTCGGAGCGCGCCTCGATCTGCTTGGCCCGGAGCAGGTCGTCGCTGTTGCAGCTCGAGAGGCTCAACGTGATCGCCGCGATCGCCGACCCGAGCGCCAGCGAGATCAGCGCCGCCCGCCGCGTGCCCCGGAGCCTCTTCCCTCGTCCCCGCATCGGCGCCTCCCTCACAGCATGAGCTGCAGCTGCAGCGTCAGCGCGTCATTGGGCACCGAGAGCCCGTGCAGCTCCTCCCGGTGCGAGAAATCGAGCTGCGCCTTGAGCAGGTCGTCGAACATATGAAAGCTCGCCCCCAGGGTCGTCAGCACGGTATCCCCCTCGTTGTCGGCCTCCGGATCCGGATCGATCCACTCCACCCGCGCCGTCACCCCCAGCGTCCGCGCGACGATCATGTACCCCGCCTCGCCCACGACGCCGATCGACGAGATGGCGCCCACCTGGGTGATCGCCTGCGCCGGCTGCTCCTTCGGCGCGGCCCTCATCCAGAGCAGCTCCGCCAGCACGTGCAGCCCCGAGGCGTGCAGCAGCACGTCCCCGCTCGCCCCGTGCAGCGTCCGCGCCCCGCCGTTGCTGAAGTAGTAATCCCCCCCCACCGCGAGCCGGAGCGGGGAATGCTCCACGTCCTGGATGGTCCGCCCGATCTCCCCGAGCGGCTCGCTCGCGACGCGCCCCGCGAGGGCGATCCCCTCGAACCGGTTGCCGAGCGGCGCGAGGCTCTCGGAGTACCCCTCGAAGAACAGATCCGACCGCTGGAATCCATTGTAGACCCCCGCCTGATAGCTGAACGCCTCGTCCGCGAAGTGCCCCTCCGCCCGGATGCCGACCTGCGTGAACGGCGCCATGACCCGCACGGCGAGCGGCCGCTCGATGAGCGCCCCTTGCCCTGGGCCGGTGATCGCCGACCGCGAGAAGGGCACCTCGTCGGCCCCCGCGAACACCTGCAGGTAGCGCTTCTCGGTGTACCCCGCCCACGCGTCGTGCACGAGCAGCGTCCCCTCTTCCTCCGACCCGATCTCCGCCGAGACCGCGAACCGGACCTTGTCCTGCACGTCCCCCGCGAGCCCGAGCCGCGCCCTTCGCAGCCTGAAGCCCGGCCTCTCCGCGATGTCCCCCGCCTGATGGAAGGACCCATCCCCCACGATCGGCGAGGCCTGCACCTGCAAGAGGACGATCGGCGCGAGCGCGACCGGCCCCACCGGGACGCGGAGCCGGTCCCGCCACCCGGGCGCCAGCGGATCGTCCGCCGGGGCTGATTGCGCTGCCGCCGCCTGCGCGCCCGCTGCCGCTCCCTTCGCGGCCTCCGGCGCGGGCGCGGCCTCCGGCGCGGGCTTCGCCTCC
>CAYQYG010000330.1:0-10322 GCA_964421485.1 uncultured Polyangiaceae bacterium | reverse complement strand
GAGGCGCTCGGGCCACGCGAGCGCCTGCAGCGCGCGGCGGGCCTCGAACGCGTCGGCCGGGCGCGCGGCGGGGTCCTCGTCGAGCAGCGCGGCCACGACCGCGTCGTGCGCGGCCGTGAGGTCGGGGTTCACCGCGCTCGGCGCGGGCGCCATCCGGCCGCGCGACGCGGGCGCGGGCGCCTCGCCGGTGAGCAGCTCCGCGAGCACCGCGCCCACGCCGTAGAGATCGCTCGCGAGCGTCGCGGGCCGGCCGAGCCGCTGCTCCGGCGACATGTACGCGAACGTGCCGATCGCGCCCGCGGTGGCCGTGCTCGAGAGGTCGCCGAGGTGCGCCGCGCCGAAGTCGGAGAGCCTCGGCGTGCCGATCTCGTCGAAGAGCACGTTGCTCGGCTTGACGTCGCGGTGGAGGATGCCGAGGCGGTGCGCCTCGCCGAGCGCGGCGAGGATCGCGCACGCGATCTCGGCGGCGCGCGCGGGCGCGATCGCCTCGCCCCGGAGCCGGTCCGCGAGCGAGCCGCCCGCCATCCACTCGAGCACCAGCGCCGGGCCCTCGGGGTGGTAGGCGCGGAGCTCGACCACGCTCGGGTGCCGGAGCTGCGAGAGCGCGCGCGCCTCGCGCTCGAAGCGCAGGAGCGCGTCGCGCCCGGCGCCGGCCGCGGCGCTCGCGAAGATCTTCACGGCGACCGCGGCGCCCGTGATCCGGTCGCGCGCCTCGACGACCCGCGCGTGCGGCGTGACCGCGACCTCGCGGACGGCGTCATAGCGCCCGAAGAGCAGCCGCGCCGCGGGCCTCGCGGGCGCGCCGTGATCCGCCGCTTCCGGCGCGCTCGAGGCCCTCGCCGGCGCGGGCGGGATCGAGCCGCGGATCAGCGCGCCGGGGCCGCGGCGCGGGTCCGGCGGCGCGGGCGCCTCGTCGGGCGCGCCGGCGCGCTCCATCTCGCGCCGCACGTCGCGCGCGGCCTCCTCGAGCCCGAGCTCGGCGAGGCAGCGGGCCATCAGCGGGAGCGCGCGGGCCCGCTCCTCGGCGCCGGGCGCGATCTGCTGGAGCGCCTTCAGCGCCTGCTCGGTCCGGCCGTGCCGCGCGAGCAGGCGCCCGAGCTCGAGCCGCGCGGCGGCGTCGTCCGGCCTGCGCCGCAGCGCCGCCTCGAGCGCGCGCGCGCCGTCGGCCGGCCGCCCCGCGAGGTCGAAGCAGGCCGCGGCGCGGCAGGCGTCCTGCGCGGCGAGGAACGCCTCGGCGGCCTCGCCGTGCGCGCCGAGCGCGGCGAGCAGCGCGCCCGCGTGCCGCGCGTGCCCGCGCGCGAGGAGGTCGCGCGCCGCGCGGAGCCCCTCCTGCTCGGAGAGGGTCCGGACGACGCGGAGGAGCGCCTCGCCCGCGAGCGCGTCGTCGCCCCCGAGCGCGGCGAGCAGCGCGGCCCTGCGCGCGTCGCCCGCGGCGAGCGCCTCGCGCGCCGCGCCGGCGAAATCGCACGCCTCCTCGAGCAGCGCGGACGCGGCCGCGTGATCGCCGCCCGCGGCGAGCAGCGCCGCGCCCCCTGCGCTCTGCCCCGAGGCCATGAGCTCCGCCGCGCGGCGGCGAAGGTCGTCGTAGCCCACGCCGGCGCCGGATCAGCGCCGGGCGAGGGTGGCGCGGCCGATCACCGACAGATCGAACCGGACCTCGCCGAGGTCCACGCCCGACGCCGCGAAGGCCACCTCGCGCACGCGGCGCACCGTGACGGTGAGGCTCGCCGGCAGCGGCCCGAGCGCCTCGGAGCGCAGCACGGCGCCGGGGATCACGCCGTGCCCGGTGTCCCTGAACGCGCAGCGCACGGCCGAGCCGCTCTGCGCGCCGAGGTCCACCACGACCACGTCGCCCGGCGCCTCGGCCTTCCAGTCGATCGTCGCGCTCGCGCCCTCGGTCAGCTCGGCGCCCTCGCCGAGCTCGACGTCGCCCAGGCGGATCTCCTCGGGCCCCCCGGGCGCGTCGGCCTCGAAGGAGAACCGATCGAGCAGGCCCGAGCCGGTGCTCTCGAACACGTACCGCGCCGGCGCCGGCAGCTCGCTCGCGGCGTCGCGCGACGTGTAGAAGACGCCGAAGACCAGGTCGCCCACGTCGGGGAACGCGCGCGTCGCGAGCGGCATCGGCGCCGCCTCGCCGGTCCGCACGGTCACGTCGCCGACGTCGAGCAGCTCGATCGATCCCAGCGCGCTGAGGCCCGGCGCCGCGTCCTCGCCGCCGACGCCCGCGAGCGGCGCGCACTCGCCGGACGCAGGCAGCTCGAACGTCGAGCCCACCACGCGCTCCGCGAGGTCCGGATCGGCCGCCGCCGAGAGGCGCATGAACTTCGCCGAGACGTTCGTCTGGGGCGCAGCGCCCTCCGCGGCCGAGCGCTCGACCAGGACGAGCCCCTGCGTCATGGTCCCGTTCGCATCCGCGGCGTCCACCACGGGCGCAGAGCAACCGGCTGCGGCCAGCGAGCCGGTGAAGAGGACGAGCATCACGCCCCCGCGGGCGGCGTAGAGACGCATGGTGCCGAGTCTATGGCGAGCGCGTAAGGCGGGCAAGCGCCTGTTAGAACGTCACGATGAGCCCGCCGCCGGGGGCGATCGTGGCCTGGTCGATCACCAGCGAGTCGTCGCCGATCGTGCCCGTGGCGTGGTGATAGGCCGCGCCCGCCTCGAGCGCGACGTGCAGGTGCCGGAACCCCGCTCTGAACCCGAGCACGAAGCCGAGCTGCAGGTGCTGGCCCGAGACGTCGAGCAGCGGGACCTCGCCCGTGGCCGGGTCGATGTCGTCACCCTGGAGCCGGCCGCGGAGCAGCTCGAAGCCGATCCGCGGGCCGAGCCAGAGCGAGTAGACGTCGCTCCTGCTCTGGAAGCCGAGCAGCACCGGCGCGTCGAGGCCGCCGCCGTAGACGCTGCCCCCGTCCGCCCCGTGCCCGGGGCGCCGCGCGAGCACGGCGGCCGCGCCCAGGCCCACCGACAGCGTCGGCGTGCCCAGCGAGAGCGCGTGCCGCCCGTCGACGCGCACCGTCCGCCCCGTGTACGTGAGCCCTGCCTCGTTCGAGCCGTCGAGCCCCACGCGCCCGGCGACCCAGGGCGCGATCCCCGGCGCCGCCGTGAGGTCCTCGAGGTCCCCCGCGGCGGTGCCCGCGGCCGCCCGGGGCAAGACGACGAAGTCACCCGATAGCCCGGCGCCGACGCTCGCCACGCCTGGGCGGAGGACGTGCGCCGGGTGCAGGAGCGGCGCGCCGCCGGCGCACCCCGATACGGCGGCGCAGAAGGCCGCGGCCGCGGCGCGGTTCCACAGCGAAAAGGACGACAGCGCGGAGCGCATGAGGGGTTCGGGGCGGAGGGCGCGCCACACCAGGGGGCGCGACCCGGAGCCCCGAGTGTCCAACCGGGGTTCGGAACCACCGCGTCCATCGGGCGGCTCCGGAGGGCGGCGCGTCGCGGCGCCGAAGCTACTTGCGGAAACGCGAGGGATAGTCGTTCGCCTCGGCCTTCTGCTTCAGCTCCCCGTCGTCCGGATGGAGCTTGATCGCGCGCGCGATGAGCACCTCCTCCGTCTCCACGATCTCCGGGTTCGGGAGGCAGCACTCGACCGGGCACACCGCCTGGCAGGCCTCGTGATCATAGAAACCGACGCACTCGGTGCAGAGCTCGGGATCGATCACGTAGATCTCGTCGCCCTCGCTGATCGCCTCGTTCGGACACTCCGGCTCGCACGCGCCGCAGTTGATGCAGTCTTCGGTGATGTAGGTAGCCATGGCCTCGTTTTTCCCTTCCGGCTCCCCTCCGGGTGCTGCCGGTTCTAAAGGGGGGCCAGCAAGCTGTCAATCTCGCGTCCTTTCGTCGCAAACGGTGCGCGTCGCAAACGGTGCGCCGTCGTTTTGACGCCCGGCGCTCCGCGCCTGGCGGCCCCCGCCCCTCCGGGGGAGGACCGGCGGCCGGGGGGGGGCTGGGCATGCCCGCGCTTGCGCGCCGGGCGAGGGGCGGGTACGAAGCGACGCCCCGATGCACAGGCTCTCATGGCTCGCCCGTTCGCTGTTCCTCGCCGCGGCTGCGGCCGCGGCCACGGGCTGCACGCCGGAGATCGGGGACGAGTGCCAGACGTCCACGGACTGCTCGCAGCAGGGCGACCGCCTCTGCGACACGAACCAGCCCGGCGGCTACTGCACCATCTTCAACTGCGAGCCCGACACCTGCCCGGAGGACGACGGCGTCTGCGTCGCCTTCGATCCCGAGCTCGACCTCGCGTGCGGGATCGTGGACGACGGGCGGTGGGCGCGCTTCGAGCGCACCTTCTGCTTGCACGAGTGCGAGGACGACGGCGATTGCCGCAGCGGCTACGAGTGCGTCGCGCCCGAGACCCGCGGCGCCCTGATCGTCGACACCGAGCCGCTCGAGCCGAAGGTCTGCATGGTGAAATCGGCCGCGCCGGCTGCGCCGCCGGACACGGCGCCCGGGGTGTGCGGGCAGAGCGGCCAGTGCACGAAGGACGGCGGCGCGTGCTCGCTCGGCTACGAGTGCTGCTCGCTCCTCTGCGGCGGCGGCGTGTGCGGCCAGTGCAAGTCGCAGGGCGAGGGCTGCGCCGCGCCCTCCGAGTGCTGCTCGGGGCAGTGCACCGACAGCGTCTGCGGGGAGCCGGGCGGGTCCGGCGGCGGGGGCTCGGCGCCGTAGCGCGGCTCGTCCGCGCGGAGCCCGCCCGGGCCGCGCGCGCGCGCTCGCTTCCTCCTCCATGCGCGCGTGCTAGCGTGCGCCCCCGTGTTCCCGCTCGCGCCTGCCACGAGGACCCTGGAGGCCGCGCTCCGCGACGTCCGGTCGGCGAAGCCGGCGGTCCGGGCCGAGGCCGTCCGCGACCTCACCCTCCAGGACGACGGCGCGCGCCCGCGCGTGCTCGCCGCGCTCGAGGCGGCGCTCCGCGACGACGAGGTCGCCGCCGTCCGATCGGCCGCGGCCGTCGCGCTCGCGGACCTCAAGGGCGTCGAGGTGCTCTCGAGCCTGCTCGTCGCGGTGGAGGACGCCGACGCGCACGTCCGCCAGATGGCCGTCACCGCGCTCGGCGAGATCGGCGATCCGCGCGCGGCCGCCCGGCTCCGGCGCGCGCTCGCCGACGAGCGGCCGGAGATCCGGTTCCAGGCGGTCATCGCGTTCCCGCGCGTCTGCGCGCAGCGCGACGAAGCGATCGCCGCGGTGGAGCGCGCCACCCGCGACGACGATCCGCTCGTCTGCCACATCGCGCTGCGCATGGCCGAGGAGCTCGCCGCCGCGGACGACGACGCGGCCGACGAGGAGCGCGCCGGCTCCACGCCCGGGGCTCCGGATCGCCTGCCGGCGCCCGCCTTCACCGCGATCGCGCCGGCGCTCATGGCGCGCGCGCGCGCGCTGCTCGATCACGGCTCGCCCCTCGTGCGCGCCGCCGCCGCGGTGCTGCTCCTCCGCGGGGGCGACGCCGCCGGCCGCGAGGTCGTGATCGCGGTCGCGACCGGCGCCCTCCGCGGCGCCGACCCCGAGGACGAGGCCGCCGCGATCGAGCTCTGCGGCGAGCTCGACCTGCGCGCCGCGGCCGCCGCGCTCGAGCGCCGCGCCTTCCGCGGCGTGCTCGGCTTCGGCCGCGATCCGCTCCACTGGCACGCGCGCGTCGCGCTCGCGCGCATGGGCCACGCGCGCGCCACGGGCGACATCCTCCGCGACCTCGCCGCGCGCGACCGGCACCGCTGCACGCTCGCCGTCGCCGCCGCCGGCCGCGCCCGCCTGGCCGCCGCGCGCGATCTCATCGCCGCGCTCCGAGGCCACGATCGCCGCGCCGATCAGGGCGCCGTCGCCGAGGCGCTCGCCGCGCTGGACGCGGCCGATTCGACACCCGGGGCTCCGGGGCGCCCCAGCCGCGCCCGCGCCTCATCGAGAGCAGACCCATGAACGACGACGAGCACCGCTTCACCGAGGCCGACCTCGAACCGACGCCGGAGGAGCGCCGCGCCGCGCGCCGCGCCCTGGCCGATCGCGTCGCCGCGAGCGCCGCCGTGCTCGCGGGCGGCGTCGTGATCGGCGGCCTCGTCGCCCTCGGCGCGTGCGCCGCGCCGTTCGTCTTCCAGATGACGCCGCGCCCGTTCTCCGGCGACGCGATGGGCGCGGCCTTCGCCCGCTTCGATCAGATCGCGCTCGGCGCCGCGGTGGCCCTGCTCGGCGCCGAGCTCGTCCGCACCTGGGCCGCCGGCCGCCGCCGCACCCTCGCGGCCCGGGTCCGCCGCCTCGTCGCGATGCTGCTCGCCGGCGCCGTCGCCTACGTCGGCCTGGTGCTCACGCCCCGCATCATCGAGCTCCACCGCGCCGGCGCCCGCCGCGGCGACGGCGCGCAGGGCCAGGAGCTCGACCGGATCCACCGGCGCGCCGAGCTCGCCGGCCGCGCCGAGCTCTTCCTCGGCGCCGCCGTCGTCGTCCTCCACGTCTTCACCCTCGGCGCCCGCCGCCCCGAGGACGACGAAGAGGACGACGACGACCATGCCTTCGCCCCGCTCCCCCCCGGCCCGCGCGGCTGACGCGGGACCGCGGAGCCGGGAATCGGCCGCGGAAACGGACACGGAAACGGACACGGAAACGGACACGGCCGCGGAAACGGAAGCGGACCCGGCGACGGACACGGACACACGGAGGCCAGATGCCGCGCGAAAGCAAGCTCTACAGCGGCTTCATGAACCACGACTACATCCTGACCTTCTCCATCGCCGAGGAGGCCGGCCGCGCGCGCCTCGTCGAGCTCTGCAAGGGCCCCTGGCAGGGCGACGAGGTCACCCCGGGCACCTGGGAGGTCTCCAACACCTTGAGCCCGGACCAGATGGAGCGGGCCATCCTCGAGCTCATGGGCGACGAGGACCGCGCCGCCTACTACTACCTCTCCGACACGAAGCGCATGTTCCGCGTGATCCTCGGCTGATTGCCAGGCGCGCCGCGCGCCGTGATATCCTCGGCCGATGATGGCTTTCCGGAGCTTCGCCCTCGGCCTCGCGATCGCAGCGACGGCCGCGTTCGCCGCGTGCTCGAGCGACGACAGCGGCACAGGCGCCGGCGGCCCCGGCGGCACCGGCGCTGCCCCGGGCACCGGCGGGGGCGGCGCGCCCCCGACCACCACGACCACCACGACCTCCTCGGGCGGCGGCGACGGGCCGATCGACTGCCCGCCCTCCTCGCCCCCCTATTCGAACGTCATCGTCGACGACTGCGACCTGCTCCAGCAGGACTGCGGCCCGGGCAAGACCTGCCGCCCCATCGAGACCTCGCCCGGCGTCTGGAAGACCAAGTGCCGCGGCGACACGGGCCTGAAGGGCCCGGGCAAGGCGTGCTCCGTCGATCAGGAGTGCGAGGCCGGCCTCTTCTGCATCGGCGCGCCGGAGGGCTGGTGCTCGCCGGTCTGCTGCCAGGGCACCAACGAGCCCTGCGGCGGCGGCGCGTGCAACATCAACGTCGACCTCGACGGCGTGCCCAACGTCAACACCGCGTTCATGATGATGTGCAGCTTCGCGCCGGAGTGCGAGCTCCTCACCGTCAACGCCTGCAAGACCGGCACCGAGTGCCACCTGAGCGACGCCTCGCAGGGCCTCGCCACCTGCACGGCCCCGAGCGGCACGCAGGTCGACGAGGGCGGCACCTGCGCGTTCCTCAACGACTGCAAGGACATGCAGCACTGCTTCGGCGAGCCCGACGGCAGCCGCTGCCGGTATTACTGCCTCGTGAGCGGCGGCGAGGGCCTCACGCCCGGGCTCGGCGGCTGCCCCGCCGGGCAGGCGTGCGCGGACATCGACATCGGCGTGCCCGGCGTCGGCATCTGCCAGCCCAGCGCGGGCCCCTGAGCCGGGCCGCTCGATCGCGGCGGCGCCCCGGGGCGCTTTCGCGGTATGGTCGCGGCCATGACAGAGCTGGAAGCCACCGCGGCCGCCGTCACCGAGATCCGGCCGGAGGGCGCCGCGGGCCCTGCGCCGCAGGCCGCCGAGCCGCCCGACATCGGCCTCCTCCGCGTCCTCCTCGACGACGGCTCGGCCGATCCCGCGACCGATCCCCGCGCCGCGCCGGCGCTGCTCCTCCGCGCTTATCGCGAGATCAAGCGGCTCCGGCTCCTCGACGCGCGCATGATCCTGCTCCAGCGCCAGGGCCGCGTCGGCTTCTACGGCCCGTGCACCGGGCAGGAGGCCACGCCCGTCGCGACCGCGCTCGCGCTCGAGCCCGGCGACTGGGTGTTCCAGGCCCTGCGCGAGAGCGTCATCATGCTCGTCCGCGGCTTCCCGCTCCGCACCTACATCGCGCAGGTCTTCGGCAACGCCGGCGACATCCTGAAGGGCCGCCAGATGCCCTCGCACATGAGCGGCCGCCAGGTGAACCAGGTCTCGTGGTCGAGCGTCATCGGCCCGCAGGTCCCGCACGCCGTCGGCGCCGCGTGGGCCGCGAAGATCCGCGGCGATCGCACCGTCACGGTCGGCTTCATGGGCGACGGCGCCACCAGCGAGCCCGACGTCCACGCCGGCCTCAACTTCGCGGCCGTCTTCAAGGCCCCCTGCGTGCTCATCTGCCAGAACAACCACTGGGCGATCAGCGTGCCCACCGCGCGCCAGACCGCCTCGGCGACCATCGCCGTGAAGGGCCGCGCCTACGGCGTCCCCTCGGTCCGCGTCGACGGCAACGACGTGCTCGCCGTCTACGCCGCCGTCTCCGCCGCGATCGCGCGCGCGCGCGCGGGCGGCGGCCCCACCTTCATCGAGGCCCTGACCTATCGCATCGGCGCGCACTCCACGGCCGACGATCCCACGCGCTATCGCTCGCAGGAGGAGGTCGACCGCTGGGTGAAGCGCGACCCGCTCCTGCGCCTCCGCCGCCACCTCGTCGCCCGCGGCCTCACGGACGACGCCGCCGACGCGGCCCTCGAGGAGGAGCTCAACGCCGAGATCGCGGCCGCGATCGCCGACGTCGAGGGGCTCGGCCCGCCTGCGCGCGAGACCATCTTCGAAGACGTCTACGCCGACCTGCCCTGGCACCTCCGGGAGCAGCGGGACGAGCTGCTCGCCTGCCCCCCCGCCCCCGCGCACGGCGCCGGTCATTGACGGCGGCCACGATCGTCGCGCGCTGGCGAGATCGGCGCGGTTCCTCTATTCTCGGCTTCCAACGAACTGGGTGCCGGCCCTCCGGGGGTCCGGGGCGCAGGGCGCGCCGCCTGGAGCGCGACCCGGAGCTCCGGATGTACACAGAGGCTCGGGGCCTTTCTTAGCCCGGGAGACAGCGATGAAATTGGAGCGGATTGCGGCGGTGGTCATCACGGCCGGTGCCCTGGGGGCGGGCTTCTTCGGTTGCGGCGACGACGAGAGCGGCTCCGGCGGCGGCGGGGGGACGGCGTCGACCACGACGACGACCACGACGACGACCACGAGCGCCTCCTCCACGACCTCCTCGGGCGGCGACCCCTTCCTGGGCATCGAGTGCACCGAGGACGCCGACTGCGGCCCGGAGGGCGTCTGCGTGCCCTCGAGCGACAACGTCCGGTTCAACGGCGGCGGCCCTGCGGGCGGGTACTGCACCCGCCTCTGCAGCAACGACGACGAGTGCCCCCGCGCCGACGTCCCCGATGGCTCCACGGTCGCCAGCCTCTGCGCCGACAACGGCATCTGCCTGCTCGGCTGCAGGCTCGGCGAGCCGGAGCAGCAGTACCTCAACAGCGCGCTCGACGCCGACAAGTGCCGCGGCCGCGAGGACCTCCGGTGCGAGACCGTCGAGGGGGTCGAGGTCTGCGTGCCCACCTGCGGCGTCGACGCCCGCTGCGGGGGTCGTTCGTGCGATCCGCGCAGCCAGCTCTGCGTCGACGTGCCGAACACCGGCCTGCCGATCGGCTCGCAGTGCGACCCCGCGGCCGGCACGGATCCGTGCGCCGGCTACTGCATCGACTTCGGCGAGCTCGGCATGTGCTCGAGCTTCTGCACCGCGGGCGGCCAGGACCTCGACAGCGACTGCGGCGGCCTCGCGAGCGGCCTCTGCGCGTACTCCTCTCATCAGCCGACCGGGCTCGGCGACAACGCCCTGTGCGCGAAGGCCTGCCTCACGCACGACGACTGCGCGAACCCGTTCGTCTGGTGCGTCTCGGTCGGCGGCCTCACCGGCGACGTCGTCCCGTACGGCTACTGCTTCGGCGGCATCCCGGAGTGCCCGAACGGCCAGAGCGACTGCGCCGCGCCCGACGTCTGCACCGACACCCCCCACGGCCCCTTCTGCCTGGATCCGGCCTTCCCGCTCAGCGACGGCGCGGGCGGCGGCGGCGGCGGCGGGACCGGCGGCGGCGGCGGGACCGGCGGCAGCGGGATCGG
>CAYQYG010000329.1:0-10390 GCA_964421485.1 uncultured Polyangiaceae bacterium | reverse complement strand
TGGCCGCGCCGCTGCCCCCGCTCGCGCACGCCGACGCCGACGCCGCGCTGCGCGCGATCCACGACGCCGAGGACGCCCGCGCTGACGCCATCGGCCGGGGCGGCGCCTCGGACGCCGCCATGGCCCACGGCGACGCGCTCCTCGACGTGGCCCGCCGCGCGAGGGTCAGCGGCGAGGCGGAGCGCTCGGTCGAGAGGGCGAAGGACGCCCGCCGCGTCTTCGCGATGGTGCGCGGGAGCGTTCAAGGGCGCTCG
Organism: uncultured Polyangiaceae bacterium; assembly: GCA_964421485.1. Classification (GTDB taxonomy): domain Bacteria; phylum Myxococcota_A; class Polyangia; order Polyangiales; family Polyangiaceae; genus CAYQYG01. The sequence goes on along the minus strand of CAYQYG010000329.1, from coordinate 10,136 downwards.
GCCGTCCAGGATCTGATCCTGTCGCTGGAGGCGCGGCGCGTCGATCTGCTGAGCGAGGGCGGCGCGACGTCCTGCCCCTCGTACGAGGCGATCCGGAGCAGCCTGGACGTGGCGAAGGCCCGCCTGGAGGCCGGCGACGAGGCGCGCGCGCAGGAGTTCGCGCTGATCGCGCAGCAGAAGCTGCGCGAGTGCGAGCGCCAGTCGCATTTCGGCACGGCCCAGCGCGCGCCGAAGGCGGACGCGCCCGAGAAGCCCGCGCAGCCGGCGGTGAGCCCCGAGGAGCAGGAGCGGAAGCGCGCCGCGAGCGCGATCCAGAAGGCCCAGAGCGCGCTCGCCGAGGCTCAGGTGAAGCTGGGCGACGACAGCCGCCTCCCGCCCCTCACCCAGCTCGTGACCAGCGCCGAGGCCTGGTACGACCGGAAGGAGTGGGTCGAGGCGGAGGATCTCGCGAACCGCGCGACCCGGCAGATCGCGGAGCTCCTCCGCAAGCCGCTGGCCCCCGCGGAGCCGGCGTCGAAGCCCGGCAAGGAGGAGCCCCCCGGCAAGCGGCCCACGGAGGAGCAGGCGGCGGCGGCGATCGTGGACGCGCAGCGCACCCAGGCCGAGCTCGAGGGGCGCCTGGGCCCGGACGAGCGGCTGCGCAAGCCGGCCCAGCTCCTGGAGAGCGCGGAGCGGTGGTTCGAGCGCAAGGAGTTCGACCGCTCGCTGGCGCTCACGAAGGACGCCCAGAGCGCGCAGCGGGAGATCCTCGGCGTGAAGCCCAAGGCCGGCGAGCCCAGGCCGGCGGAGCCGAAGCCGCGTGAGAGCGCGGTCTGCCGCGACGCGCGCGAGGAGATCGAGGACGCGCGCTTCGCCGCCCGCAGCGCGGACCCCAGGACGACAGGGAAGAACGAGCTGCAGAGCGCCAAGGTGCTCGTGCGCAGCGCGGAGGACCTGCTCGAGAAGGACCAGTGCCCGACCGCGCGCGACCTGGCGCGGCAAGCGAAGGCGCTGGTCTCCCGGGAGGCGCCGCCGCGGGGCGCGGCGCCCGGCGCGCGCGCGCCGGAGGCCCCGGGGACCGGCAGGCAGGCGCCGGAGGCCCCGGGGACCGGCAGGCAGGCGCCGGAGGCCCCCCGGAAGAGGCCGGCCGCCACCCCCGGCGAGCCGTGGCACGACGCGTACGAGGCGCAGATGCGCGCGCTGGAGAAGCGCGACGAGGCGCGGGCCGTCCTCGTCGACGCGGCCGAGCCGGTGTTCGACTCCGGCGAGGACGCCCTGCGCGACGCGAAGAGCCTCTACGACCAGAAGCGGTACGAGGCGAGCGAGGACGCGGCCAGGGGCGCCATCGAGAAGTTCGAGCTCGCCATCGAGGCGTCGCGCGCGGCGGGCGGCGCCTCCAGGGTGCGGGATCCCGGGCGGCCCGGCGAGGCGCGGCGGCCCGGCGAGGCCGAGAAGCCGGACGAGGCCGATCGGCCCGGCGAGCCCTCCGCGGCGAAGCCCGGGGCGCCGCCGCGCGAGGCGACCGTGCAGGCGCGCACCGAGCAGGCCATCACGGCGTACGAGCGCTCGGCGCAGGGCCAGAAGGCGCCGTCCGGCTGGCAGGCGGCGTACCGGCAGGTGATCGCGGCGCTGGCCCTCCGCGACCGCGTGACCTCGATGGCGACGAGCAAGCCCGCCAAGGACGCCGTGGGCCGCGGCGGCGCCATGCTCACGCAGGCGCGCGCGGCCTACGGCGAGAAGCGCTACCCGGCGGCCGAGCAGCTCGCCACGGGCGCGCTCGCGGAGTTCCAGGCCGTGCTCGACGCGCAGGCGCCGCTCGGCCCCACGCCCGAGGTCAAGGACGACGGCTCCGACGCGTTCAAGGAGACCGACCAGGCGCTGCGCGAGGCGCACGTGCTGCTGGAGGTGTGCGAGCGCGAGAAATGCGCGGAGCGCGATTTCAAGGCGTACGCGAGGTCGAAGCAGCTCCTCGCGTCGGCGCGCGAGGCCCTCAAGGATCGCAAGTACGATTACGCCAAGGAGCTCGCGGATCAGGCCAAGAAGGCGCTGGAGGGCGCGCTCGAGAAGCCCTCGAGCGCCTCCGCGCCGAAGCTCGACACGGCCGACCAGCAGAAGAAGAAGCTCGCCGCCGAGGACGCGCTGCGCGAGGCCAACGTGCTCCTGAAGCTCTGCGAGCAGAAGGCCTGCGACAAGCAGAACCTGGAGGTGTGGCTGAGGAGCACGTCGCTGATGAACGCCGCGAAGGCGAGCTTCGCCGATCAGCTCCACGAGCGGGCGCGCGAGCAGGCGGACGAGGCGCACCGCGTCCTGCGGGAGCTCATCGATTCGAAGCCCCAGGGCCTGGTCCTGCCGCAGGGCGTGACCCGCGTCCGCATCGACGGGAACAACATCGTCGCCCAGCCCCCCATCGAGTTCAAGAGCGGCGGCGCGGTGCTGACGGAGAACGGCAGGGCCACCGTGGCGGAGATCGCGGCCGTGATCAAGGCCAACGCCGATCGGCTGGATTCGATCTCCCTCGTCGGCCACACCGACTCGCGCGGGAATGCCAACCTGAACCGGCAGCTCTCGGCCAACCGGGCGAGGGCCGTGATGCAGGCGCTCGTCCAGGCCGGCGTGGCCCAGGGGCTGATGACCGCGGATGGCGTCGGCCCGGATAACCCCATCGCAGACAACTCCACAGACGAAGGCCGGCGAATGAACCGGCGTGTGGACATCACCGTGAAGACCAAGTGAGGACCTCGATGTTGAAGCAAGGGCGCTTGGCTCGTCCGGCCGCGGCGCTTTCAGCGGTCCTGGCCATCCTCCTGTCCGGGCGCGGCGCCGCGGCCCAGGCCAGCCCCCCTGATCCGTTCGAGGACTACGACCGCTGGAAATCCGGGGAGGAGGTCGCGCCGCCCGGCGCGCCGCCCGGGGAGGGCGCCTTCGAGGCGCCGGTGGGGCAATGGGCGGGCTTCGCCCAGGGCGCCTGGGCGTTCGGCGGCCGCGTGCAGCTCAGCTACACCGGCGCCAACAACGAGGTGCTGGAGGGCGTCGACGAGTCCAACAACACCTTCATCTTCCGGCTCACCCCGACGCTCACCTACAACCCCATCGAGCGCGTCCACCTCGGCCTGGCGATGGGCGTGCTGGCGAAATCGATCTCGCAGCAGGCGGGTCAGGACGCCAACGAGACCAACTTCTTCACCGAGGCCGTGGGCCATTACTACATCCCGCTGGGCTCGCGCTTCGCGTTCGTCCCCGGCGTCGGCCTCGGCTTCTATCTCGGCAGCGGGTCGCGGGATCTCACCGTCACGAAGGGCAACAACACCGTCACCATCGACGAGTCCACCACGACGTCGGGCTTCTCCGCGGCGCTCTACCTGCGCCTCGGGTATGCGCTCTCGAAGGAGTGGTTCATCTCCTCCGGTCTGACGCTGAACGCCCTGCTCGGCAGCGAGAGCATCGACAGCTCCGGCGACTCGCTCTCCACGTCCACGGCCCACATCGGCCTGCCCATCGAGCTGTACTACGCGTTCTGACGGCGCGCGCCGGCCCCCTCGCGGGGATCATCGGAGAGGCCGGCCGACGAGGACCCTTCAGCATAGATGCAGGACTCGAACCTGCGTACCTGTCGGTATCGGGTGTGACCCCGACGCGTTTACCACTCCGCCAATCTATATAAGCCCGCGCCCACGTGCCGGCCTCTCCGGGGCGGAGGTTAACCGAGGCGCGCGCCGGTGTCGAGGCGGGCGGCGTGCACCTGCGCGCCGCGCACGTAGGCGCGCCGCACGGCCGCGGCGTCGCTCGCGAACGCGATCTGGGCGAGCAGCTCGGCCTCGGTCCGGGCGTGCTCGGGCACGTCGACGGCGATGAAATCGGCGTCCTTGCCGGGCTCGAGGGTGCCGATCTCGGCGGCGAGCCCGAGGGCCTCGGCGCCGCCCAGCGTGGCGGCGCGGAGCAGCGCGGCGGGCGGGGCGCGGAGGCCCGTGCAGAGGGCGGCGTCGAAGGCGCTCGACATGGCGCGCCGGAGGTCGAAGCTGCGGCCGGCGCCGACGTCGCTGCCGAGCGCGACCGTCACGCCGCGCGCGAGCGGCTCGCGCAGCGCCATCCGGCCGCTGCCGAGGAAGAAATTGGAGTCGGGGCAATGCGCGACGCGCGCGCCCGCCTCGGCGACGCGGTCCCACTCGCGCGGGGAGAGGTGCACGCAGTGCGCGAGCACGGTCCTGGGCGTGAGCAGGCCGAGCCGGTCATAGACGTCGAGGTAGCCGTCGGCGTACGGGTGCGCGCGGAGCGCCTCCTCGCCCTCGGCCGGGTTCTCGGAGACGTGGGTCTGGATGAGCAGCCCGTGATCGGCGGCGAGCTGCGCGGCGGCCTCGAGCAGCGGCCGGGAGCAGCTGACGGCGAACCGCGGGGTGACCGCGAAGCGCAGGAGCCCGCCCGCCGCGCCGTGCCAGCGCTGCACGAGGTCGCGCGCCGCGGGGATGGCCTCCTCGGCCGGCAGGCGCAGCGCGTCCGGGCAGGCCTGGTCCATCAGCGTGAGGCCCGCGACGGCGCGGATCCCGCTGCGCTCGAGGGCCTCGAAGAGCGTGTGCGTGGCGGCCGGGCTCGAGGTCGAGAACGCGGCGCACGTGGTCGTGCCGACGGCGAGCATGCGGCCCACGAGCTCGCCCGCGACCGCGGCCGCGTAGCCCGCGTCGGTGAAGCGCGCCTCCTCGGGGAAGACGGTGCGCTCGAGCCACTCGAGCAGCGGCCCGCTGGCGCTGCCCGTGACGCGCGCCTGCGGGAAGTGCAGGTGCGCGTCGACGAACCCCGGCAGCAGCACGGCCGGCCGGAGATCGAGCACCGGCCCTTGAAATGCGCCCTGCGCGAACGCGCCGACCGACGCGATGCGCCCGTCCTCGCCGACGACGATCAGCGCATCCTCGATGAAGCGGAGCCCGGCGTCCGCTGCCACGGGTGTGAGCAGCCGCCCGCGATAGGCGCGCGCCTGGAGCAACAGCCGCCTGCCGTCCCTGGCTGGACGCTCGGGGCCCCGCGCCGCCTTTCGGCGCCCTCGGCCCCGAGCCCCCCCCGCCGCCGCCGTGGCGGTCATCGGATCGCGATCTCGCTGCTGCGCACCCAGCCCATGGTCACGCCGTCCGCGCCGTTCTGGATGACGAGGGTCCATTCGCCGGCCTCGCGCACGACCATGATGACGTCGCCGGCCTTGATCTCGCCGAGGCGCACGCCCGCCGCGTCGGGCTCGCCCAGCACCGCGAGGTCGCGCCGCGCGAGCCCCATACGGATCTTGCCGGTGTCCCCGTGCGCCGGCGCGTCGCCCCCGCCGCCGCCGTGCGGGGCCCCGGCGTGCGGATCGAGCCGGTCCTCCGGCTCCTCGTCGTCCTCGAGGTCGAACGTGAAGCGCGGCGAGCTCGCCGGCGCGCGGTAGCGGATCTCCGGCAGCCGCGCGGCGCTCTGCCGCGGCGGCGCGCCCACCCCGAGCGCCCGCAGCGCCGCGGGCGCGGCCGCGAGCGCGACGGAGGCCCCTGCGGCGAGCAGCAAGAGCCCCGTCACCCGATCGATCCATCGCGCGCCGCGCGGCCGGGCTCCCTGGGCGACGGGCTGGGTGGGTGCGGCGTCGGGCATCGCCGGGAGGATATCTCGAGAGAGACCCTACCGCGCCTCCCGCGGCAGCGGCGCGACCGTGAGCTCGCTCGAGGTCGCGCGGCGCACCGCGGACGATCCCGGATCGGAGCAGCAGCGGAAGCCTTGCTGGTAGAACGTGTGGTTCTCGTCGTGCGACCGCGTCGAGGGGCGGCAGCGCGTGCGCACCGGGCCCCAGTAGCCGCCCTTCAGGATCGACGGCCGCTCCCCCTCGCGCACCGAGCGCGTCCACTCGTCGACGTTCCCCGTCATGTCGTAGACGCCGAACGGGCTCCGGCAGCGCGGCTGCGATCCCGACGGCACGCCCTGCCACAGCCGGTCCACCTCGGCCATCGCGTCGTAGCTGTTCCGCGGCTGCATCGCGGACTCGTGGAACGGCCGCCACTTCTGGTCCACCACGCAGGCCTCCGGGTCGCGCACGTAGCCGTAGGGGTAAGGCATCGCCTCCTCGCCCTCGCACGCGAACGTCCACTCCGCCTCGTCGCAGAGCCGCTTCCCCTCCTCGGCGCAGAGCTCGTTCGCCTCGTACCAGGAGACCATGATCACCGGGTACTCCCCCTTCTGGTTGGGGTACTCGAAGCGATCCATGCAGAAGTGCATCGGCCGGGTCGCGAGCCCGTTCGAGAGGGCCAGCCATTTCTCCCGGTCGAACTCCGCGCAGCGCTCCGGGTAGTCCCGGTTGATCCAGCGCTTGCAGGTCGTCTTCTGCATCTCCTCGATGGAGCGCTGGTCATACTGCGCGTTCGGGGAGGGATCGAGCTTCAGGTGCCCCTCCACCTCGACCATGCCCGCCTGGCACGCGCCCCGCGTCCCCTCGAGCTGGTCCGTCGTCTCGCGCGGCTCGGGGTTCGGGGCGGAGGGCGCGCCGCGACCCGGAGCCCCGAGCGTCGACCCCGAGGGCGCGGACACGATCTGCCAGTGGCGGTCGCGGAGGATTCGCCACTCGTACCGGAGCCGCTCCGGGACCTTGCCCTTGATCGCGCCCGCGGCCAGCCCGAGCGGCAGCGCCCGCTCGTGCGAGAGGCGGATCACGAAGGCTGCCAGCGCCGTGAGACCGAGCGCGAAGCCCACACCGAGCGCGACACGCGTGGCCATGGCGCGGGATCGTGGTTGCTTCCGCGCAGGCCGGACAAGTCGAGGCATGATTGCTCAGGAAACTTTACTTCTCCGGGGGTTCGAAGGCTGCCCGTTTCTCGAGCATTCGCGCGAGATCGTCCGGGCGCGCGTCGGAGAGGTCCCGCGTCTCCCCCGGGTCGGCCGCGAGGTCGAAGAGCAGCAGCCGGTCCCGCCGCTTGCGCTCGACGACGAGCAGCTTGAGCGGCCACTCGATCACCGCGGCGCGCCGCGCCCCGCGCGCGAAGACAGGCCCGTGCGCCGCGCCGAGCTCCCCGCCGGCGATCGCCGCGAGCGACTCGCCCTCGATCCCGTCGGCCTGGGCGCCGCCGAGCGAGAGCACCGTCGGCGCGATGTCCGCCGTGCTCACCGGGCGCGCGTACCGCCCCCGCGACCCCCGGGGCAGCGCGATCACCATCGGCACCCGGAGCACCTCTTCGTAGAGCTCCGCGCCGTGCCCGACGGAGTCGTGCTCCCCGAGCCCTTCGCCCTGGGATCCGTGGACGACGAACGCGGTGCGATCGGCGCGGGGCCCCTTCGCGACCGCGTCGAGCAGCTCGCCGAGCTGCCGGTCGACGAACGCGATCTCGCCGTCGTACGCGCCCGTGCGCCCGCGCCCGAAGCGGATGCCCGGGTGCTCGAGGTAGCGCTCGTGCGCGTCGAAGAGGTGGACCCAGAGGAAGATCGGCTGCGCGCGCTGCGCGAGGTCGGAGAGGATCGCGAGCGCCCGCCGGATCGCGAGCGGCCCGGTGACCTCGCGCTCGGGGTGCGCCTCGCCGAAGACCGCCTCGAACCGGTCGAAGCCCTGATCGAAGCCGCGCTCCTGGCTGATCCAGGTGAACGAGCTGACGGCCGCGGTCACGTAGCCCGCGCGCTTCATCCGCTCGGCGACGGTGTCGTTCTCGGGCAGCAGCGTGGGCCACTCGCGCTTGTCGCGCGCCGCGCGGTTGAGCCGCCGCCCGACGGCGAGCGGGGCGAGGGCGCGCTGGGTGTCGCTCGCGGTCGCGTACGCGCGCTCGAAGAGCACGCCGCGCCCGGCCAGCTCCGCGAGCCGCGGCGTCGTGTCGTGCTCGTAGCCGTACGCCGAGGTGTGATCCGCGCGAACCGTGTCGAGCGTGACGAGGATGACGTCCGGCCGCGCCGCGGCGGGCACCACGTCGCGGGCCGCGTGCGCCGCGGGCACCACGTCGCGCGGCGCCGCGCCGGTGTCCGCCGGGGCGGCGCGATCGGCCACGGGCGCGGGCGGATCGACGCCGTCGCAGTCCTGGTCCACGCCGTCGCCGGGGATCTCGGCCGCGCCCGGGCGCCGGCCCGGGTCGCCCTCGTCGCAGTCGGTGCCGCCGAAGTGCGCGCCCAGCCCGTCGTGATCGCGGTCGGTCCAGCGCTCGAGCGCGCCGAGCAGCGTGGCCGCGAGCCCGCCCCCCGCGCGCACGGCCTGCCCGAGCGCCGGCGACGACTCGAGCCGCGCCGCGGCCGCGATCAGCACGACCGCCGCGGCCGGCACGCCCGCGAGCGACGCGACGCGCAGCGCGGCCGCGCCGAGGTCGACCGAGGAGACGAGCGCGGTCGCGACGAGCGCGATCGCGCCGTCGATGAGCGCGGCGCGGATGGCGGCGCCCGCCCCCTCGCCGCCGCTCGTCGCGAGCGGCGCGGCGACGGCGAGCAGCGGGAGCACGCCGATCGCGGCCCCCGCGGCCGCGAGGATCCACGGCTTGACCCCGCGCGCCGCGAGGCGCTCGCCGATCGAGACGATCCGGTGCGCGATGAGCGCCGCGGCCGCGATGCCCGCGAGCCCGAGCACGCCGAAGGTCGCGCCCGCGAGCCCGCGGTGGTGGGTGGCGGCCTTGAGGAGCGCGGCGAGCGCGGCGAGGATCGGGACGGCCACGCCGATCCAGATCGCGATCCGGAGCGCGGCGAGCCGCGCCGGGCTCTGCCCCACGATGCCGCGGAAGCCGCGCCCCGCCGCGCGCGCGAGCACGAGCGAGAGGGTGACGAGCGGCAGCAGCACGGCCGCGCCGACGAGCAGCCCCTCGAGGAACGACCCCCCCGCGCCCGCCGTGCGCAGCCCGGTCGGGACCGCGGCGAGCGAGGCGACGCCGAGGCCGAGCAAGCACGCCTCGCCGAAGCGGGTCGTCCACCCGCCCGGCCGCGGGGAAGCGGCCTGATCCGGCTCCGTCGAGTGGGTCTTGGGCCCGAGCGCCATGGGGCCGCGCACTAGCACCAGGCCGCGGAGCCGGAAAGGTGGAGCGCGGCCCGCCCGCCCGCCGCGGGGGCAAAGGCGGGAGCGGATGCGGAGCGGGAGCGGACACGGAGACGGGGAGCGGGAGCGGACACCGAGACGGGGAGCGGGAGCGGCAACGGAGACGGTGACGGGCACGATACGCCCCGATTTTCGATCTCGCCGGCGGCATCGAGCCATGATCCCGGGCGGCGGGCGCCTTCTCCTGCCCGGCCGATCGTGATAGCGATCGGACATGCCGCGCTTGCACTCTCCGCTTCCTTTCGCGCTCTCCTCGCTGCTGCTCGCCGCCTCGCTCGGGGCCCTCGCCGGCTGCGGCGAGGACGGCTCGATCGGAGGCAGCACCGGCGGCGCGGGCGGAGCGACCTCGGGCGCGGGCGGCGCGGGCGGCGCGGGCGGCGGCGGGACCGGCGGCGCGGGCTTCGGCGGCGGCTTCACCGGCGCGGGCGGCGGGAGCAGCGGCGTGCCCGTCCGCTCCATCCCGGGCCTCACCAGCATCACATTCTACGAGCGCACCGGCGGCACCGAGCCCACCCCCTACGAGTTCCTCGTCGACGGCCCCGAGCTCACCGCGCGCCTCGACGACCCGCTCGCGACCGGCAACTTCGACATCCCCGGCGCGTCGAGCGAGTTCTACGACGTCTATTACTCGGACGCGGACGGCGCGTTCAATCTCGACGGCAAGTATCTCACCATCTCGGGCACGTTCGGCCTCGCGCTGCCCGCCGGCGGCGGCCTGAACCTCGCCGAGATAGGGCTGAACTTCGCGGGCGCCGCCACCGAATATGGCAATTACGTCGCGAGCTACGCCGCGCTCGGCGACAACAAGGACGAGACCTCCGTCGAGCGGTGCATTGACGGCGACCTCCAGACGCACACGACCATGGGCAACACCGTCGGCGCGGCGGAGCGGCTCCGGTTGACGCTCGGCTTCGCGTCGTCCTCCGGGCCGCCGCCGCAGTGAGGCCCTCGCCCGGGGACGTCGGAGCCGCCCATCGGCGGGGATCGTTCTCCCCTCATATCCGGTCAGGATTGTAGGTCTTCTCCGCCCTCTCCGGGCCGGCATCGTCCGACGGGCGCGCGGGGGGCCCCTCGCCGGCTGCCGGCTTTGCCGGCCGCGCGCGCGGCGCCGCGGAGGCGGCGGGCGCCCTGGCGCGCGACGTGGCGGGCGCCTTGGCGCGCG
>CAYQYG010000328.1:0-10449 GCA_964421485.1 uncultured Polyangiaceae bacterium | reverse complement strand
CATCCCCTGGGGCCCCCACCCCCCGAAGTCCGCCTAGCAGCGACGAGTGCGCGGGAAGGCGCCCCCCATTCCAGAGGCCCACCCCCTCGGCTGCGGCGCCGCCGTGGTCTCGGGCGCCGTCAAAGCATGATCCCAGAAATGGGCAGGGCAAAAGAGAACACCTCAACAACCCCCGCCCCCTCGAAATGCGGTCTAGCTGGCCAGAGCCTTCCCTGGCAGCTCCCGCACCCCCCCTCGCAGCACCTCCCGGAAGCTCTCGATGGTCCTCCGGAGCCCTTGCCGCAATGGCACCTTCGGCTCGAACCCGAGCGCCTTCCGCGCCAGATCGATCACCGGACGCCGCTGCCGAGGATCTCCTTCCGGCAGCGCCCGCATCCCGATCCGGCTCCTGCTCCCCGTCAACCGGAGCACCTCCTGGGCCAGCTCCAGCACCGTGATCTCCATCGGGTTCCCCAGGTTCACCGGCCCTTGCTCCGACGGATGCTCCATCAGCAGCACGAGCCCCTCGACCAGATCGTCCACGTAGCAGAAGCTCCGGGTCTGCCGCCCGGTCCCGTAGACCGTCAGCTCCTCACCTCGGAGCGCCTGTGCGATCAGGTTGCTCACCACCCGCCCATCATCGAGCGCCATCCGCGGCCCGTAGGTATTGAAGATACGCGCGATCCGCCCATCCACCCCCCGCGTCCGGCGGAAATCGGCCACCAGCGACTCCGCGCACCGCTTCCCCTCGTCGTAGCACGCGCGCCTCCCGATCGGGCTCACGTTCCCTGCGTAGGATTCCGGCTGCGGGTGCACCTCTGGATCCCCGTACACCTCGCTCGTCGACGCTTGCAGGACCCGCGCCCCCCGGCGCTCCGCGCATTCCAGAGCGCGCAGAGCGCCGAGCACGTTGGTCATCGTCGTCCGGACCGGATCTCGCTGGTAATGTGCCGGGCTCGCCGGCGACGCCAGGTTGTAGATCCGGTCCACGTCGAAATCGAACGGCGTGGCGACGTCGCGCTCCACCAGCGTGAAGCGCGGATCGCCGAGCAAATGGGCGACGTTCTCCGCGGAGCCGGTCGAGAGATCGTCGAGCGCGATCACGGCGTGGCCGTCCCGCAGCAGCCGCTCGCACACGTGCGAGCCGAGGAAGCCGGCGCCGCCGGTCACGAGGATTCTCATCGCCTTCATTCGTGTCCCCCCCCGAAGCGTGTCAGCGCGGGTTGCCCGCGCCCGCCTCCTGCAGCGCGCTGCCTCGATCGCCGCTCGCGACCTTGCGCCGCGCGGCCCCCTCGTCGAGCAGCTCGCGCGTGTAGCGCTCGAGCGTCTCCGCGCGGTGCGCCGCCGTGTGCTCCGCGAACACCCGCTGGCGCGCGCGCTGCGCGATCGCCAGCCGCTCGGAGTCGAACGTCTCGCGCAGCCGTCGCAGCACGTCGTCGGCCGAGCGGACCAGCAGGACCTCGCGGCCGGGCTGGAAGAACGCCTCCAGGCCGGGCCAGGGATCGCTCAGGATCGGCGTCCCGCAGGCGGCGGCCTCGAACAGGCGCACGCTCGGGGACCAGCCGGACTCCACCATGTCGGCGCGCGTCACGTTCAGCGTGAAGCGCTGCGCGTTGTAGAAGCTCCGGTGCTTGTCGGGCGGCAGGTGATCGATGCGGGTCACGTTCTCGGGCCAGGAGATCGACTGCGGGTACTGCGGGCCTGCCACCGCGAAGCGGCCGCGGCGGAAGCGGCGCGCGGGCTCGAGCAGCAGGCGGTCCAGGGACGGCTGCCGGTCGTCGCCGTAGGTGCCGAGGTAGCCGAGGTCCCAGCGGTGCTCGGCCGGCTCGGGGTGGTAGAGCTCGGGGTCGACGCTGCAATAGAGCGGGCGCACCCGCTTCGCGCCGTGCTTGCGCTCGAGCGCGCCGAGCGTCGGGCCGCCGGTGAACGACAGGTACATGTCGTAGCGCGGGATCAGCGCGGGGGTGAGGTAGCCGTGATCGCCGAGCGCGAGCTTGCGGATCGTGACCGGCGTGTCGATGTCGTAGAAGGCCACGTGACCGCGCGCCTCCTCGGTCACCCACTGGCCGATCGCGGCGCCTTCGGGCACGAAGGAGCCGACGACGACCAGATCGGCCTCGCGGATCGAGCTGCCCCAGCGATCGCGCAGCTCCTCGACGCTGCCGTAGAGCACGGCCTCGGCGTACGGGGGGCTCGGCAGATCGCGGTTCTGCTCGTAGAAGGGGAGGTTGCGCTCCAGGAAGAGCGCCTCGTGCCCGCGGGTGCGGAGCGCCTTGAGCAGGGCGCGGTAGGTCGTCGCGTGGCCGTTGCCCCACGACGAGGTGATGGAGAGGCCCAGGAAGACATAGCGATAGGTGGTGGTCATGGCGCGGCGGTCTCGTGGGTTGAGAGGTCGTTCATGAGCAGGGCCTCGACCTTTCGGGCCCGCTCGGCGTACGTGTGATGCGCGAGGACGCGTCGGCGGGCGGCCTCGCCGATCGCGCGGGCGCGCGACTCGGTGAGGGCCGCGAGGTGGTGGATCACGTCGCCGCCGTCGCGCGCGACGAGCACCTCGCGGCCGGGCTCGAGGAAGAGCTCGATCCCGTCCCACGCGTCGGTGATGAGGCAGGCCGCGGCGCCCGCGGCCTCGAACACGCGGGTCGCCGGCGAGAAGCCGGCGGCCGCCATGCTGTCGCGGGCCACGTTGAGCACGGCCCGCGGCGTCGAGTTGAACGCGTTGTGATAGGCCGTGCCGACGTGGCCTATCCAGGCGACGTTGCGCGGCATCGCCAGGTCGCCCCAGCCGCTGCCGCCCAGGAGGAAGCGCCGGCCGGGCAGGCCGCGCGCCACCTCGAAGAAGAACGTGCCCACGCGCGCCTCGCGATCCGGCAGGCGGTTCGCGAGGAACGCGAGGTCCGCCTCGAAGCGAGGCTCGGGCACCACGCGGAAGTGCGTCGAGGGATCGAGCGCGTTGTACACGGGCACGCAGCGCCGCGCGCCGAGCGCCGTGTAGCCGCGCACGATGGGATCGCCCCCGCCGTAGGTGAGCACCAGATCGAACCGCGGGACCAGCGCGCGCAGCGGGTCCGAGGGGGTGGATCGAAGTCGATCCAGTGTGGCGGGCGCGTCCACGTCCCAGAGCACGGCGAGCGCGTCGGGGCGGCGGGCGGCGGGGATCGCGGCCTCGAGCAGGGCGTCGTGGACGCCGATGCCGCTGGCCTTGACCAGCACGTCGGCGGCGCGCGCCTCCTCGACGCAGCGGAGCGCGGCGCCCTCGTCGTCGCCTGGGTAGACGACGACGCGGGCCCAGGGGACGTCGGGCAGGTCGCGGTGGGCCTGCCGGTCGTAGGCGTCGGGCTCGTAGAACGTGACGCGGTGGCCGCGCGCGTGGAGCGCGCGGATGAGGCCGCGGTAGTAGGTCGCCGCCCCGTTCCAGTACGAGGACACGAGGCTCGAACCGAAGAAGGCGATGCGCATCCGGGACCTCACGAGGGCTGCCTCCGATCGAGCAGGGGAGGGGGCCGGGGCGTCTCGCGGCGGGTGGGCGGCGCGTCCGCCGCGTCGAGCTCGGTGATGATCGAGAGGAGCTCGTCGACGCGGTGGGCGCAGGTGTGGCGCGCGAGCACGGTGCGCAGACCGCGCGCGGCGACGCGCTCCGCGAGCGAGGCGTCGCTCAGCAGGGCGAGCAGGTGGCGCTCCATCTCGGCGCCGCTCCGCGCGACGAGGAAGTCCTCGCCGGGGGAGAACAGGCCCTCGGCGTCGCTCCACGGGCCGCTCACGAGCGGGATGCCGCACGCGAGCGCCTCGAAGACGCGGATGGTCGGGATGCCGGGGAGCGCCGACGCGTAGGGGCCGCGGGGGACGTGGACGGTGACGCGCGCGCGCGCGAAGGCGTCGGGCACGAGGAAATTCGGCAGCCATCCGGCGTGCTCGATCCCCGCGTCGGCGAGCGCGGCGAGGGCCTCGGGCGGGTAGCGGACGCCGTGCACGCGCGCGCTCAGGCCGAGCGCCTTCACGGGGGCGATGAGCAGGTCCGCGAGCTCGCGCGCGCGCTCGCCGTCGCCGTAGTTGCCGATCCAGACGAGGTCGCGCTCCCTCGGGATCCAGGGCAGGGGCCGGAAGACGCGGACGTCGGCCGCCTCGTGCCATACCCAGGCGCGCGCGGCGAGGCCGCGGAAGAGGTAGAGGTCGCGGAGCGCGCGGCCGAAGGCGAGCACCCCGTCGTAGGCCGAGAGGTCATGGCGGGCCATCGCGCCCGGGTCGGTCACGAGGCGGTGGTGCGTGTCGTGGAAGAAGAGGCGGTAGCGGCCGCCGCGCGCGCGGTGCGCGCCGATCCGGCGGACGAGGTCGGGGTCGCTCCACTCGTGCACGAGCACGACGCGGACGCCGTCGAGCGCGGCGTCGAGGTCGAGCGCGGCAGGGTCGTAGCGGACCGGCGAGAGGCGCGGATACGCGGCGCGGACGCGCGCGAGGGCCTGCGCGCCGTGGGCCTCCTCGAGGCGCGCCGCGCTCCAGGCGTCCCGGGGCTCGAGCGCGATCACCTCGTGGCCGCGGGCGTCGAGCTCGGCCGCGATCCCCCGCAGGAAATGGGCATTTCCGTGGTTCCAGTCGGAGAGCAGCGAATGGCAGAACAGGGCTACACGCACGGGTCCTCCGTGATCGCGACGAGATCGGTGGCGGCGAGCGGCGCGGCGGCGTCGCGGTAGGCGTCGAGGTAGCGGCGGGCCGTGGCGCGCGGGGTGAAGCGGGCGGCGCGGCGGCGGGCGCGCGCGCCGAGCGCGGCGCGGAGCCCGGCGTCGTCGATGAGCCGCTGCGCCGCGGCGGCGATCGCCCCGGGATCGCCCGGCGGCGCGAAGAGCGCGGCGTCGCCCCAGACCTCGCGCAGGCTCGGGATGTCGCCGAGCAGGAGCGCGCAGCCGGAGAGGCCCGCCTCGAGGATCGAGAGCCCGAAGGGCTCGTAGCGCGCGGGCATCGCGTAGATCGCGGCGCGCCCCATCCACCGCGCGAGCTCGTCCGGCTCGAGCCAGCCGAGCGTGCGGACGGGGTGCCCCTCCGCGGCCTGGATCATCCGGGCGTCGCCGTTCGCGCCCGGGTGCTCGTCGCTGCCGGCGACGATGATCGGCCAGGAGATCCGCGGCGCGGCGACCGCGAGCGCGGTGAGGTTCTTCGCCGTGTCCCAGAGCCGGCCCGCGGAGAAGATGAAGCGCTCCCTGGAGGCGGGCGTCATGGTCGCGGGCCGGAAGCGGCTGCGATCGCGGCCGTTCGGGATCACCCGCGCCGCGGCGCCGCCGGAGCAGGCGGCGCCGTGGCACGCCACGAGGTCGGCGAGCATCGCCGCGGTCGGCGCCGCGATCACGCGCGCGGCCCGGAGGCCCCGCGCGACCTCGGCGCGATACCGGTCATAGCGCGCCGGGGCGTCCTCGCCGAGGACCGCGCGCCACCACGAGAGCACGCACGAGTGCGCGGTGATCACCACCGGCGCGCGCCACGGCAGCGCGCCGTGGCAGTAGCCGTTCAGGTGGATCACGTCGGGCCGGAGCCGCGCCTCGAGGTCGAGCAGCCACGCGCCGGCGGCCGCGACGTCGTCCCAGGGGTCGTCCATCCACTCGACCCGGTAGGAGCTCTCGAAGAGCTCGAGCCCGGGGATCGCCCGCGCCGCCGCGCGGCCGGCGGGCGTGGGCGGACCGCCCATCGCCGCGAGCGCCGTCTGCACGCCGAGGCCCGCGAGCGCGCCCGCGAGCTCCAGCGCGAAGCTCCACACGCCGCCGACCGTGTCGGTGGTCATCAGCACGCGCCGGGGCGCGGCGGGTCGCAGCGGCCGCGGCCCGAAGCCGGCCCTCGATCGCGAGCGCGCCCGGAGCGCCGCGCCCTCAGGTCGCATGCTCGAGCTCCGGGAGCGGGAGGGGGTGCTCGTCCTGCAGATCGCTCAGGGCGCGGTGCTCCGCGAGGTAATGGGCGTGCGCGCGCTCCCAGGCCGCGTCGTCGGGCTCGCCCCAGCGCCGGCCGTACTCGGGCGAGCCGGGGTAGGGGAAGAGCGGCACCGGCTCGTTCGCCCAGACGCCGTGCTCGCGCAGGCGGCTCCGGAAGGCGGCGACGTCGGCCGGATCGTCGCCCGTCGACGAGAGCAGGTTCGCCTGCACGAACGGCACGCGGCGCCGCGCGTGGATGAGCCGGTCCACGAGCTCGCCCGTCGACCTCTTGCACCGCTTGTCGAGCGCCGCGCGGCCCTCCGCGGTGACGCTCTCCACGCCCGCCTCGATCGACACGCACCCGGCGCGGCCGAGCAGATCGAGCGCCTCCTCGGACCATTGATCGATCCGGAGCTGCACGCCGATCGCGATCCCGCGCCGCGCGACGGCCTCGAGCAGCGCCGCGTCCGGCAGGAAGATCTCGTCGATGAAATACGCGTACCGCACGCCCTGCGCGATCAGCGCGTCCAGCTCGTCGAGCACGATCTCGAGCGGCCGCTTGCGATAGCGATCGCGGAAGCGCTCCTTCGCGCAGAAGGTGCAGTGATAGGGGCACCCGCGCGACGCCTCGATCTCCGCGCCGGGGCCGGCGCCGACGGATGTGGACGCGTCGAAGCGGTGGTGGTGGTGCGCGTGCCGGGCCACCTCGTCGTCGGTCCAGCGCAGCGCGGGGAGCGCCGCCAGATCGGCCGCGGCGGGCGCCGCGGACGTAGCGCGCGCGGCCTGCCCCGCTCCCCGCACGACGACGGAGGGGAGCTCGCCCCACCGCGCGCGCGGCGTGTCCGCGAGGCGCACGAGCACCTCCTCGCACTCACCCACCACGACCGCGTCGGCCCCGAGCTTCCTGAGCGCCGCGCCCGGCGCGGTGGACGCGTGCGGGCCCACGCCGACCACCGCCCCGCCCACGTCGCGGAGCGCGCCGGCGGCGGCCATCGGCGAGCGGAGCTCCGGCGGCGCGCACCGCCAGAACAGGTAGCTCGGCGCGGTCGCGATCACGGTCATGTCCGGCCCGAGCGCCTGGACCTCGCCGCGGAGCGCGGCGAGATCGAGCCCGCGCGCCTGCGCGTCGATGATCCGCGCCTCGTGGCCCGCCCGCGCGAGCAGCGCTCGCGCGTAGCCGAGCTCGAGCGGCAGGTGCGGCTCGCGGCAGCCGAAGTACACGCTGCCCTCGAAGCGGAAGGGCGGGTTGACGAGCGCGACCCTCACCGCGACGCCTCCCGCGGCTCGGCCCCGCGCTCGCGCGCGCCGAGCAGCCAGCGGTGGAGCTCGCGCACGCCGTCCTGCACCCGCGTCCGCGGCGCCCAGCCGGTGAGCGCCCCGAACGCGCGGCAATCGGACGTGTAGTAGCGCTGATCTCCGGGGCGCCACGCCTCGAAGGCCACCTCCGGGCGCCGCCCCGTGACCTCGCCGATGAGCTCGCAGAGCTCGAGCAGGCTGACCGTCCGGTCCGGCCCGCCCCCCACGTTGAAGGCCTTGCCCGAGACGCGCCGGATCTCCCGGCGCGCGAGGAGCAGCGCGTCGACGAGGTCGTCGACGTAGAGCGCGTCGCGGACCTGCAGGCCGTCGCCGTAGATCGTGATCGGCTCGCGGCGGATGGCCCGGATCAGGAAATGCGCGATCCAGCCCTGGTCCTCGCACCCGAGCTGCCGCGGCCCGTAGACGCAGCTCATGCGCAGCACGACGGCGTCGAGGCCGAAGGTGCGCGCGTAGTCGAGCGCGTACTGATCGGCCGCGCCCTTCGAGCAGCCGTAGGGGCTGTGGAAATCGAGCGGCCGCGCCTCGGAGATCCCGTGGCGCCGGACGAGCTCGTCCTCCGGCTCGTAGCGCCGGGCCCGGCGGGCGAGCGCGACGTCGGCGAGCGCGCCGTAGACCTTGTTGGTCGAGGTGAGCAGGATGCCGGGCGGCCGCGGCATGGATCGCAGCGCCTCGAGCACGTGGAGCGTGCCCCGGGCGTTCACCTCGAAGTCGTGCAGCGGATCGGAGAGGCTCCGCGTCACCGCGACCTGCGCGGCGAAATGGAAGACGAACGACGCGCCCTCCACGGCGTCGCGCACCGCGGCGGGGTCGCGCACGTCGGCGACGCGGACCTCGACGCGCTCGCCGTGCCGGCGCCGGAGGTGCTCCACGTTGCGCCCCACCGACGGCCGCGAGAGGTTGTCGAGCAGGATCACCGGCTCGCCGGCGGTGAGCAGCCGGTCGGCCAGGTTCGCGCCGATGAAGCCGGCTCCGCCGGTGATCAGGGCGGGTGCGAGGGCGTCGCGGCTCACAGGGTGAGCCCCCTCGCCTCGAGCTCCGCGCGCGCCTCGGACAGCCGATCGCGGGCGACCTGGCCCTCCAGCCAGGCCGCGAGCTCCGCGATCCCGAGCTCGAATGAGACCGACGGCTCGTAGCCGAGCAGCCGCCGCGCTCGATCGATGTCGGCGAAGCAGTGCCGGACGTCGCCCACGCGGTAGCGGCCCGTCACCTCCGGCGTGAGATCGCCCCGCCCGAGCGCGTGCGGCATCCGCCGCGCCACGTCGAGGATCGTCTGCGGGCGCCCGCTGCCGATGTTCAGGACCTCGCCCGCGGCGTCGCGCGCGCCCTCGGGCTCGGCGAGCGCCCGCCGGAGCGCGCGCGCCACGTCGTGCACGCTCACGAAGTCCCGCTGCTGCAAGCCGTCCTCGAAGAGGAGCGGCGGGCTGCCGTTGAGCAGCCGCGACGCGAAGATCGCGAGCACCCCGGTGTACGGGTTGGACAGCGCCTGCCGCGGTCCGTACACGTTGAACAGCCGCAGCGCGACCGTGGGGATCCCGTACGCCCGCCCGACCATCAGGCAGAGCCGCTCCTGGTCGTGCTTGGAGAGCGCGTAGACCGACTCCAGGGCCGGCGACTTGCTCTCCGGCGTCGGGACGGGCGCGAGCGCCTCGCCCTGCTCGTCGCGCACCTCCCAGTCGCCGCGCCGGAGCCGGTCCAGCGGCCGGCTCCGCCCCTCGACCAGCGCCCCGTCCGGCCGGCGGTAGAGCCCCTCGCCGTAGACGCTCATGCTGGAGGCCACGATGAGCCGCCGCACGGGCCGCTCCGCGAGCGCCTCCAGCAGCACGGCCGTGCCCCCCACGTTCGCCGCCGTGTAGGCATCGATCCGGTACATGCTCTGCGCGACGCCGACCATCGCCGCGAGGTGGCAGACCGCGTCGATGCCCATCAGCGCGCGGCGCACCGCGCCCGGATCGCGCACGTCCCCCACGACGAGCTCGACCTCCGGATCGAGGTACGCCGGCCGCCGCCGCTCCGCGCCGTGGACCTGCGGCGTCAGGTTGTCGAGCGCCCGGACGCGGTGCCCCGCCCGGAGCAGCTCGTCTGCCAGATGAGAGCCAATGAACCCGGCGCCGCCGGTGATGAGCACGTGATCAGGCATGGAATCCCTGCTCCGTTCTGGGGCATTGCCCGGCGCGGCCCGGAGAGCACACAGGGACACCCGCGAGCGCCCCCGGGCCCCGAGCAGACCCGAACTCGCGACTCCCCCCCGCACCGGCCACATGCGTCTGCGCCCCACGAGGGTTGGCAGCCGTCTGGTGGGGAGCAATTAACATGATGACCGGAGACGGGCAATGCGCCGAGGAGCGATTTCCGGATTGGCTGTGCGAATCGGACTCTTCACCTGAGCGTCATCGGGGGTTGCCCGAACGTCGCGGGAGAGCATTGGCGGTCGTGAGAAATTCGACTCGACCCCTGATAATTTATCGGGGCTTGGGGAATCAACGTGATCCGGCGAACGTGCGAGGACGTTGGGAACCGACGCACTTTGTCAGGCAAGGAGGTCGGGTGGTACGGAATCAACCGGTTCGACGAGTGAACCTGATCGCGCGGAATTTGATCCGAGGTCGTGGAGAAAAATGGAGGCATCACGAATCCATCGCAGCCATCCGCGATGGGCGGGCAGGGAGCCGTGATAATTATTGATGGCAGTGCGGAATCGATCCCTCCGGCGGGCGATGTGTCGCCGGGCGGTTCGGTTCGGCGAGGGGGTAGAGGTGCCCGGGCGGACTGGGGCGGGATCCGGGGCCTGTCAGGGGGCCGGGGCCGCGAGGGGCGCGAGCGCGGCCGCGAACCGGCGGCGCAGGGAGGCGTCGTCGACCAGCTTGTCGCGGAGCGTGCGGGAGGCCTCGACATGGTAGAAGGGCGCGCCCGCGCGGACCGACCACCGGCCCTGCACGTTGGACTCGCCGCCGAGCTTGTGGATCTCGTCGGGGTAGCCGCGGACCTCGACGTCCGGGAGCGCGGCCCGCAGCGACGCGAGCAGCCCCTCGAGGTCGGCGCCCTCCCCGACGCCGCTCACGATCAGCGCGATCCCGGGCGCGGAGCCGTCCTGGAAGCCGTGGAGCTGCACGGTCCGGGCGCGGGGGAAGGCCTCGAGCAGCGCGCGGTGGGCGCTCAGGAAGAAGGAGCGCTCGGCGTGCGCGACATCCGACGCGGGCGGCACGCCGGCCTTGCCGCCGCCTCCTCCAGCGCCGCCGCCCGCGCCGCCGCCGCCCGCGCCGCCGCC
>CAYQYG010000327.1:0-10482 GCA_964421485.1 uncultured Polyangiaceae bacterium | reverse complement strand
CTCCCTGTGATCCCTCTCTCTCTCTCTCTCTCCTCTCCTCTCCTCTCCGACGCGGTCAATTGAGCTGGAGGTTGAACGTGAGCCCGAGGGTCACGCGCACGTCGTGCTGCGCGAGGGTCTCGCCCGTCGCGGGGGAGAGGCGGTAGCCGCCGTCGAGCACGAGCGCGATGGGCTCGTCCTCGACGGCCGCGAGCGCGCGCTCGACGCGCGCGGACGAGAGGACGGCGACGCGCCAGCGGTCCTCGCTCGTCCAGTGGGGGATGAAGTCGCCGCGGCAATCGAGCACGGTGAGGCCGTCCTCGCTCTGGAGGCGGAAGCGCAGGGAGCCGGCGGTCATCGGGGCGACGCGGTGGATGATGCGCGGGGGCGCGCCGTCCGCGGGGTAGGCGTCGACGTCATACCGCACGCCGAAGCCGATCTCGAGGCTGTCGCCGGGCTCGCCGGTGCGCCAGGGGTCGAGCACCGCGGAGGCGCGGACGACGCCGGCGCGGAGGACGGGCGCGGGGGCGCCGCCGGCGATCGCGGCGGGGGGGGTCGCGGGGATGGAGACGCGGCCCACCTCGGCGTCGAGCCCGATGTCGAAAGGGAATGGGACGCTCACGGGCGGGGACAGCGGCAGGACCACGCTCGGGCTCTCGTCGTGGCGGAGGAGCGAGGCGGCGTAGACCGAGGCGTCGAGCGCAGGGACGCCCTCGATGGGGCGCGCGGCGGGCGCGATCCAGCCGGCGAGCACGCGGTGGTCCACCTGCCAGACGACGCGGCCGAGGCCGGCGCCCGCGACGTGGCGGCCGCGATACGAGAGGCCGAGATCGATCCGGGCCGCGTGCGCGATCGCGCCGTCGCCGCCGACACCGAGGCCATAAGAGGACCCGACCCACACGCGGCTCGCCGGATCGAAGCGCACCCGGAACGGGTGACCCTCCGGCGAGACGGCGTGATCGCCGCCCGCAGCGGGGGCCTCCGCGGGGCGCTCCGGCTCCGCCGCGCGACCCGCGCGCGGCAGGAGCGAGGCGGCCGCGGCGAGCAGCAGCGCGAGGGCGCGCCGCGCCGGCGTCACGGGTCCTCGATCTCCGGCATCGGCTCGAACACGCGCGGCGGCGCCCAGAACGAGATCCGGAGGCCCGCGGTGAAGCGGAGCTCGACGTTGCGCACATCATTGCCGAAATCATTGCGCGTGTTGCCGGACGCGGCGAGGCGCGCCGAGATCGGCTGATCGTTGATCGCGAGGAAGATGCCCTCGTACGCGACCGAGGCCGAGAGGCGGTTAACGGACTCTCCGGCGAGCTCGCCGCCGAGCAGGGTGGGGCGGCGGTAAGCGAAATCCGAGAACAGGTAATGGAGGCCGCCCTCGCCGAGGCTGAGCCGGGCCTTCACGGCGGTCGTGAGGCCGCCATACATGTCGCCGGTGTCGAGGCCGC
Source organism: uncultured Polyangiaceae bacterium (assembly GCA_964421485.1). GTDB lineage: Bacteria > Myxococcota_A > Polyangia > Polyangiales > Polyangiaceae > CAYQYG01. The sequence continues at coordinate 9,064 of CAYQYG010000327.1, read as the reverse complement.
CGGAGACGGCGGAGCGGTCGAGCCAGTACTCGCCGAGGTCGCCGCCGACCTCGAGGCGGATGTGGCTGTACATGTCATTCGATTGCCACGGGTTCCAGGCGGCGTGCACCTCGACGAGCTCGAGATCGAAGGTGTCGCGGAACGCGGGGGGGCGATCGTGGGCGGCGACGACGCGGAAGCCCCAGCCGAGCGGCGGCGAGATGGGATAGACGGTGGGCGGGCCGATGAACGTGCTCACCCAGAACGCGGGGCGGCGGTGGAGGTGCTGGTAATCGTACGCGAGCAGGACGCCGGAGAGCTCGAGGTCGTCGAAGGTGGCGGCGCCCTCGAGGAGGGTGAGGTCGTGGCGCGCGCGGGATCCGGGGATGAGCGCGCTCACGTGGATGCCGGCCTCGGCCTGGGCGCGGCCGAAGGGGAAGCTCGGCGGCCCCGGGACGGCGCTCCGGTTCTGGAACGTGGGCACCCAGGCGACGCCGAGGTAGGCGCGGTTCAGGAGGTCGAACTTGACCTGGAACGCCTTGCCGCCCTCGGAGCGGGCATAGCCAGGCGGGGCCTCGGCGACGGCGGGGATGATCTTCGCGCCGCGGGCGACGAGGTCGTTGTAGGCCTCGATGGGCTCACTGGAGGCGCAGGGCTGGACCTCCTCGAGGTCGCCGCCGTCGTGGGCCATGCGGTTCGAGGCGACGAAGCAGCGCTCGCCCCCCTTGTCGACGTCGCACTGGACGCGGACCGGGCCCTTCGGGCCTTCCATGCAGCGGACCGACCTGTCCCAGCGGAGCTGCGCGAGCTCCTCCAGGCGGGCCGGCGCGGACCAGGCGGTCGCCGCGGCGAGCGGGGCGAGCGCGCAGAGGATCGTGGGCAGACGTCGTCGCAATGGTCCCTCGACTGCGGAGCAAGGGTGCGGGGCAGCGGGGCGGCGGCGCGCTCCTCGAGCGCCGCGCCCGGCGCCGTGCCGCTGGAGCACAGGGCGTGCCCCGGGATCGCGGCCCCGGGAGCGCGCGGCGCGCTCAGCCGGAATGTCGAGCAAGGATCGATAGATAAGCGATTGGCGCGCAGGCGCGACGACCTCGGCAGGGGGCCATCCGGAGGGTTCAGGCGCGCAAAGGTTTTCCTATGTGACGGTCCTGCGCCGTAAACGGGGCGTCACGGCGCGGAGGGCTTCGCGGCGAGCGTCGTTCGCGCGAAGGGGCGGGGCTATTCGGGGACGAAGGCGGACCGGGTCTCGGCGTGGGCGTCGATGTCCTCGTCGGTGAAGTAGAGCGGGGGCGCCTCGTTGCGGCGCCAGCGCTCGGCCTCGTCGGCGTGGTGGGGGCTCGCGGGGTCGTAGGCCTGGCCGCCGGGGAGGGCGTTCCAGGCGCGGGGGCCGTCGGGGGTCATCTCCACGACGAGGCGCTGCACGGGGCCCGCGCCGTACGTGAAATCGCTGTCGCTCCAGAGGCTGTAGCTGCACGCGTCGACGGAGAAGTTGTCGCCGGGGCGCGGGAAGCCGGAGGGGAAGGCCTCGTCCTTCGGCGGCGGGATGTTCGCGGGGCTGTCGCCGAAGATCGGGGGCACGAGGGCCTCGAACGTGAGCGTGTGGAGGCGGCCCCAGCGCCAGCCGGCGGCGTCGTCGCCGAGCGCGGCGCGGAGGAACGCGATCGCGCCGAGCATGCCGCGCACGATGCGGTCGTCGCGGGACTCGGTCACGGCGGGCGTGGCGAGGTCGTCCCAGAGGACGGTGTCGCCGGTCGCGGCGTCGTGGGTGGCGAGGCGCTGCGGTTCGAGGATGGCCCATTGCAGGGTCTTCACGACCTGATAGCTGCCCGGGCGGGTGCCGAGCGCGGCGGCCTCGTCGTCGAAGGCGAGGTGCGCGATGCGGGACAGCGAGGCGTTGAAGATCGAGGTCGCGATCGAATCGTCGATCTCGGCCTGGGGCGGCTCGCCGTCGCCGATGTCGACGCCGGCGTGCGCCTCGAAGGTCCAGGCGCCGAGGCGGGCGGCGGCGTCGGCCAGGGCGTCGAGGTCGGCGGCGGAGGCGGCGGCGACGGCCTCGGCGAGGTCGGGGTGGGTGCCGGGGGCGGCGCGCTCCTCGGCGGCGCGGGCGGCGGCGGCGACGAGCGCCGGGGTGAGCAGCGAGCCGAGCGCGGACCTGTGGTCGCCCTGGATCGACATGAGGTCCTCGGGCGTGACGCCGCCCGCGGCGGTGACCTCCTCGAGGCGCTCGGTGATGCGGGCGATGCGGTAGCCGGGGTCGTAGTCCCAGCCGGCGTAATGGGGGTCATTGAACGGGTTGCCGTCCGCGGTGGCGCCCACGAGGTCGTTGTTCGCGGTCGCGATGAAGCCGCGCGCGGGGTTGAGCTCGTGCGGGATGTAGCGGTCGTCGAGCGCGGAGGTCCACTCGGCGCTGCCGTCGCCGGGGAGGATCATGGCCGGGGAGAGGCCGGCGCGCGTCGCGGGGTCGTACGTCATCACGGCCGCGGGCCGGACGGGCATGCGCGACTGCGTGGACCAGAAGATGTCGCCCGCGCGGTCGATGACGACGAAGCTCTGCGCGCCGACCTCGAAGCTGTCGAGCGCGGCCCGGGCCTCGTCGAGGTCCTTCGCGACGTTCAGGCCGAAGAAGGCGCTGATCTCCATCGAGACGTCGTCGCCGGTCCAGCGGACGGAGAGGGCGGTGCTCGAGGTGCGCGGGACGACGGCGCCGTCCACGATCTCGGGGATGAGGATGCCGTGGTGCGGGACGCGCTCGAGCTCGATCACGACGTCGGGCGCGCCGGAGACCTTGATGGTCTCGGTGACCTTCTCGATGGGGACCTCTTGGCCATTGAAGAGGACCGTGTCGGGGCCGCCGCTCGCGCCCTCGGTGATGGTCTCCTCGTAGACGTCGGTGACGTCGTGGTTCGCGGTGGTGCTGCCCCACGCGATCTGGTCATTGAAGCCGAGGATGATGCCGGGCACGCCGGCGAGGGAGATGCCCTCGGCGTCGAGCGCGCCGCCCTTCTTCTTCGTGTTGAGGTGCGAGTACCAGAAGAGGGGCGGCGACGGGAGCGTGAGGTGGGGGTCGTTCGCGAGCAGCGGAGCGCCGGAGGCGGTCTTCTCGCCGGAGACGACCCAGTCGTTGGAGCCGCGGCTCTCGTCGCCGAAGAGGCCCGTGAGGCGGGTCGCGAGGGCGAGGAAGCGGCGCGCGGAGCCCAGCACCTCGGGGGGCGGCGCGGGGCGCTCCACGGGAGGTCGAGGGTCGGCCTTGGCGCGGGTGCCGGTGTCGGCGCCGACGTTCGGGAAGCCGTCGCGGGTGAAGACGTCGCGCGCGGGCGCGAAGGACCAGAGGTCGCTGAAGATGCCCTCGCGCGGGTCGCCGGGCGGGAACGCGGCCTCCGCGGCGGCGAGGGCGGCGGTGAGGTTCACCTCGTCCTCCGCGCCGTACGAGAGGGCGTGGGAGAGGAAGCGGCCGATCGCGACGGAGTCCTCGGGGGTCCAGTCGGTGAAGGCCTCGGGGTGGGAGATGAGCAGCGTGAGCACGCCCGAGCCGTCGGGCAGGGGCGCCGTGCCGTCGCGGACCGCGCGGAGGTGCACGTTGACGCCCTCGGCGAAGGCGTCGAGCGCGATCTTCGCGGGGTCGTCCGCGGGGAGCGCGGCGTAGATGCGGTCGGCGGTGCGCTTGAAGCCGATGACGCGCGCGGCGATGTCGCCCTCGAGGGCCGCAGGCGAGAGGGTGCCGATGAACTCGGCGAGGCGGCCGGTGACGTTGCGGCGGATCATCTCCATCTGCGGGAAGCGATCGCGCGCCATGAGGTAGCCCTGCACGAGCGCGACGTCGTGCAGGGTCTCGCCGTAGATGTGGGGCATGCCGCGGTCGTCGACGATGACGTCCACCGGCGCGCCGAGCCCGGGGAGCACGTCGCCGGTGGGCGGCGGCGGGTTCGTGGTCTTGACGGGCGCGTCGTCGTCGCCGCAGCCGGCGGCGCCGAGCAGCGCGAGGGAGATCAGCCCAAGGGAAGCGAGCGCGCGTGTCCTCATGAATCCTCCGCGTGAGGGCGGCGAACATAACACGACTCCCCGGACCGAAAGCGGCGGCTTGCTTGCCCGCGGCGGAGCGGTGGGGCTAGGGTCGCGGCGGCGCGGCGCGGTGCGGCGCGGCGCGAAACGGCATGAGCCGCTCACGCCCGGGGGCGCGGCGGGGACGCTCCGCGCTCCGCCCCCGAGCCCTTGCCCAGGAGCCCACGATGTCGAGCCATCCCAAGCTGGTCCAGTTCTTCCTGTCCCTCGATGACGCAGCCGCATTGAAGCAGTTCCACGCCGATCCCGAGGCCGCCATGGATGCGGCGGGGCTGTCGGAGGAGGAGAAGGGCGCGATCCGGCGCGGCGACCAGGGCGAGCTGGCCTCGCTCGTGGGCGAGGAGTACCGCGCGATGCGGCTCGTGTTCCCCAAGAAGGACACGGGCGGGTGAGGTGAGCGCCGGATCTCTCACGGTGGTCGGGACCGGGATCCGGCTCGTGACGCAGATCACGCCGGAGGCGCGCGCGGTCATCGAGCACGCGGAGCGCGTGCTCTACCTGGCGACCGATCCCGTGATGATCGCCTGGATGGAGCGGCTCAACCCGGCCGCGGAGAGCCTGCACGAGCTCTATCAGGTCGGGCGGGACCGGCGGGTGACGTACGAGCTGATGGTCGAGCGCGCGCTCGCGGCGGCGCGGGGGGGCGCGCGCACCTGCTTCGCGCTCTACGGGCACCCGGGCGTGCTGGCGCACCCCGCGCACGAGGCGATCCGGCGCGCGCGGCGCGAGGGGATCGAGGCGCGCATGATGCCGGGGATCTCGGCCGAGGACTGCCTGTTCGCGGACCTCGGCGTCGATCCCGGCGCGTGCGGGTGCCACAGCTTCGAGGCGAGCGATTTCCTCGTGCACCGGCGCGTGTTCGATCCGCGGAGCGCGCTCGTGATCTGGCAGATCGCGGCGATCGGCGTCGCGGCGCACACGCTCGATCTGCCGGACCGGCGGGGGCTCCGGGTGCTCGCGCGGCGGCTGCTCGAATTCTATCCGGCCGCGCACGAGGTCGTCATTTATGAAGCCTCGGAGTACCCCGGCGGGGTGCCCGGCGCGCGGCGCGTGGCCATCGCGGGCCTCGCGGAGGCCCCGGTCTCGCCGGCGACGACGCTGTACGTGCCGCCGCTCGAGACGGGCGCGCCGGATCCCGCGACGCTGGCGGCGCTCGAGGCCGGCGACTCCGATCGATCGATCTTCAGCGGCTGAGATAGGCGACCGCGACGGCGAGCACGTCGTCGAGCGACATCGCGCGGCCGGCGGTCCACGCGGCCTCGGCGGCGGGGCCGAGCTCGGCGCGGACCTCGTCGAGCATCGATTCGAACGGGGCGCGCGTGGGCGGGTGCAGGCCCACGCCGAAGGACTCCTCGAGCGCGCGCTCCGCGCCGAAGAAGCGGACGGCGAGCACGGGCTGCCCCTCGCGGCGCGCCAGGGCGCCGAGCACGAGCAGGGCCCAGGCGAGCTGGTCCTTGTGCGCGCACTCGCGGCCGCGGAGGAACGTCTCGCGCAGGCACCGCCGCGCCTCGCCGAGGGCGCCGTGCGCGAGCGCGTTGCCGGCGAGGTGGACGTAGGCGCGCCCGACGAGCTCCTCGATGCCGAGGGACCAGGCGAGCCCGAGCGCCTCCTCGTAGCAGGCCGCCGCGCGGCCGTGCTCGCCGAGGCACTGGAGCACGCCGCCCAGCGAGCAGAGGGTCTCGGCCACGCAGATCCGCGATCCGAGCTCGCGCTCGAGCGCGACGCCCTCCTCGAGCAGCGAGCGCGCGGCGGCGTGCTGGCCCTGGAAGCTCCGGGTGAGGCCGAGCGAGCGCAGGACGAGGCCCGTGAGCGAGCGATCGCCGCTCGCGCGGGCGTGCGCGACGGCCTCCTCGAGCCGGGCGGCGGCCTCGGCGAGCTCCAGGCGATCGCGGTGGCAGCGGCCGATCTGGTTGAGCAGGACGGCGGCGATCCACGGGTCGCCCGTGGCGCGCGCGAGCGCGAGGCCCTCGCCGAGCAGCGACGCGGCCGCGGCGTGGTGGCCCGCCTGGAGCGCGAGCTCGGCCTCGCCGCGCAGCGAGAGGGCGATGCCCCAGCCGTCGCCGGCGGCCCGGTACGCGGCGAGCGCCTCGGCCCACCACGGGCGCGCCCGCTCCGGGCCGTGCTGGAGGAGCATCGCGAGCTGCGCGGCGGCCTTCGCGCGGAGCGGCGCGGGCGCGGCGGTCTGCGCTCCGGCGGGGCCCGGGGCCGCCGCGCCGCATCGCGCGAGGAAGCGCCCGAGCCAGGCGGAGCCCTCGACGTGGTGGCCGCGCAGCCAGAAGAAGCGGCCGAGCGCGCCCGCGAGGCGGAGGCCCTCGATCACGCGGCCGCTCGAGCTGCAGAAATCGAGGGCGATCCGGAGGTTGTCGTGGTCGGCGCCGAGGCGCTCGAGCCATTCTGCCTGGGCGCCGGTGCGGAGCGCGGGCTCGGCCTCCTCCGCGACGCGGATGAAATGATGCGTGTGCCGCTCCCGCGCGGCGAGCTCCTCGCCGGAGGCCTGGAGCTTCTCCCATGCGTAATGGCGGATCGTCTCCAGGAGACGATAGCGATCGGCGCCCGCCTCCGGGTCCCGGACGACGAGCGATTTGTTGACGAGGTGAATCAGGAGCTCGAGCGCCGCGGCGGGATCGACGCCCTCCGGATCCCCGGGGGCGGCGCAGACGGCCTCCACGGCGGCGAGGGAGAAGCCGCCGTGGAAGATCGCGAGGCGGCGGAACAGCGCGCGCTCGGGCGGGGCGAGCAGGTCGTGGCTCCAGTCGATGAGGTCGCGGAGGGTCTGCTGGCGGCGCGCGGTCGCGCGGCGGCCGCCGGTGAGCAGCGCGAAGCGGTCGCGGAGGCGCGCCGCGATCTGCTCGATGGGCATGGCCCGGACGCGCGCGGCCGCGAGCTCGATCGCGAGCGGGATCCCGTCGAGCCGCTGGCAGACGTGCACGACCGCAGGGGCGTTGCGATCGGTGAATTCGAAGGCGGGGTCGGCGGCCCGCGCGCGCTCGACGAAGAGCCGCACGGCCGCGCTGCCGCCCGCGGCCTCGGCCGTGGCGCCGCCCGCGTCGCCCCGGACCCCGGCCGCAGGCGGGACCGGGAGCGGCGCGACGCCGAAGACGGTCTCGCCGTCGACGGCCAGCACCTCGCGGGTCGTGGCGAGGACGCGGAGGCGCGGGCACGAGGCGAGCAGCCGCTCGGCGGCCGCGGCGGAGGCGGCCACGAGGTGCTCGCAGTTGTCGAGCACGAGCAGGAGCTCGCGCGCCCGGAGCTGCCGCGCGACCGTCGACAGGAGCGGCTCGCCGGGCTCCTCGCGGGCCCCGATGGCCGCGGCGATCGCCTGCGGGACGGCCTCCGGATCCGCGATCGACGACAGATCGGCGAACACCGCGCCGGCCTCGTACGCGGCGCGCAGGTCGGTCGCGACGCGCAGCGCGAGCCGCGTCTTGCCGGTGCCGCCGGGGCCGAGCAGCGTGACGAGGCGCGCGCCGCCGGTGAGCAGGCGCCGGAGGTCGCTCACCTCGCGCTCGCGGCCGATGAAGCTCGTGAGCGGCGCCGGGAGGCAGTCGAGCCGCCGGGCCGGAGGCGCGCGGCCCGTCGCGATCCGCGTCTCCTGCATCGAATCGGAGGTCGAATCGAGCATGGAATCGGGCCGCCTGGTGTCCGGCAGGTCGAGCGACGCGGCCTCGCCGGACTCGGCGGCGAGCGTCTGCACGGCCTCGATCCGCGCCTCGAGGCCCTCGGCCGCCGGCCCGGCGGGCGCGAGCATGTCCTCGGTGATGGTCGAGCCGCCGGGCAGGAGCGCGGCCAGATCGGCGAGCAGCTCGGCCGCGCGCTGGTATCGCTCGGCCGGCTCGATCGCGAGCGCGCGCTCGAGCAGGCGCTCGATCTCCGCGGGCACGTCCGGCGCGAAGATGCGGATCCTGGGCGCGACGCTGACGCAGATCGAGACGATGAGCTCGCCCACGGGCCCGTCGGCAGGGTGCGGGGTGCGGCCGGCGAGCGCCTCGTAGAGCACGACGCTCAGCGACCAGAGGTCGGTCCGGTGGTCGAGGGTCCGCTGCCCGCGCGCCTGCTCGGGCGACATGTAGAGCGGCGAGCCGAGCATGCTGCCCGTGCGCGTGAGGCGGGAGCCCGCGGCGCCGAGGATCGCGCTCTCGGGGCGGAGCTTCGCGATCCCGAAATCGAGGATCTTGACGACGCGCTCACCGTCGCCCTCCCCGCGCGCGAGGAAGAGGTTCGCGGGCTTGACGTCGCGGTGCACGACGCCGGCCTCGTGCGCGCGGGCGAGGCCGCGGCACGCCTGCGCCGCGATCCGGAGCGCCAGGTCCGGCGGGAGGCGGCCGAGCCGCTTGAGCAGCGCCTGGAGGTCCTCGCCGTCGAGGTACTCCATCGCGAGGTAGGCGGCGCCGCTCGCCTCGTCGCGCCCCGCGTCGAGGACGGCCGCGACGTGCCGCGACCCGAGCGCGGCCGCGGTCCTCGCCTCGATCTCGAGGCGCGCGAGCTGGTCCGCCGGATCGTCGGGGTCCATGAGGATGACCTTCACCGCGACCCGGCGGCCCGTGCCGGTGTGGAGCGCCTCGTAGACGCTGCCCATCCCGCCTTGCCCGAGCAGGCGGACGATCTCGTATCGACCGCCGATCGTAGCGCCGATCACCGGGGGCCGATCCTATTGGATCCACCCGCGCGCCGCAACCGCGCTGCCTTCATCCTGCGCCAGCGGCGCCGTGAGTGCGCAAACATCATACCGGACAGCGCCGCGCGAGCTGTGATACTGGTGGTCGAGAAGGGAGGCATCATGCTCAATTCAGCAGCGCGCGCCCCTTGGCGAAGATTGTGGTGGATCATGGCAACGCAGCTCGTCGTCGGCGTGGCGGCGTGCGGCGACGGCGACGCGACGAACTCCGGCGGGACGACCTCGACGACCGGAATCGGCGGCGCAGGCGGCTCCGGAGGGACGGCGAACACCGGCGGTGAGGGGGGCACCTCCAATACGGGTGGTGCAGGAGGAGTCGAGAACACGGGCGGCGCGGGCGGCGCGGGCGCGGGC
>CAYQYG010000326.1:0-10499 GCA_964421485.1 uncultured Polyangiaceae bacterium | reverse complement strand
GCCGCCGTTCCCGTGGCCGCCGCCGTTCCCGTGGCCGCCGCCGTTCCCGTGGCCGCCGCCGTTCCCGTGGCCGTTGCCGCTCCCGTGGCCGCCGCCGCTCCCGTGGCCGTTGCCGTTCCCGTGGCCGTTGCCGCTCCCGTTCCGGTCTTCGCCGCCGTTGACATTGTTCCCTCGCAGTGCGGCCCGCCACGCTACCACGCCCCCGTGCCGCCCTTCACCCCGCCGAGGAGCGTCGATCTGGTCTAAGCTCCGCCGCGCTGGGGCCCACCCCGGCTCCACAGGACAGGCCACCTCATGAGACTCGCCAGATTCGCCCTCCCCCTCGCCGCCGCCGCCCTCCTCGCCGCCTGCGAGACAGTCCCGCCGCTCACCCCGCCGCCACCTGTCCCACCGCCGGCCTCCCCGCCGCCGCCGTCCGCGTCCGCGCCCGCGCCGGGGGGCCGCTTCGACGCCGTGCCCCGCGCCGACTTCAACCGGATCGCCCTCGAGCTCGATCTCCCGCTCTTCTGGATCGCCGACCGCAACAGCTCGGGCGCCGTCGACCCGGACGAGGTCGCCACCCTCTGGGGCATCGCGCCGCCCGTCGCGTGGACCCAGGCGGGCGCCTTCACCCCGGCCTTCAAGACCGCATATGACGCCATCGCCAAGGTCAAGGCCGAGGGCCACCCCCGCGCCGGCCTAGAAGGCGGCGAGCGCCGCCGCAGGGACGCCGTGCTCCTCGAGCTCGCGCAGGGCAGGCCCTCGCTCGTCGCCTCCGACTTCCGCGGCGCCTCCGAGGAGGATCGCGGCATCGTCCGCCACGTGCTGGCCGCCGCCCAGATCATCGAGCGCATCTATGCGAAGCAGCGCGGATCCGAGGGGCTCGCGGCGGGCATCCCGGAAGGCGACACCGCCAGCCGCGCGCTCTTCTGGAGGAACCAGGGGCCCTGGTGCGAGCTGCCGAAGACCGAGAAGGACCCCGATTGCAGCGCCGTCCCGGGGAGGCCGGCGCACGTCCCGGGGCTCTATCCGGCCTCGATCCAGAAGGACCCGAAGTTCTGCGAGGCCCTCGAGGCCAGGAAGGACGAGAAGGTCCTGCTCGAGCCCTTCTCGGTCGTCGTCGAGGAGAAGGGGGAGCTCAGGGCCGTCCCGTACCACGTCGCGTACAAGGCCGAGATGGAGGCCGTGAGCCGTGAGCTCAAGGCGGCGGCCGAGGCGGTGAAGAGCCCCGAGGAGGCGGCGCTCAAGGCTTACCTCGGCGTCGCGGCGCAGGCGTTCCTCGACGGCAAGTGGTCGGACGCGGACGAGGCGTGGGCCAAGATGAGCGTCCTCAACTCGAAGTGGTACCTCCGGATCGGGCCGGACGAGACGTACGCAGACCCGTGCAGCAGGAAGGCCGGGTTCCACGTGAGCTTCGCGAAGATCAACCAGGGGTCGCTCGAGTGGCAGAAGAAGCTCGAGCCGCTCAAGGCCGAGATGGAGGCCGCGCTGGCGAAGCTCGCGGGGCCGCCCTACCGGGCGCGGAGCGTCACGTTCCACCTGCCGGACTTCATCGACATCGTCCTCAACGCGGGGGACTCGCGGAACGCTTCGGGCGGCACGGTGGGGCAGAGCTTGCCGAACTGGGGGCCCGTGGCGAACGAGGGGAGGGGGAGGACCGTCGCCATGACGAACCTCTTTCAGGACGCGGACAGCAAGGCGCGGGCGCGGGACGTGGCGTCCTCGCTGCTCTGCAAGGCGTCGATGCCGCTCCTGTCCGAGGAGCCGGGGCTCGGGACCATGAGCACGGTGCTGCACGAGGCCGCGCACAACCTGGGGCCGGCGCACGAGTACAAGGTGCAGGGCAAGACCGACGACCAGATCTTCGGCGGGCCGCTCGCGGCCACCTTCGAGGAGCTCAAGGCGCAGACGGCGGCCCTCTACTTCACGGGGTGGCTCGTGAAGAAGGGCGTGATCGATCAGCGGACGGCGCAGATGGCCAACGCGGGGGACGTCATCTGGGCGTTCGGGCACATCGCGCAGGGGATGTACACGGCGGACGGCAAGCCGAAGCCGTACAGCCAGCTCGCGGCGATCCAGGTGGGGTCGCTGCTCGAGGCGAAGGCGATCGCGTGGAAGGCCGACGAGCTCGCCGCGAACGGCAAGGACAAGGGCTGCTTCGAGCTCGACACGGGCAGGCTCCCCGGCGCGATCGACGAGCTCGCGAAGATCGTGCTCGGGATCAAGGGGCGCGGGGACAAGGCGGGGGCGGTGAAGCTCAGGGAACGGCTCGTCGACGCTGGCGGGGAGTGGAAGGAGCTCAGGGCGATCATCACGGAGCGCGGGCTCAGGAGCCCGAAGGGGAGCCTGGTCTACTCGATCGAGCTGTAAACCCCCGTGAGCCCCGCGCACCGGCTCGAGCGGTGGATCGCCTCCGCGCGCCGCGACCCGTACGGCGCGGCGGCCGGGGCGATCGCGGCCTCCGCGATCGTCGCGGTCGTGTGGATCGTGATGGGGCCGTGGCTCGCGAACCTGACGACGTTCGGGTTCCACGACTGGGACGTGCAGACGGCGCACCGCGAGCTCGTCCGGCGCAGCCTGCTCGAGCACGGGGAGATGCCGTTCTGGAACCCGTACCTGTGCGGCGGGTTCCCGGCGTGGGGGTACGTCGAGGGGGCGACGATCGTCGTGTCGCCGTGGCTGCCGATCTACCTCGCGCTGCCGATGCCGATCGCGCTGCGCGTCGAGGTGGCGGGCATGGCGCTGATCGGGGCGGCGGGGGCGTACGCGGCGGCGGGGCGGTTCACGACGAGCCGGGCGGCGCGGCTCCTGGTCGTGGCGCTCTGGGCCGTGAACGGCCGGTGGGCGCTGCAAGCGGCCGCGGGGCACACCTGGCACCTCGCGTACGCGTGGACGCCCTGGTGCCTCCTGTTCTACGAGCGGGCGCGGCAGCGGGACGGGAGGGCCGCGGACCTCGTCGCGGCGGGCGCGGCGATCGCGATGCTCGTGTACTCGGGGGGGATCTATCCGCTGCCGCACACGGCGCTCCTGCTCGGCGCGTACGCGGCGGGGCTCGCGATCTCGGAGCGATCGGCGCGGTCGATCGGCGCGCTCGCGGCGGCGGGGGCGCTCGGCGTGGGGCTGTCGGCGCCGAAGCTCCTGCCGCTGCTCGACGGATTCAAGAAGGCGCCGCGGATCATCGAGTCGGCGGAGTCGATGGACCTCGGCGCGTTCTTCACGACGCTCTCGTCGCGGGACCAGGGGTTCTACTCGCGGCCGGCGCGCGTCTCGCCGTATGGCTGGCACGAGTGGGGGAGCTACATCGGCGTGGCGGGGGTGATCGCGCTCGGCGCGGCGTTCGTGCTCGTCGAGGGGCGGCGCGAGCGGGTGCTCAAGGCCATCGGCGCGGCGTTCGTGCTGCTCGGGTTCGGCGCGTTCCATCCGGACGCGCCGTGGACGCTGCTCCACAAGCACGTGCCAGTGTTCCGGTCGCAGCACGTGCCCTCGCGCTTCGTGTACCCGGCGGTGCTGGCGCTCGCGCTGGTCGCGGCCTCGGGGCTCGGGCGCTTCATCGAGCGGCGGCGGATCGCGAGGCCCTGGCTCGACGTGGTCGCCGCGGCGCTCGTGCTCGCGCTGGCGGTGGACGTGGCGAGCGTGGCGCGGAAGCCGATGACGGCGGCGATGTGGATGGTGCCGCCGAGGATCCCCGCGGGGCGGACGTTCCATTTCGAAGTGGAGCCGCCGTTCCAGTACAGGCGCCGCGACTGGGCCGGGCCGATGTACCTGGCGATGCTCGGCAACACGGGCGTGCTCAACTGCTACGGGACGCCCCCGTTCGACCGGCGCGGGGCCCGGGCGATCAGCGATCCGCGCTACCGCGGCGAGGTGTTCGTCGAGGGGGAGGGGGGCGCGGCGGCGGGGATCGTGGGCGCGGCGGCGCAGATCGTGGGCGCGACCGCGCAGATCGTGGAATGGAGCCCGAGCCGCGCGGTCGTCGAGGTGACGGGGGCCGGGGACGGGGCGCTGCTCGTGTACAACATGAACTACGACGAGGGCTGGCGGTCCGACGCGGGGCCGGTGATCGAGCGGGAGGGCGCGGTCGCGGTGCGGGTGCCGGCGGGGTCGTCGCGGGTGGCGCTGAGGTACCGGCCGCCTGGGCTAGCGCTGGGCCTGCTGCTCGGGGCGGCGACGGCGGCGATCGCCGCATGGCTCGTGCGCAGGGAGCGGCGCGTGGAGCGAGGCGAGGCGTGAGCGCGCGGCGGCGGTGGGCGAGGGCCGCGCTGATCGCGGCGCCGCTGCTCGGGCTCATCGAGCTCGGGGCGCACGTGGTCTTCAGCCGTCGGGCGCCGCGGTTCGAGGACTGGGACGCGGTGAAGGCGCCCGTCTCGGCCATGCGGCGGGAGGGGGACCTCGTCGTGATCGCGCCGGCGTGGGCCGATCCGGCGGCGCGGCGGGCGCTCGGGGACGAGCTGATGCCGCTGCGCGACGCGGCGCGGCCGGACGAGAGCCGGTACGAGGCGGCGATCGAGGTGTCGATCCTGGGCCAGCGGGCGCCGGAGCTCGAGGGCTGGCGCGAGGAGGCGCGCGAGGCGAGGGGAGGCTTCGTGCTGCGCCGGCTCGTGAACCCGGCGCCGGCGCGCGTGGTCTTCGATTTCGTCGACAACCTCCGCCCGCCGCTGGTCGACGTGCGCGGCACGGATCCGGGGTCTGGGGCGCAGGGCGCGCCACGTGGAGCGCGACCCGGAGCCCCGGATGTCGAACCAGATGTCGCGTGCGCCTGGAGCGAGCGCGCGAAGGTGGAGGCCGGCGGCCTCGGACGGCACCCGACGTTCCCGGCGCAGCGCTTCGAGTGCCCCGGCGGCTCCTTCTTCCACGTCGGCGTGACGGTGATCGCCGACCAGGACTTCCGGCCGCGGCGGTGCATCTGGTCGCACCCGTTCAAGCGGGGCGAGATCGTCACGCGCTACCGCGGCGTCCCGCTCGGCCGGGTGATCCGCGGGCACGCGGGCATCGACTGGATGACCGAGCGCGACCGGAGGGGCGCGCCCGTCACGCTCACGGTGCGCGTGGACGGCGAGGTGATCGGCGCGGCGACGCACGAGGACGGCGACGGCTGGGAGGCGTTCGAGATGCCGCTCGGCGCCCACGCGGGCGCGGCCTCGGCCGAGGTGGAGCTCGCGGTGACGACGACGAATTACAGCCACCGGCACTACTGCTTCGAGGCGGACACGCGATGAGCGCGCAGGGTCCGACGTCAGGGGCTCCGGGGCGCGCTCCGTCCGGCGCGCCCGGAGCCGGAGGCCGCGGCTGGACCGCGCGGATCCCCGTCGATCCGCTGATCGCGCTCGCGATCGCCGCCGCGTTCACGACGCTGCTCGTGGAGACCGTCGCCGACCTCGGCTACGCCCGCGACGAGGGCTTCTACTTCGTCGCCTCGAGCCGGTACGCGGCGTGGTTCCGCGACCTGGCGGCGAATTTTCGGGCCGCGATCGCGCCGCGCGCGGTCGACGCGGCGTGGTCGGTGAACCACGAGCACCCGGGGCTCATCAAGTCGCTGTTCGCGCTCTCGAACCTCGTGCTCCAGAAGAAGCTCGGCCTCTTCGCGATGGAGGGCACGAGCTTCCGCTTCCCGGCGATGGTGCTCTCGGGCCTCGGCGTGGGGCTCGTGTACCTGTGGGGGACGCAGGCGCGCGATCGGGTCGCGGGCGCGGGCGCGGCGGCGCTCTTCGCGATGATGCCGCGCTACTTCTTCCAGGCGCACCTCGCCTGCTTCGACGCGCCGGTCGTGACGGTCTGGGCCTTCGCCGCGTACTGCTGGTGGCGGTCCATGCGCGACGGCGGGGCGCTCTGGCCCGTGCTGACGGGCGTGGCGTTCGGGCTCGCGCTCGACACGAAGCACAACTCCTGGTTCTTGCCGATCGTGTGCGTCACGCACGCCGCGGCAGTGCAGGTCCGCGGCCTCGTCGCGGGCGAGCAGGGCCGGGCGGCCGCGCGCGCCGGCGCGCGCCGGTCGCTCGCGGCGCTCGCCGCGATGGCGGCGATCGGCCCGCTCGTGTTCTACGCGCTCTGGCCGTGGATCTGGCGCGACACGTTCGCGCGCCTGCGCGAGTACGCGTCGTTCCACCTGAACCACGAGTACTACAACATGGAGTTCCTCGGCCGAACCTACTGGACCCCGCCGATGCCGAGGGCCTACGCGTTCGTGATGACGGCGGCGACCGTGCCCGCCGTGACGCTCGCCCTCTCCTTCGCGGGGCTCGGCGCGGCAGGGTGGGAGCGGCTGCGCTGGCCGCTGTCGAGGATCGCGCAGCGCGCGCTCACGAGCGGGGCCGCGTGGGCGGCTCGCGCGCGGCGATGGGCGGCGAGCGTCCCGGCGCCGGCCGAGGATCCTGGGTCCACGGCGCTGCTCTGGTTCCTGTCGATCGGGGCGATCTACGGCGCGTGGCTCTCGCCGAAGACCCCGATCTTCGGCGGGACGAAGCACTGGATGACCGCGTACCCGTTCATCGCGCTCTTCGCGGGCGCGGCGCTCTCGTCGCTCGTGCGGGTCGCGCGCGTGGAGCTCGCCGCGCTCGGCCGGCGCGTGGGGGGGAGGTCGCCGGCGTCGCGGCTCGCGCGGGGGCCGGTCCCGGCGCTCGCGCTCGGCGCGGCCGTGATCGCCGCGCCCGTCGCGGAGACGATCCACGCGCACCCGTGGGGCCTGTCCGCGTACACGCCGCTCGTCGGGGGGGCGCCGGGCGCCGCGACGCTCGGGCTGAACCGGACCTTCTGGGGCTACACGACGGGCGCGATCGCCGGCTACCTGAACGAGGCCGTGCCGCAGCGCGGCTCGGTGTACGTGCACGACACCGCAGGGCCGTCATGGGACATGCTGCTGCGCGACGGCCGCCTCCGGAAGGACATCCGCGGCGTCTGGTCGACCGTGGGCGCCGACTTCACGCTCTACCATCACGAGCAGCACATGCTCGGGCAGGCGTACCAGACGTGGGTCGCCTACGGGACCACGCGCCCCGATCACGTGGCCGGTCTCGACGGCGTGCCGGTGATCTGGGTCTACCGCGCTCCAGGCCGGCGGCGGTGATCCAGTCCGCCTCGGCGCGCGTTCACGCTCTCGAGAGAGAGAGAAGGAACGCAAAGACGCAGAGACGCAAGGGCGCAAAAAAGAAAGAAAAAAGAGATCTGCTTTTTGCGCCTTTGCGCCTTTGCGTCTTTGCGTTGAATTCCCGGCGGATCAGCGCCTCGAACCGCGAGGCGCCGTCCCGGTGCCCGGGCCTGTTCCCCGTCTCAGCGAGGCTTCGCGGAGGTCTTTTTTGCCGCGGCCTTCTTCGTCGCGGCCTTCTTCGTCGCGGCCTTCTTCGTCGCGGCCTTCTTCGTCGCGGCCTTCTTTGCGGGCGCCTCCTCGGGCGCAGGCTCCTCGGCCGCGACCTTCTTTGCGGGCGCCTTCTTTGCCGCGGCCTTCTTCGCCGCGGCCTTCTTCGCCGGCGCCTCGATCTCGTCGGCCGCCTCGGCCGGCTCGGCCTCCCGGGCGGGCTCGCCGGCGAGCACCGTCGCGAGCTCGCGCGCGAACAGGCCGACGTAGTGGTCGACCTCGATCGCGTCGTGCTCGGACAGCGGCGTCACCGTCACCTTCAACGTCCGGTCGCCCTCGAGCTCCCACGTCGCCGCGCAGCCGCTCCGGAGCAGCGTCCTCGCCGCGGCCGCGTCGATCCGCGGGCGCAGGGCGGCGCGCGCGGAGCGCGGGATCGCGTGGCCGAGCTCGACGCGGCGCACCGCGACCGGCAGCGCGATCTCGCCGTCGCGCACGAGGTCCGCGAGCTCGTCGGCCACCGCCTCCTCCAGCTCGAGCCGCGCGTCGGGGCCGCCGGCGCGCAGCGCGAACGTCGCCTCGCGCGCCTCGGCGTCATAGCCCGCGAGCGTCCCGTCGACGTCGTGCGCCACGCGCTCGAGCGCGGCCCGGAGCACCGGGGCGGGCGCGCGCTTGCCGACCGTCGACGCGACGTAGCCGAGCGTGTCGAGCCGCACCGTGAAGACGGACTCGGGCTCGCGGCCGCGCGCCCCGGCCTCGGCCTCGGCCTCGCCACCCTCGATCGCGGCGGCGCCGGAGAGCAGACCGTCGCGCAGCGCGCGGAAGATGTCGCGCTGGATCACCGGATCCTCGGCGAACACGTCCTCCACGTGATCCGAGTCCATCAGCGCGCCCGTCAGCTCCTCGACCAGGGTCTCGATCTCCTCGTCGATGTCCTCGTTGCCGAAGGTGCTCGTCACCTCGCCGTCGATGTGCGTCCGGGGCTGGATCCCGACGATGGCCGCCTCGATCGCGCCGACCATCCTGGCCTCGATCTCGCGCGCGAGCGCTGCGGCGCCGCCTTTCACGACGAGGATGCGTCCCTCGTTCCGCAGGGCGTCGACGATGCGTACGGAAAGCCGGCGGGTGAGGTCTCGCGCGCTCACGGGGCGCGCAGCTTACACGGTTTGCCCGGGCTGGCCATGCTCGAGAGCATGCCCCTCACTCGCTGTAGCCGAGCGCGAGCACCTGCCATGTCTCGGGCGGCTCCGCCACGTCGAAGATGCGCGACGTGAAGCGGCCGGTCGCGCCGGGCGGCAGATCGTTGCCCGCGACGAGCGCCTGATCCGCACCCACGATTCTCCCGTCCTTCCCGTAAAAGGCGACCAGCGCGGTCACCGTCTTCGCGGTGAACGGCGACTGGTTCGTCAGCTTGCCCTCGAGCAGGTAGGGGTTGAAGCCGACCTTGGGCGTGAACTTCGTCTCGGTGATCGCGAGCTTCGCGAGCTGCCCGCGGAAGAAGGAGCGCATCGGCGTGATGTCGGACCGGTAGCTCTTGTACCCCGACTTCGTGGTGACGAAGGTGCACGGCACCTTCTCGCCCGGCGGCAGGACGCGCACGATGCTGGCGCATGTGCCGCTGTCGATCGCGGTATTGGACGCGTCGAGCAGCGTGATCCGCGCGATGGGGAAGCCGATGTCGCCGGTCCCCGTGTTGTGGATCTCGCCGACGAAGCGGCGCAGGCTCCCGCTGCCTTTGAAGTCGCGCAGGTCGCGGAGCTCGGCCCGGAGGCTCGGATCGACGGGGGCGGGCTGGGTGCCCGGCTGCGGCTCCCCGGGCCCGGGCGCCGGCGTCGTCGAGGTGATCTCCTGCGCGGCCTTGCGCGTCGCGATGAGCGCGATCGCGGCGATGATCGCGCCGATGAGCACGAGCGCGCCGCACCCGAGCCCGATGAACAGCCCGAGGTTGCTCTTCCTCTGCGGCGGCCGCGGCGGTCCATATCCGGGCGGCCCGAATCCGCCGGGCGGAGGTCCGCCGAATCCGCCGCCGGGCGGAGGTCCGCCGAATCCGCCGCCGGGCGGAGGTCCGCCGAACCCGCCGCCGGGCGGAGGCCCGCCGAACCCGCCGCCGGGCGGAGGGCCATAGCCGCCGCCGGGCGGAGGGCCATAGCCGCCGCCGGGCGGAGGGCCATAGCCGCCGGGAGGGTAGTTTGCGGCCTGGTGCGGGGCGCCGTGCGGATCCATGACCGGCGAGTATGCAGCAAGACCCGCCGAGGCAGCGAGGAAGTTGGATTGCGCTCCGCTACAGGTGCTTGCGCGCGATCTCCGCCCAGGTGCCGGTCGGCTCGAGCTCGAGGTACCTGCGCCAGCAGGGCCGCGCCCGGCCCGGGTCGCCGATCTGCTCGTACGCCATCGCGAGGTTGTACCAGGCGTCCGCGAAGCGGGGGTCGCTCTCGATCGCGCCGCGGAAGAAGCGCACCGCGTCGTGCGCGCGGCCGCGCTCGAGCATCACGTACCCGAGGTTGTACTGCGCTTCGGGCTGCGCCGTGTCGAGCTCCAGGGCCTTGCAGTAGAGCGCCTCGGCCTCGGCCTCATCGCCGCGGCGGAAGCAGATGTTGCCGAGGTTCGTGTACGCGATCGCGAGCCACGGATCGATCTCGAGCGCGCGGCGGTAGAGCGCCTCGGCCTCGTCCATCGTCTGGGGGTCCTCGTCGAGGTGGCTCGCCTTCATGTAGATGTCGTAGGCCGTGCGCGCGCGGTCGCGGCCGACGCGCGGGCGGAGCACGCGGACCACGTCGTCGCGCAGGTCCCTCACCTCGAAGTCGAGCACCATCTGGCCCGTGAGCGGCTCGAACGTGCCGGCGGCGCTCTTCACCACCACCGCCTTGCCGTCGGACACGATGCGGAGCTCGGCGAGCGGGCGCGTCACCCGGGGCAGCGCGCTGCGGATGTTCTCGATCGCGCGGGAGACGTCGCGCAGCCGCACGTTGCGGGCGATGAGGTCGCGCGCGGCGCGCAGCGCGATGAGGTCCTGGAACGTGTACGCGCGGCGGCCGTTGCGCCGGGCGCTCGGCGAGGCGATGCCGGCGCGATCCAGCGAGCGCAGGCGGCCCGGGCTGATCCCGAGCAGCCGCGCGACCTCCGTGCTGGTGAACGTGTCCGTCACGGGCTCGTGCTGCGCGGGCGCGAGGTCATCCGCGTCCGGCGGCTGGGCGAGCGGCGGCCGGCCTTCGACCCGGCCGCCGCCGGGGCCGAA
>CAYQYG010000325.1:0-10527 GCA_964421485.1 uncultured Polyangiaceae bacterium | reverse complement strand
CCTCGGCGCGCCTCGCCGGCGCCGCCGCGGCCGGGGCGCCCTGGTGCCCCCGCGCGCGCGTGATGTGCGCGGCGATCTGCCTTATCGTGGGCAGCCGCGTGAGGCTCAGGACGTCGATGTCCACCCCGAGCCGCGCGCCGAGCCGCGCCTGCACGCGCGCGAGGGCCAGCGAATGGCCGCCGGCCTCGAAGAACGGGACGTCGACCCCGACCACGTCCACGCCGAGGACCTCCTGCCAGACGCCTGCGACGGCCTGCTCCAGCGACGTGCTCGCGGGCGCGATCTCCTGCCTGGGCGCGGGCGGCGCCGGCAGCCGGGCGCGGTCGATCTTGCTGCTCGGGTTGAGCGGCATGCGATCGAGGAGGATGAAGAGGGAAGGCACCATGTGCTCTGGGAGCTCCGCGCGGAGGTGCTGCTTGAGCGCGCCGTCGAGCCCTCCGGGCGCGCCCGCGCGCGGGACGAAGTACGCGACCAGGCGCGGATCGCCCGCCACCTCCCGGACCTCCACGGCGGCCGCCTGCACGGCGGGGTGGGCCTCCAGCGCGGCCTCGATCTCGCCGGGCTCGACGCGGAAGCCGCGCAGCTTGACCTGGCGATCGACGCGCCCGATGTATTCGACGTCTCCGTCATCGCGCCACTTGACCCGATCGCCCGTCCTGTAGAGCCGCATGCCCTCGGTCTCCGGGAAGGGGCTGCGGAGGAAGCGCGCCTCCGTCAGGTCCGGGCGGTTCAGGTAGCCCCGCGCCACGGCCGGCCCGCCGACGTACAGCTCGCCGGGTACGCCGGGGGGCACCGGGCGCATGGCCCCGTCCAGGATATGAATCACCACGTGGTCGAGCGGGCGCCCTATCGGCGGTCTCCCCTCGCCGGCGCGGCACGCCGCGGCGAGGACGCAGACCGAGGCCTCGGTCGGGCCATAGAAATTGAAGAGGCGGCGACCCGGCGCGAGCCGCCGCACGAGCTCCTCGGGGAGCGCCTCTCCTGCGACGAGGAGGGTATGCAGCGCGGGCAGCTCCTGGGTCGGCGTGACCATCAGGGCCGACGGCGTCGCGGCCAGTACGTGGATGTCCTCTGCCCTGAGGGTCCTGGCCAGGCTGGGGCCAGGCAGCAGCGCCTCCCGATCCGCGAGCACCAGCGTCGCGCCGGGGCCCCAGGCGAGCGCCAGGTCCCCGACGGAGCCGTCGAAGGCGAGGGAGAAGAACGAAAGGACGCGGCTGCCCTCGTCCAGACCGAGCAGCCGGTCCATGGCCCTGGCCAGGTGACCCACTCCACGGCGCTCCACCAGCACCCCCTTGGGGCGGCCCGAGGAGCCCGACGTGTAGATCACGTACGCGAGGTGATCCGCTGTCGCGAGCGGCGCCGGGTTGCCCCGGTCGTGCCGCGCGATCGCGGGCCAGCCCTCGTCGAGCAGGATCGTGCGGCCGCGGTGCTCCTGCGCCGCGCGGGCGCTCGCCCCGTCGGTGAGCAGGATATGGATGCCCGCGTCCTCGAGCATGAATCGCACGCGCTCGGCGGGGTAAGCGGGGTCGATGGGGACGTACGCGCCGCCTGCCTTGAGGACGCCCAGGATTCCGACCAGCGCGTCGAACGAGCGCTCCATGCACAGGCCGACGAGGGTGTCAGGCTCGACACCCTCGGATCGCAGCGCGTGAGCGAGCTGGTTCGCGCGCGCATTGAGCTCTTCATAGGTGAGCCGGCGGGCGCCGTGCGTGACCGCGATCGCGTCCGGCGAGCGCGCCGCCCGCGCCTCGACGATCTGCTCCAGGCTCGCGAGGTCGGCGTCCGGCGGCGTCTGGGCGCCCGCGGCCCCCTGCCAGCTCGAGATGAGCCGCTGCTCCGCAGCGGTGAGGAGGGGCAGCTCGGCGACCGGCCGCGCCGGATCGCGGGCGACGCCCTCCAGCAGCGTCTGGAAATGGCCGATCATGCGCTCGACGGTGGATCTGGAGAACAGGTCCGCCGCGTATTCGATGTGCCCGACGAGCCCGGAGGGGAGCTCACGGAGCTCCAGGCAAAGGTCGACCTTGGCCGTGTCGATATCGATGCGGCTCGCGCTCCACCGCGGCTCGCTCAGCACAGGGGCCGGCGGCATCAGGATGAACACGCTGTTGAAGATCGGGTTCTTGCTCGGGCTTCGCTCCACCTTCAGCTCCGCGACGAGCCTGTCGAAGGGGACGTCCTGGTGCTCGCGCGCGCCCTTGACGACCTCGCGCACCTGCGACAGGAGGTCCAGGAAGGTCCGCGAGCCGTCGATGTGGGTGCGCAATATCAGGTTGTTGCTGAGGAACCCGATCAGCCCCGCGAGCTCCGGCCGCGACCGCCCCGCGGCGGCGGAGCCGACGACGATGTCGCTCTGGCCCGTGTAGTGGAAGAGCAGCGCCTGCCAGGCCGAGAGCAGCGTGACGAAGAGGGTCGTGCCGGAGCGATGGCCGAGGTCCCGGAGCTCCTTCATGAGCTCCGCCGGCAGGGCGATGGGCACGCGGGCGCCGCGTCCGCTCGGCAGGCTCGGGCGCGGGTGATCGGTCGCGAGGCGGAGCTCGGTGACGCCCTCCAGCTGGGTCCGCCAGTAGGAGAGCGTGGGGGCGAGCTCCTCCTCGGTGAGCCAGCGCCGCTGCCACACGGCGAAGTCCGCGGCCTGGATGGGCAGCTCCGGCAGCGGCGAGGGCAGCCCCCTCGAGAAGGCGACGTAGAGGGCGTGGAGCTCCGACAAGAGGACGTGGAAGACGGAGGTCCCGTCGACGACGATATGATGTGTGATCACGACGAGCCACGCCTCGGCCTCGCCGAGCAGGAGGAGGAGGGTCCGGAGGAGCGGGCCCTCCCGGAGATCGAATGGCCGTCGCGCGTGGCTCACCGCGAGCCGAATCGCCTCGGCCTCGCGCTGCTCGGGGCTCAAACCGGTCAGATCGACGACTGGCAGCTCGAGCGGGGTGGGCGGTCGGATGTGCTGCACCGGCTCGCCGTCCACCATTCCGAAGGTCGTCCACCACGCCTCGTGGCGGCGCGTGATCTCGGTGAGGCACCGCGCCAGCACCGCCGCGTCCACCGGCCCCTCCATCCGCACCACCATGGGCTCGTTGTAGGTGGGCGCCTCCGGGAACATCTGGGCCACGAACCAGAGCCGCTCCTGGGCGAAGGACATCGGCAATGGGATCCCGCGGGGGACCGGCTCGATAGGAGGCCCCGGGGGCTCGGGCCCGGCGCGGCGGGCCCGAGCATCGCTCGCCCCTCGTGGCGTGGCCACCTCCCCCGCAGTCGGAGCGTCGTCCGGATGCGATGGCGGCGCGCCGGCGGCGGGTGAACGCTCCGCGCGCGCTGCCGGCGGAATATTCACGTTATCCATGGTCTCTCCATCAGCTCGGCGGCGGCGTCCGCCGCGCGCGCGCGGCGGTCGTGCTCGACGAGCTCGGCGCGCTTGTTGACGTCGAGCATCAGGTCGGCGAGGCCGGCGATCTCCTGGTAGAGGCGGACGCCGGCCGTGGGGGAGCCTTCATCCGGGTCCCCGGGTGTCGAGCCGGCGCGTCGATCGGCCAGGAGCCAGGCGTGGATGCGGGTCTGCATGCGGTGGAGCAGGTGGCGATCGCGGACGCGCATCGCGGGGTAGATGTCGCGGCCGCACAGCTTGGCGATCGCGGCGCCGGTGCGGCGGAGGCGCGCGGCGATGTCGTCGGGGGAAGGCGGGCCGCCCTCGGTGACGTCGCGGTGGAAGACCCTGTAGGCGTGGCGGACGGCGAGCGAGCGGGGGAGCTCGGTCTCGTAATAGCTGGGCTCGGTGGGGAGGCCGGCGTGGTGGCAGAGGGCCAGGTCGAATGCGCCGAGGCAGCGGAGCGCCTCGCGCGCGGCGCTGTCGCAGGCGTCGATGAGCTCCCAGCTGCGCTCGGTCCGGGCGAGGGCGTCGATGGCCTGGAGGCGGCGATGCAACGCCATGCGCGCGACGAAGGCGATGCTCGTGATCTTCATGATGCCGTCGGGCTGGTCGAGGCGGCGCGCGACCTCGGCGCTCGCGTCGGCCGCGAGGCGCTCGACGTCGATGCCGTCGAGCGAGGGGGCGATCGGCTCGGCGCTCGCTTCGAGCGCCGCGAGGAGGACGCGGATGGCCTCGTCCGTCGCGGCGCGGACCTCGGTCACGAGGGGCGCGGCGTCGGCGCCGGGTCGCTCGTAGGGCGCGACGGAGATGGACCGCGCCGTCGCGATCGCGGCCGCCGCGAGCGCGTGCAACCGGGGCGCGTCGAGATCGGCTCCACCGCTCTCCTCGGGTACCTCGATCTTCAGGGCTTCCAGATTCACCGTCCAGGTCGCGCGGCCTCAGCAGTGAGGCGCGGACCTTCATGCTACCGGGACGGCCGCGTGAGCCCAGGCCTTCCGCGCCTGCCTTCGGCTGGTATGCTCGGCGTCGTGTTCCCGGCAACGCTGCTCTTCTCGGCCTTGCTGACCCTCCCGCTGCCGGCGAGCGGCGGCCAGGGCGCGGGGCTCCTGGCGGCCGCGGCGGCGGCGGGGCGGCCGCCGGAGTGCGCCGCAGGGCTCCGGCGCGCAGTGGCCAGAGGGCCGAGCGTGTGGGAGCGGGCGCGCGTGCCGGGGCTCGTGCGGTACTGCGATCTCGTGGCGCGGGCGCAGGCGCAGCTCGCGGCGAGCCCGGAGGCGGCGCAGGAGTCGGCGAGGCTCGCGGAGAAGGCGCTCCCCGGGCGCGCGGCGCCGGCGGTGATCCTCGGCCGGGCCGCGCTGGCGCTGGGAGCTCCGGCGGACGCGGCGCGGGAGCTCGCCCGGGCGCGCGCGCTGGATCCGCGCAGCGTGGAGGGGCCGCCGACCATGCACGACCTGGCGCGGGCGCTGCTCAAGACGGGCAAGCGGGACGAGGCGCTCGCCGTGTACCGCGCGCTCGTGCCCCGGATCGACCTGCTCGGCGCGCTCGACAAGCGGATCGCCGTGCTGCTCGAGGCCGCGCACGTCTCGATGGCGGCGGCCGCGGCGCACGGCGAGGCGGCGAGGGAGGCCCCGAAGGCCGGCGCGGAGAAGGGCACGGCGCCGCTCGACGAGGCGATCGCGTACCTGCGCGAGGCGCGCCAGCGGCCACCGACGCAGCTCCTCGGCGACGTGATGCTCTCGCTGGTGCTCGTGCTCGACCGCTCGGGAGATCGGGCGCAGGCCGACGCCGCGCTGGGCGACGCGGCCGAGACGGCCGCGCAGGCGCGATCGTTCGACTACCTGGCGGCCGAGGAGGACCGGCTGGCGCTCGAGGCGCTCGCGCTGGAGCGCTCGGATCCGGCCGCGGCCGCGGGGCGCTGGGAGGCGTTCCTCGCCGGCGCGGGGGGCAAGGGGCCATGGGCCGGCGCGGCGCGGGCCCGCCTCGATGCGCTCCGCAAGGGCGGCGCGCGGGCCCCGCGCCGAGCCGCTGCGGGCGCCGCGGCGGCGGGCAAGCCCGGGAGGCGGTGATGGGCGCGCGGCGATCGCTCCTCGGCGCAGCGCTCGCCGCGGCGGTCGCGCTCGCGGCGCCCGTCGCGGGCGCGGCGCCGACGGTCTGGGCGCGGGCGCGCGATCCGGAGATCGACCGGCGGGCTGCGCTCGTCGCGGAGGCCGACGGGCTGCTGAGCCGCTACGCGCAGCTCCAGCGCTCGCCGCTGCGCGAGCGCGTGGACGAGATAGGCCCGCTCTGGCTGCTCGAGGCGCGCAAGCTCTACGAGCAGGCGGGCGCGCCGGCGTCGCGCGACGTCGGGCTGCGGCTCAAGTACGCCTCGCTGCTCGCGGATCTCAAGGATTACGCCGGCGCCGCCGCGCACATCGAGGCGCTGCTCGGCGCGGGCCCCCGCCGCGGCGGCAAGCCCGCGCTCGAGGTGCCGGCGCCGTACCGGGCCGACGCATGGCGGGAGCTCGCGATCTGCTACGCGCGGCTCGGGCGCCACCGCGACGAGATCAAGGCCTACGGCGAGGCGCTCGCGCTCGAGCCGCACGGGCGCACGCGCTCGCAGCTGCTCGCGAACCGCGCCGAGGCCTACATGGCGCTCGGCGACATCATCGCGGCCATCGAGGGCTACCGCGCCGCGCTCGCGGCCCTCTCCGCGCGCGAGATGTTCCGCTACGGCGTCACCACGCTCTGGGGCCTCGCGGTCGCGCTCGACCGCTCGGGCGACCTCGACGGCGCGATGGAGAGCATCGACCTCGCCCGCTCCTACGATCGCACCGATCAGCTCCTCCACGGCCCCGGCTGGTTCTACGTCCCGGAGCACGACGAGGCCTGGTACGCGGCGCTCGGCGCCTGGGCGGCCGCGCGCGGCGCCGAGCTCGGCGCGGCCCGCGCGGAGCTCTACGCGCAGGCGATCTCCTCGTGGGAGGAGTACATCCAGCGCGCGCCGCCGGATGATCAGTGGCTGCCGCTCGCGAGGGCGCGGCTCACCCGCTGCGAGCAGGAGCGAGACCGCGCCGTGCGCCAGCGCCGCCCCGCCGCGCCGGCCCCGACGCGGCGCGGCCTCCCGGCCCTGCCGCGGCCCTGACGCCTGCGGCGCGGCGATCCACGCGCGGGGCCAAGCGAAGGGCCCTCGGCGGGTCGAAGGTGAGGGCGCGCGACCGCACGCGCGCGCGTCATGGACCGACCGGCGTCCTGGACGAGGTGAGGTCCACGGCGCCCGGGGCGCTCTCGGCCGCCGCGCGGCGCGATCGAGGAGCAGCTCCCGCCGCCGGTCTCCGCAATTTTGCGCGCCCTCTTTACGCTCTCGCGCGGAGGGCACAACCTTGATCCGCTCTCGCCGAGCAGCGGGCTCGCCCCCCGCACCCGACCGATCCGGAGGCCCGCGTTGCTGAAGCGCGACTCGCTGTTCGATGAGCCCGTGATCTGGACCGGGAGCCCCAAGGTCGTCACGACGCCGCCGCTCTATCTGGCCGCCGCCGCCGTCTGCGGCGTCACCTCGGCGATCACCACCGCCTCCGCGATCGTCGTGTCCACCGCGCTCGAGGCAAGCCCCACGCAGCTCCTCTTCTTCGCGGCCTGGATGGCCACGCTCGCCGTCGCGTTCGGCTCGCTGCCGCGCTGGTGGCGCTCGCGCCTCGAGTACGTGCTCACCGACAAGCACATCGTGCTCCGCCGAGGCCAGCTCCGGCGCTCCATCGAGCGCCGCTCGATCAGCTACGCCCGCATCCACTGGCACCCCAAGCACCCCGGCGTCGGCGATCTCGAGCTCGTCCGCGCCGTCCCCACCGGCGCCCTCCGCCGGCGCCTCTCGATCGTCCTGCCCGGCCTCGTCGCGCCCGACCGCGTCTGGGCCATCCTCCGCGGCATCACCCCCTCGGGGCCCGCGGGCGACGGCCACCGGCTGCTCGCGCAGCGGCTCGACGACGGCGAGCGCGTGCTCTGGTCGGGGCACCCGGACGGCGGCTGGCACAAGTGGGTCCCGAGAGGCTGGCGCGGCGTGGGGTCGGTGCTGATCGGCGTCCTGCTCAGCGTCATGGGGATCACGACGAGCGCGCACGCCGTGCGGATCCTCCGGCTCGTCGTGGCCGCCGGCGTGCACCCCGAGAGCGTCTCGTTCGTCGCGCTCGTCGCGTCGCTGTCGCTCACGATCGTCCTGCTGCTCGCGGCCGGCGCGGCGCTCGTCTACAGCTCGGTCGTGCGCCCGGGGCGCCTCGAGGCCCAGACCCGCTACCTCATCACCGATCGGCGCGTGCTCATCCAGCGCGGCGACGAGGAGCTCCACCTCGACCGCTCGCGGGTCGTCGACGCCATCGACGCGCCCGCCGCGGGCGGCGTCAGAGACGTCTTCCTCGTGCTCGACGGGCCACGTGCCCGCGCTGTCGCCGCGAGCGGCGCGTTCGGCGAGGCGGCCGGCAACGGCCTGCAGCCGGTGCTCCATCGCGTCAGCGACGTCGACTCCGTCCGGCGCATCTTGCAGGTGCAGGCGGCGTAGCCGGGGCGTCGGGGGCGGTATCGCTCGCCGCGGCGTGAGCCCCCGAGAGTCGGCCCGAGGGGCTCCCGGGCGGGGCGCCTCGGCGCCATGTCGCCCGCGTGGGTGGCAAAGGGTTCCAGGCGGTCCTCTTCGACGTCGATGGCGTCCTCATCGACTCGCCGCACGAGCGCGCGTGGCGGGAGACGCTGGAGGAGCTGATGGCGACGGAGTGGCAGGAGATCGCGCCGCGGACGAGCTACTCGCCGTTGCGCTTCACGACGGCCGTGTACCAGGAGGTCATCGCGGGCAAGCCGCGCGAGGCAGGCGCGCAGGCGGCGCTCGAGTGGTTCGGCGTGCCCGACGCCGGGGCGCGCGCGCGGGTGTACGGCGAGCGGAAGCAAGCGCTGTTGCTGCGCCTGATCGAGGCGGGCGAGGTCGCCGCATTCCCGGACGCCGTGCGCTTCCTGATCGGGGTGAAGTCCATCGGGCTCGCCGTGGCCGCGGCCTCGTCGTCGCGGAACGCGGACGCGCTGCTCGCGAGCATCCAGGTGGACGCCTTCGCCCAGGGGCCCCTGGCTCCAGGCGGCGTCACACCGAATCTCGAACCGGAGAGCGGGCCGCGACCGCAGTTCCTCCGGCCCGGGATGACGCTGCTCGATCTCTTCGACGTGCGCATCCCGGGTGCGGATATGCCTCGTGGCAAGCCGTACCCGGACCTGTTCCTCGCAGCGGCGGCCGCGCTGGGGGCGGCGCCGGAGCGCTGCCTCGTGGTCGAGGACGCGCCCTCGGGCGTACAGGCGGCGAAGGCGGGCGGGATGACGGCGCTCGGGGTCGCGCGGCTCGAGGACGAGGCGTTGCTCGTAGCCGCAGGGGCTGACAGAGTCGTGGCGTCGCTCGACGAGATCGACGTCGAAACGCTCCCGGAGGGGCGGCTCACGGCGCGCGCGGCGTGAGCGGCATCATTCGCCGGCAGCGCCGGCGTCGACGCGCGCGCGGCGCAGGCGCTCGGCGATGAGGGCGAGCTTCGGGTGGCCAGGCCAGAGCGCGCGGGCGGCGGCGAGGTGCGCGGCGGCCTCGTCGAGGCGGCCGAGCTGCGTGAGCGCCTCGGTGAGGTTGGCGTGGGCGCGGAACGAGCCGGGGTTCCAGGCGAGCGCGCGCGCGTAGGCGGCCGCGGCGCGGTCGGGCGCGCCGCGCGCGAGGTGGGCGTTGCCGATCGCGACGTCGGTGCCGACGTTGGCGAGCAGGGGGCGCGAGCGCTCGAGGTCGCGCAGGGCGCCCTCGGCGTCGCCGAGCTCGAGGCGCGCGAGGCCGAGGGCGAGCGCGGCCTCGCCGCTCGACGGGTCGAGGCGGGCGGCGCGCTCGAGCAGGGTGAGGCGCAACGGCGGCGCGGCGTCGCGGGCGCGCGTGATGCGGCGCGCGGCGAGCCACGTGCGCGCGCCGGCTGCGAGGAGGAGGGCCGCGGCGACGAGGGCGGCGAGGTGAGCCGCGAGGCGGCGCGCGCGGGCACGGCGGCGCGGGCGGGGCGCGGACGCGGCAATGGACGCGGGCGCCGACGCGGGAGCGGACGCGGCGAGCGCGAGGGCGACGAGGGCGCAGCAGGCCGGCTGGTCGAAGGGGCTGTCGCCGAGGGCGGCGATCGCGGCGGCGGCGATCGCGGCGGCGCCGGCGGACCAGCGGGCGCGCCATGCGGCGGCGATGCCGGCGACGATGGCGGCGGCGAGCAGCGCGAGGCCGGGCAACCCGCCCTCGATCGCGGCCTCGAGCCAGTCGCAGTGGGCCGTCGTCGCGTTCGTGAACCTGCGCGACGCGGCGGCGGGCGAAAGCGGCGCGAGGCGCGCTCGCTGCGCGTCGAGGTACGCGCCCGCGAAGCCGCCGAGCCCCTCGCCCAGCGGAAGGGCGCGCCGCGCCGCGTCGGCGCTGGCCCGCCAGATCCACGTCCGCCCTTCCCACGCGGCGGCGACCGGCACGTCCCTCGCGCCCGTCGCTGCGGCCCGATCCGCGCCTGCATCCGCGGCCGTCGCCGCTGCCGCGTCCGTATCCGCATGCGCGCCCGCCACCGCCGCCGTGCCCGCGCCCACGACCACCGCCAGGATCGCGCCCGCCCGTGCCCACGAGCCTCCGCGAGCCCGGGCGAGCCCCGCGACCCCCCAGGGCAAGAGCGTCAGCGCCGCCGCCGCCCAGGCGACGCGCGAGTGCGACAGGTACAGCGCCGGCACCTCCAGCGCCGCGAGCGTGGCCGCGACGGGCCACGCTCGCGCCCCCTCGCGCCGGAGCGTGGCCGCCAGGTCGATCGAGAGCGGCAGCGCGATCGCCAGCGCCAGCCCCAGCCAGTTCGGGTTGCCGTGCCCCCCGTGGATCGCGAACCCGCGGCTGCCGCCCGCGAGCTGCGCCATCGCGAAGAGAGCGGATCCTCCGCCTATCCCGGCGCCGGCCACCTGCGCGGCCCGCCGCGCGTCTACCTCTCGGGCCGCGAGCGCGAGCCCCGCCGCCGCGACCCAGACGCCGAGCTTCCCTGTGCCCGCCGGCACGCCCCACGCCAGCGAGACCGCCGACCATGCGACGAAGCCGCACCAGAGCGAGACCGGCGCCCCGAGCGCCGGTTCGACATTCGGGGCTCCGGGTCGCGCTTCACGTGGCGCGCCCTCCGCCCCGAACCCCG
>CAYQYG010000324.1:0-10562 GCA_964421485.1 uncultured Polyangiaceae bacterium | reverse complement strand
GCGCGCGACCGCCGCGCCGCCGCCGCTGGGGGGTGAGGGCGTCACGCCCGCGAAGGCCAGCATCCCGCCGCGGTCCGTGCCGACCGACAAGCCGTCGCCCACGCCCGCGAAGCCCTCGAAGCTGCCCACGTCCACCCCCATGCGTCCGGCCGCGGGCCCGTCGGGCCACGAGGGCGATCGGGCGTCGATCGACCGCGGCCGCCCCGCGATGCTCGACGTGCCTGCGGGCACGACGCCGCGCCCGGCCGCCGGCGGCGAGGGGGACAGGGAGTCCGACGCGCGCGAGGCGAAGGACCGGGAGCGCGACAAGGACAAGGACAAGGACTCCTCGCCTCCGACCAAGCGGACCTTCGTGCCGACGGATCAGGCCGCGCAGGAGGCGGCGGCGAAGGGGAGCGCGGACGAGTCATGACGGCGGCGGGTGGAGCGCGGGAGGCCGTCCGGGCGGCGCTGCTCGAGAACCTCGGGCTCAAGATCCTCTCGCTGGCGTTCGCGCTCGCCCTCTACGCGTTCATCCACGGCGCGGAGAACGCGCAGCGCACGCTCGCGGTCAGCGTGGTCTCGATCATGCCGCCGGACAGCGCGAACCGGCAGCTCATGACGCAGCTCCCGACCGAGGTGGCGGTCACCGTGCGCGGCTCGCGCACGCAGCTCGACGACCTGCGCGCCGACGAGCTCGGCACGCTCCAGATCGACCTCCGGAGCGGCCACGTGGCCCACATCGATCTGGACGCGTCGATGTTCCACGTCCCGGCGGGCCTCTCCGTGGAGCAGATCGAGCCGCCGACCATCGACCTGCGCTGGGACGACGTGACGACGCGGCCGATCCCGGTGCAGGTCCCGCGCACGGGCGAGGTGGCCGCGGGGTTCCAGGTGAACGGCGCGATCGCGGTGGATCCGCCGGCGGTGCAGGCGCGGGGGCCGCAGTCGATCGTGGAGGTGATGCAGTACGCGGGCACGGCGCCGTTCGACGTCACCGGCCTGACCGAGGGCAGCTACCAGCGCTCGCTGGCGCTCGATCGCCCGCCGAAGCTCGTCGTCTACGACGTGGACACGGTCGTCGCGACGGTCGACGTGACGCGGGTGCTCATCTCCAGGACCTTCGATCGCAAGATCGAGGTCGTCGGCCTGCCGCGCGCGAAGACCATCCCCCCGGTCGTGGCGGTGAAGATCACCGGGACGCCGGAGTCCGTGAACGCGATCGCGCCGGAGGCGATCGTGCCGCGGGTCGAGCCGAAGCTCTCCCCCGCCGACGCCGCCCAGGCGGGCAGCGCCTACCTCGACGTGCTCGTCGACGTCGGCGGCCTGAAGGCCGAGGTCAGCCCGCCCCGGGTGCTCGTGAAGTGGTGACGGGCGCGCCCGGGGACGCGGGCGCGGCGCCCGTCAGACGAGCCCGCCGTCGCCCCGCTCCTTGAGC
Organism: uncultured Polyangiaceae bacterium; assembly: GCA_964421485.1. Classification (GTDB taxonomy): domain Bacteria; phylum Myxococcota_A; class Polyangia; order Polyangiales; family Polyangiaceae; genus CAYQYG01. Next base: position 9,145 of record CAYQYG010000324.1, on the reverse strand, counting down.
GCGTCGACGACGCGCTTCACGTCCTGCGATCGCGCGCGCGGCACCACCAGCAGCGCGTCGTCCGTCTCGACCACGACCAGGTCCTCCACGCCGACGAGCGCGATCACCCTGCGGCCGCCCTCCGCGCGCCGCAGGTCGACCACGTGGTTGCCGCGCGCGTCGACGAGCACCGCCCCTCCGGGCGCGCTGTTCCCCTGCGCGTCCTTCTCGGCGAGCTCCCAGGCGCTCTGGAAGCTCCCGACGTCGCTCCACCCGAAGTCGCCCGGCACCACCGCGAGCCGCGTTGACGTTCGGGGCTCCGGGTCGCGCCCCCATGTGGAGCCGCCCTCCGCCCCGAGCCGCGTGACGTGCTCCATCACGCCGTGGTCGATGCTCACCGCGGGCAGCGCCGGGAAGACGCGCGCGAGCGCCTCGGCCTCGGCGCCCCGCGCCGCGGCGCGATCGAGCTCCTCGAGCCCGTCGGCCAGCGCCGGCAGGTGCGCGCGGATCGCCGCGAGCATGTCGCCCGCCCGGAAGAAGAACATCCCCGCGTTCCAGAGGTACCGCCCGCTCGCCACGAACGCCTCGGCGCGCTCCCGGTCCGGCTTCTCCACGAAGCGCCGCACGCGTTTCACATCCGGCGCTCCGCGTCGCCGTTCGGCGCCCTCCGCCCCGGACCCCGGGAGCGCGCCTTCGCCCGGCACCGGATCGCCGGCCTCGATGTACCCGAAGCCCGTCTCCGGGTGCGTCGGCCGGATCCCGATCGTGGTGATCGCCCCGCCGCGCGCGGACGCGATCGCGGCCCGCAGCACGTCCCGGAAGCGCTCGACGTCGGCGACGTGGTGATCGCTCGGCAGGACGGCGATCACCGCGCCGGGATCGGCGCGCGCGACCGTGGCCGCGGCCCAGCCGATGCACGGCGCGGTGTTCCGCGCGACGGGCTCGACGAGCAGGTTGCCCGCGGGCAGCTCCGGGAGGATCTCCCGCGTCGCGGCCGCGAGGTGCGCGCCCGTCGCGACCATGACGCCCCCCCACCCGCCGCAGAGCGGCAGGACGCGCCGCGCGGTGGCGAGGATCAGCGGGTCGCCGCCGGTCAGCGGCAGGAGCTGCTTCGGCCGCGCGGCCCGCGACGCCGGCCAGAAGCGAGTGCCCGCGCCGCCGGCAAGGATCAGCGCGTGGACGGAAGTGCTGGGATCAGGCATGGCCGCGTACGCTACCGCACGCGCCCACGGATGCCCGTGAATCGTGCCGGCGGCCTCCTCGACAGAGGCCTGTGGTCGCTGGCCGGCCTGAGACCTCGTACGAGCCGGGGTGGAGCCCCGTCGGGCGCGCGGCGCTACACCGCGCCCGGCAGCGCCCGGGCGTACGCGATGGTCGCGAGCCCGAGCGGCACCACCCAGAGCGCCAGCGCCCCGGTCAGACGCCGCTCCACCAGCGCCCGCAGCGCCGCGGCCCCGAGCGAGGCCCCCACGAACGCGATCACGAGCCCCGCCGCCGGCGCGCCGGCCGCGGTCCCCTCCAGCGCCCCGAGCCCGCGCGCGCCGGCCACGAGCAGCCCCGGCGCGCTGAGCAGGAACGAGAGCTCCAGCGCGCGCGCCGGCCTGATCCCCAGCCAGAGCAGCGCGACCAGCGCCGCGCCCACCCGCGACGCGCCCGGCGCGACCGCGAGCCCGTGCACCAGCCCGACCGCCATCATGCCTGCCATCGAGGGCGCCTCCGCCGGCGCCCGCCCCGCGCGGCGCCACCCGCCCGCGCCCGGCGAGAGCGCCGTGCTCGCGAGCGCCGCGCCCGTCGCGACCAACCCGATCCCCTGCGCCAGCGGCCCCTCCGCCCACGCCCCGAGCCGCGGCCGGAGCGCCGCCCCCACGATCAGGCTCGTCGCGCAGCCCACCAGCACGAGCGCCGCGTCCCACGCGCCCGCCGACGTCCGGAACAGCGCCGGCCTCGCGATCGCCCGCACCCCGTCGCCGATCGCCGCCGCGAGCCGCCGCCGCACCGCCACGGCCAGCGCCGCCGCGGTCGCGAGGTGCAGCGCCCCCTCGAGGGCCATGGCCCCGCGGTCGGCCCCTAGCCAGATCCGCGCCGCCGCCCCGTGTCCTGCGGCCGAGATCGGCAGCGCCTCCGCCGCGCCCTGCACGGCTGAGAGCACGACCACATCGAAGAGGCCCACGCGAACTGGATAACCCAGCTCACCGGAGCTTGTCGACCGCGGCCGATCGCGGACCGCGCCCGCGCGCTTGCCGCCCCTGGCCTTTTCACCTAGAGAGGCGCACCGGGTCCGCGCCCCTCGTGCTGGGCGACGGGGGCTCCGTCGCCCCCGGATCGCGTCATTTCCCGCACGGGAGCGCGGCCCTGGCAAGGCGAGCGAGGTCTCCTCCGATGCTGATGGCATACGCCAGCGTGGGCGCATTCTTCCTGGTCGCGATCGGGTTCATCGTGGGCTCGATGCTCGCGGGGAAGCTCATCCGGCCCGACAACATGTACGCCGAGAAGGTCGAGACGTACGAGTGCGGCGAGGCGCCCGTCGGGCCGGCGTGGTTCAACTTCAACCCGCGCTTCTACATCGTCGCGCTCATCTACATCATCTTCGACGTCGAGATCGCCTTCATCTACCCGGTCGCGACGGTCTTCAAGCGCTGGGTCGACCAGGGCAGCGGCCTCTTCGCGCTGATCGAGATCTTCCTCTTCGTGGCCATCCTGATGCTCGGCCTCGTGTACGTGTGGAAGAAGGGCGACCTCGAGTGGATCCGCGCGATCAAGGGCGATCCGCGCGGGGCCCAGGACGTGACGAGCAGGGCGCGCGCGCGCGCCGCGGCGGCCGGGCCGGCCCTCGCGGGCGAGGCCGTCGCCGGCGGAGCGAAGTGATGAGCTCGAATCTGAACCTGATGGCGCCCCCCCGAGGCTGGGAGGCGAGGTACACCGATGACGGCGGCAGCGTCATCACCACCAACGTCGACCAGACGATCAACTGGCTCCTCAACTGGGGCCGCGCGAACAGCGTCTGGTACATGCTCTTCGGTCTGGCCTGCTGCGCGATCGAGCTCATGCAGACCGGCGGCCCCCGCGCCGATCTCGAGCGCTTCGGCGCCGCCCCGCGGCCGAGCCCGCGGTCGAGCGATCTCTTCATCATCGCCGGCACGCTGACCTACAAGATGGCGCTCCGCGTGAAGCGCCTCTATGACCAGATGTCGGAGCCCCGCTTCGTCATCTCGATGGGGAGCTGCTCGAACTGCGGCGGGCTCTTCCAGTACGCCTACTCGGTCTGCAAGGGCGTCGACCAGATCATCCCGGTCGATATCTATGTGCCCGGCTGCCCGCCCCGCCCCGAGGCGCTGCTCGAGGGCCTCCTGAAGATCCAGGAGAAGATCAAGAGAGAGAACACCCTGCTGCGCCGCTACGGCGCGTCCGGCGCCTGATCCGCGGCCAGAACCAGAGCACGCCCCCCTGATGAGCACCGAGGAAATCTTCAAGGCCCTCCAGGCCAAGTTCGGCGAGGAGGCGGCGTTCGACCTCCACGCCGTGTCCGAGAAGGCCCGCGACGCGTGGTTCCAGATCGCGCCCTGGCAGATCGAGGAGATCGGCCTCCACCTGCGCGACGAGCTCGGCTTCGACTACCTGGAGTGCATCACCGGGGTCGACTACCCGGACACCCAGAAGATCGTGGTCGTCTATCACGTGTACTCGTACGACAGGAAGCAGCGCGTGGTGCTCAAGGCGTTCCTCGACCGCGAGGACCCTGCGATGCCCACGGTGGTCAACGTCTGGTCTGCGGCGAACTGGCAGGAGCGCGAGTGCTTCGACCTGCTCGGGGTGCTCTTCGAGGGCCACCCGGACCTGCGCCGCCTGCTCATGCCCGACGACTGGGAGGGCCACCCGCTGCGCAAGGATTTCGAGGAGAAGCCCGAGTACCACGGCATCCCGACGCAGCGGCCGAACCCGATCGATCTCTTCAAGATCAAGCTCCCCGAGAAGAAGGAGTCGGCGCCGTCATGAGCGAGATCGTCTTCGCGAACGAGATGGACGAGGAGATGACCCTCAACATGGGTCCGCACCACCCGTCCACGCACGGCGTGCTGCGCTTCATCATCTCCTCGGACGGCGAGATCATCCGCAAGGCGGTGCCGGACGTCGGCTACCTGCACCGGAGCATCGAGAAGATCGGCGAGCGCTGCACGTACAGCGGCTTCATGCCCTACACCGATCGCGTCGACTACGTCGCGGCGATGTTCGCGAACGAGTGCTGGGCGAGCGCGTGCGAGAAGCTGATGGGCGTGGAGGTGCCGAAGCGCGCGCAGTACCTCCGGGTGATCTCCTGCGAGCTGAACCGGATCGCGAGCCACATGATCGCGCTCGGCGCGATGGCGATGGACATCGGCGCGGTGACGCCCTTCCCCTGGGCGCTGCGCGAGCGCGAGTACGTCAACGATTTCATCGAGGAGCTCTGCGGCGCGCGGCTGACCTACAACTACCACCGGATCGGCGGCGTCTCGTTCGACATGCCGAAGGGCTGGGCCGACAAGGTGAAGGCCTGGCTGGATCGGTTCGAGCCCATCATGGTGGAGTTCGACCGGCTGATCACGCTGAACGATATCTTCGTGAAGCGCCTCGGGAACGTGGCGGTGATCTCGGCCGAGGAGGCGAAGGACTGGGGCCTCGTCGGCCCGAACCTCCGCGCCTCGGGCGTCGCGTGGGACCTCCGCAAGGAGGACGCCTACTCGGTCTATCCCGAGCTCGATTTCGAGATCCCCGTCGGCAAGGGCCTGATGGGCGCGGTGGGCGACTGCTGGGATCGCTTTTACGTGCGCGTGGAGGAGTGCAAGCAGTCGGCGAAGATCCTCTGGCAGGCCTTCGAGAAGATCGACGAGCACCCCGAGGACGACATCCTCGGCAAGCTGCCGAAGAAGATGAAGCCGGAGGGCGAGGCCTACGCCCGGGTCGAGAGCGCCCGCGGCGACATGGGCTGCTACGTGATCGGCCGCGGCGCCGAGGAGCCCTACCGGACGCGCTTCCGGACCGGCAGCTTCACCGCGATGGGCATCATCGAGGCGAAGAGCCCCGGCCTGTTCCTCGCCGACCTGGTCGCCCTGATCGCCAGCCTCGATGTCGTCGCCCCTGAAATCGATCGCTAGTAACTAGAGCGGTGCTCAGCCGCGTGTGATACGGGCTCAGCCGCTAGGCAGGCGAGTGAGGCGTACAAATGTACGTCGCAGCGAGCCAACGACGCGGATGAGCCCGTAGCGCGCGCGGATGAGCACCGCTCTAGGGCGCGACGGTTTGCCGACACGCCCTAGAGCGCCGCGGCCACGATCTCGTCGAGGCTGGCCTCGTCCACGATGCCGGTGAGGTAGGCCGCGACGTTGCCCTGCTTGTCGATGATCACCAGGCTCGGGAGCTTGTCGACGCTGTAGAGCGCGGCCGCGTTGCTCTCGTCCATCACGATCGGGTACGACAGGCCCTTCTGGAGCGCGTACTGGCTCGCCACCTGGGGCGGGTCGTCCACGTTCACGCCGAGCACCACCAGGCCCTTCTTCTGGTAGCGGCGCGCGATCCGGTCGAGGATCGGCGCCTGCAGCGCGCAGGGGCCGCACCAGGTCGCCCAGAAATCGAGGATCACGGGCTGGCCCTTGAGCTCCGCGATCTTCATGCGCGCCCCGGGATCCCCGTTGGCGGCCACGGGCAGCACCACGTCCGGGGCCGGCTTGCCGATCATGGCGTTTCCGCCGGGGGCCAGGCGGGGGAGGACGGCGAGGCCGAACAGACCGCTCAGCGCGATCAGGACGGCGATCGCGGGGTACAGAATTTTTCCTGAATAGAACTCGGGGGCCGCCATCCTGGTCGTGTGCTCTTAGCAAATCTTTGAGCCGACGCCCGGGGGTCCTGGTAGGGTCGGCGCCGCGCTCGGCGCCGCTGGAGGGACCATGCTCGATCGTCCGAACGTCTCACGAGAAAGACCCCAGACCCCGCGCGGGAAGCGACCGCCGCCCGGCGTGCTGGCCGCCAAGTGGCCGCCCGACGACGACAACCTCCCGGCCGGGCCGCCGGCGCCCGCCGGCGGCGGCGGCGGCTACGCGGACGACGGCAACTTCAAGCGCGGGCGCTTCAACCCGGTCACGGTGCTCGTGGGCATCCTGCTCGTCGTGGGCGCGGCGGCGGCCATCTGGTTCGGCATCCGGCAGGAGAGCCAGAAGATGACCGTCGAGGCCATCGCCAAGGAGAAGAAGAACATCTTCGTCCTGCCGACGAAGGACCAGGTCCCGCTGTGGCGCAAGTGGGCCGCGAGCTCGGCCGAGCCCGTTCTCCAGCAGGAGGCGCTCATGCAGCTCGCCTGGGCCGACGACCCCGAGGGCGTGGGCCTCGCGACCAAGGCGGTCGCCCAGACCGATCACCGCGTGCGCGGCGTCGCGGCCCAGGTGCTCGCGTTCTACGGCACGCCGAAGGCCGACGCCGCGAAGCCCGCGCTGCTCGAGGCCCTCAAGACGGCGGACGACAGCGACCGGCCGCAGATCGTCTGGGCGCTCGTCACGCTCAGGGAGCCGCAGGCCTTCACGGCGGCCATGGACCAGTACCGGAAGGGCTTCCTCTCCAAGGTCGAGCGGCTCGGCGGCGGCGTCGCGTTCGATCCGGAGCGGCTCTCGTCGCTGGTCTCGCTCGACGAGCTCTCGAAGCTCGCCGACGACCAGAGCGCCTCGGTCCGGCAGCTCGTGGCCACGGTCCTCTCGCGCAACGCGGACCCGAAGTGGACGGGCACCCTGGTCAAGCTCGTGCGCGACAAGGACATCGAGGTCGCCCGCGAGGCCGCGAACGGCCTCGGCCGGATCGGCGACGAGGCGGCGCGCGCGCCGCTGCTCGAGGCGCTCTCGAGCGCCGACAAGGACAGCCGGCAGAAATTCCTCGAGGCGCTGCGCGACGGCATCGGCGGCGAGGGCCTCGTGCTCGCGCTGGACAGCGTGAAGAAGGAGCCGGCGGAGACGACCTGGTTCCAGACCAAGCAGATCATGGACATGCTCCGCATGCTCGCCGATCCGCGCGCCGGGGACGCGCTGGTGAAGTGGGTGGAGACCACCAAGCCGCCGCTGCACTGGACCGGCGAGGCCGGCACGCGGCTCGCCGAGATCGGCGACGTGCGCGCCGCGAAGTACCTCGGCGAGCGCATGCTCGCGGACCCGCTCAAGCTCTACAAGCTCGAGCAGTTCTGGGAGGCCGACGAGGGCGGCCACCTCTCCCGCACCGACCTGCCGCGCGTGGTCGGCGCCCGCATGCTGGCCGATCTCGCCGTGATGCACCCCGAGGCGAAGGCCGAGCTCAAGGCGGCGGCCGAGGACCCGATGATCTTCTGGATCAAGGACCGGCCGCAGCCGCACGCGAACGGCCTGCGCTTCCTCGCGGCGATCGGGTCCGAGAAGATCCTGAACCAGATGCGCGACTGGGCCTTCCCGAAGGACGAGCTGCCCAAGGAGGGCCAGCAGCCGCCCTTCCCGCAGGCGTTCGAGACCGCGCAGAGCGCGCTCCGGTACCTCGGCTGGATGAAGGACGAGCCGAGCTTCCCGAAGCTCCTCGACCAGTTCAAGCGCAAGAAGGACAAGAAGATGGACATCACCCAGGACGGCCTCCAGGGCGCCGGCCTGGCGATGCTCGGCATGGCGCTGCGCGCGGTGGCCTACGGCTCGGCGCAGGGGCTCGCGCAGTGGGGCGACGGCAAGGCGGTCAAGCCGCTGATGGAGCTCATCGAGGACGAGACCTGGCACGAGGAGGCGCGGCAGGCGGCCTGCGAGGCCGTGGCGTGGTGCGCCGACGACAAGACGATGGTCGAGGTCGCGAAGAAGGCGAAGGAGTTCGCGGCCAAGAAGGAGCCGCGCAAGCAGGTGATCGGCGCCTGCTACGCCTCGGCGCTCGCGCTCAAGCCCGTGCCCTCGGCGAGCTCGGAGCTCGCGGACCTGCTCGCGCCGGACGTGGAGCCGGGCGTGCGCCTCGCGATCGCCCGCGCGATCGGCATCGGCGGCGTGGACGACGCCGTGGCGCAGAAGCTCTTCGCGAAGATGGCGGACGTCGAGGTGCGCAACGCCGCGGCGCTCGCGCTGATCCTCGGCGGCTCGAGCGAGGTCGCGGCGCGCACGGTGGCCATGTACGCCGACTACGACAAGAGCGCGCTCGACGACCTCAAGGACCATTACTACCGCGCGTTCGGCTACTGGTCCGACGAGGACTTCACGCGCGGCAACCTCTTCCGTTACGTCGCGAACGCCGAGGCGATCTCGCGCATCAAGGTGGCGGAGGTCCCGCAGGAGTGGGCGAGGCAGCGGCTCCAGTCGCAGTTCGACAACCTCCAGTACGACAACGGGCCGCACTCCGAGACGCGCGTCGTGCTCCGCTACCGGCTCTACACGGCCGCGAAGAGCGGCGACGAGAAGCAGAAGAAGGGCGCGATCCAGACGCTCAAGTTCATGAAGGAGCAGGGCGTGCTCATGGCGCTCCGCCAGGAGAAGGGCGAGACCGGCGAGATGGCCAAGCGCGCCTTCCACGAGCTCATGAACCCCAAGGCCGTCGTCGCCGAGGATCTGAGCGGCCTCGCCCCGAAGAAGGGCGACACCGTCAAGATCAACATGCAATAGCCCCCCGGTCGGGCTGGACATCCGGCGCGTTCTGCGACAGCGTGCGCGCCGAGGTGTACCGTGCCGACCTGGCGGGATGAGCTGATCGAGGCCGTCAAATCGAAGGCGGAGCGCGAGGCCGAGGAGCTCGCGCGTCACAGGAAGCGGGTCGCCGAGGCGCTCGCGGCCGCGGAGTCAGCGGTCTCGCTCGGGGGCGACTCGCTCCGGTTCGCGACCGATCGCTTGAAGGAGAAGGGGCAGGGCGCGGCCCTCTCCGAGGAGCCGGACAGGCTCCGGCTCGCGCTCGGCGAGCTCAGCCTGACGCTGGAGCTCGTGCGGGAGTCGGCGATCGTGCGCGTCACGTTCGGCGAGGGGAAGCCGCGCGAGTTCGATTTCGCGAAGGACCGGCACATCGCGCCCGCGGACGTGGAGGAGTACATCGGCCGCCGCGCGCTCGAGCTCGTGCGCGCCGCGCAGAAGGTCGCGCCGTGGTGAGCGCCTCGTCGCGATGGGGGCGCCGCGCGCTCGGCGCCGGGTGCGCCGCGCTGCTCTGGTCCCTCGCCGCGTGCCAGGCGCCG
>CAYQYG010000323.1:0-10585 GCA_964421485.1 uncultured Polyangiaceae bacterium | reverse complement strand
ATCGGCCCGCCCGAGCCTCCGGCGCGGCCTCCAACACTCGGGGCTCCGGGTCGCCGAACCCCGCGCCTGTACCCGCGCCCGCGCCGCCTGCCCAGCCTGCCGCGCTCGAGGGCCGCGCCGCGCCGATCCCCGTCGGTCCGCGCCTCGAGGCCGTGCTCGAGGTCGCCTACCGCGCGCGGCGTCCGGTGCTGCTCGAGGGCCCCACCGGCATCGGCAAGAGCGAGGTCGTACGCGCGCTCGCGGACCGGCTCGGCATCGCCACCGCCGTGCTCGACCTGAGCCTGCTCGAGCCGCCGGACCTCGTCGGCCTGCCCACGATCCGCGACGGCCGCACCGCGTACGCGCCGCCCGAGGTCCTGCCCCGGGATGGCGCGGGGATCCTGATGCTCGAGGAGCTGAACCGCGCCGAGCGCTACATCCAGCAGCCCGCGCTCCAGCTCCTCAGCGCGCGCCGGCTGCACGAGTACGAGCTGCCCCCCGGCTGGGCCTGCTTCGCCGCGGTGAACCCCGAGTCCGCCGACTACCAGGTCACCCCGCTCGACCGCGCGCTCCGCGCCCGCTTCCTCTGCCTCACGGTCCGCGCCGACCGCGCCTCGTGGCTCGCGTGGGCCGAGCTCCGCGGCGTCCACCCCGCCGTCGTCGGGCTCGCGCGCTCCCACGCGCGCATCTTCGACGAGGTCCCGCCGCGCACGTGGACCTACGCCGCCCAGGTGCTCTCCGCGCTCACGCCCGCCGAGCTCGCGGACGGCGTGCTCGCGCGCGACGCGCTCGGCGGCTACCTCCCCCCGAGCTGGGTCGAGCTGCTCCTCTCGTCGAAGGACTCCTGGTCCTCGCGGCTCTCCTTCGACGTCCGCGCCCTGCTCGCCGACTACGCCCCCGGATCCGCTGCCGCGAAGGAGCTCGCGCGCGCCCGCGAGCGCGGCGAGACCGACCGCTTCGACGAGGTGGTCGCCCGCCTCGCCCCGCTGCTCGAAGGCCCCGAGGCCGGCGTGCTCGCCGCCCAGGGCCGCCTCTCCCTCACCGCGTTCGAGGCGCTCTGCGCCGACCTCCCCGGCGACCACCGCCAGCGCCTGCAGGAGGCCCTCGGCAAGAACCCCACCGCGGCCGACCTCGCCGGCGTCCGCCCCGAGGAGCTGCTCGCGAGCTACGCCGGCAGCGCCGCCGAGCGCCGCATCCTCGCCTGGCGCGCCGATCCGCTGAAGCACCACCGCATCGGCCTCGCCGTCACCGCCCTGCGGGCCCGCCTCGAGCAGCCCCACGCGATCGCGGAGGCGCGCCGCAGCAACGTCGCCCGCATCTGCCTCGGCCAGCTCCTCGCCCAGCTCCCCGAGGCCTGGGCGCTCGGCCTCGTGGACACCTTGAAGCGGATCGGCGTCACGCCGATCCGCCCGCAATGAGGCCCCGCGATGTCACCGGCGGAGGCGCCGCGGGCCGGATCGGTGGGCGAGTGGCTCGACGCGTTCCTGCGCGATCCCGGCTTCCTCGAGCGCTACCCCTGCTACGCCGCGATCCTCGCCCGCCTCGCCCCCGTCGCCGACCCCTCGGTCTCGCGCATGGCGGTCTCGCTGCACGACGGCCGCTTCTACCTGCACGTGAACGTCGACGCCTTCGTCCGCGAGCCCGAGTACCTGCGCGGCGTCCTGCTCCACGAGGTGCACCACGTCGCGCTCGGCCACCTGAGCCACCCCAGGTTCACCGGCGCCGACGAGCCCGAGCTGATGGACATCGCGCTCGAGGTCTCCGCCAACGAATACATCGAGGAGCCCCTCCCCGACCCGATCGTGTGGCGCCATTATGCGCCGATAGGCATGCGCCCCGGCCAGAGCACGATCGAGCGCTACGAGCTCCTGCTCGAGGTCGCGCGCGCGGGCAAGCTCGGCCGCCGCGAGGGCGCGCGGGTCGACGATCACCGCGTCCTCTCGCGCCCCGCGCGAGATCCCGGCGCCGTCGAGCGCACGCGGCAGCTCCTCGTGGCCGCCGCCGAGGAGGCCGCTGCCAGATCCGGCGAGGGCGACGCCGCCGCCCTGCTCGCCGGCCGATCCCCTGGTCGCCTCATCGAGGAGCTGACCGGCACCCGATCGCCCCGCGAGTGCTTCCTCGACTGGCGCACCGCGCTCCGGATGTTCGTCGCCCGGGCCCGCGCGCCCGTCCACACCTATGCCCGCCCGAGCCGCCGCTTTCCGGACAGGATCGGCGAGATCCCCGGCCGGGCCTATGCGCCGCGCACGCTCGAGCGCCCCTCGCTGCTGGTCGCCGTCGACACCTCGATGAGCATGCGCCCCGACGAGCTCGCCGAGATCGCGCGCCAGCTCGAGGCGATGCGCGATCTCGCGCGGATCACCGTCGCCGAGTGCGACACCGAGGTGACCCGCGTCTACCCGTTCGCCGGCCACATCGCCGAGGTCGCCGGCCGGGGCGGAACGGATCTCCGTCCGGTGTTCGCGCCGGATTTCCTCGGCGCGCGGAAGGTCTCCGGCGTCGTCTATTTCACCGATGGGCTCGGGCCCGCGCCGGAGGAGCCGCCGCCCGTGCCCGTCCTGTGGGTATTGACCAAGCCATTCGAATTCGCCTGCCGCTGGGGCGAGCGGGCGTGGCTCGAGCGCCGAGGGGCGGGGCGGGCGCGCTGAGAGGGGCAGCGGTGCTCAAACGCCCGGTATTCGAGAATTTAACGCAAGGACGCAAAGACGCAGAGACGCAAACCTGAAATATATTTATTTTCTTTTTTGCGCCCCTGCGTCTTTGCGTCCTTGCGTTAAATCTCTCTCTGGAACGATCACGGAAGGGGGCATCATGGATCCAGGCGGTCGGGAGCGCGGCGAGCTGATCGCGGAGGCATTGAGGGCGCTGTCGGTCAGGAACCTCGTGCTCGCGATCCACGACTCGAGCTTCCCGTCGGAGGCGTGGGAGGACACCGGGCGCGGGACGCCGTATTCGGAGGGCGGCAGGCGCTTCCTGCGGTTCGCCCGCGATCTGGGGTTCAACGGGGTCCAGCTCGGCCCGCAGGGCGAGACGTCGGCCGACAACCCGTCACCTTATGACGGCACGGCCTTCGCGCGGAGCTCGCTGTCGATCTCGCTCGCCCGGCTCGTCGAGCTCGGCCTGCTCGCCCCCGAGGCGCTCGATTCGATCGTGGCGGCGCGGCCGGCCGGCCCGTCGACGCGGGCGCAATATGGCCACGCGTGGTCCGCCGTGCGCCCTGCGCTGGCCGGCGCGTATTCGCTGTTCCGCGCGGCGGCGCGCGGCGGCTCGCCGCCGGCGGCGGTTCGCGATCTGTCGGAGCGGCTCCGCGCGTTCAGGATCCGCCACGCCGCCTGGCTCACGCGCGACGCGCTCTGGGAGCCGCTCTGCGCCGCGCACGGGGCCGGCCATTTCGACCTCTGGACCGGCCCGCCGGAGATCGACCGGCGGCTCTGGGCCCCGGCGCCCGGGGAGGAGCCCGCGTGCGCCGCCCGGCGCGCCGAGCTCGCGCGCGATCTCGAGGGCGCGATCGAGGAGCACGCCTTCCTCCAGCTCCTCGCGCACGAGCAGCACGAGGGTCTCCAGGGGCTCGCGGCCGCCCTGGGGCTCGCGCTCTACGGGGATCTGCAGATCGGCCTGTCCCCCCGCGACGAGTGGTCCTATCGCTCGCTGTTCCTCCGGGGCTACCGGATGGGCGCGCCGCCCAGCCGGACGAACCCGGAGGGCCAGGCGTGGGGCTACCCCGTGCTGGATCCGGACCAGTACGCCGGCCCGGCGCTCGATTTCGTGCGGGCTCGGGTCGGCAAGATGCTGGACGAGCTCGGCGGCGTGCGCATCGACCACCCGCACGGCCTGGTCTGCCCCTGGGTCTATCGAGCCGGAGCGCCCGAGCCGCTCCTCGCGGTGCAGCGCGGCGCGCGCCTCTTCTCGTCGCCGGACCTGCCGGATCACCCGGCGCTCGCCCGGTATGCGATCGTCTCGCCGGCGCAGGTTGACCTGGCCGTCCCCCGCTACGCGGACGACCGCGTCACCGATGTCACGCCGGAGCAGGTCGACCGTTATGCCGTCGTGATCGACGCCATCGTCGACCGCCTGCGCGCGCGCGGCCGCGCCGTCTCGGACCTCGTCTGCGAGGTCCTGAGCACCGCGCCGCGCCCGCTCCGCGCCGTGCTGGCGCGGCACGGCCTGGGCCGATTCCGCGTGACCCAGAAGGCCGACCCCGACGACCCCGGCGACGTCTACCGCAGCGAGAACGCCGCGCCGGAGGACTGGATCATGATCGGCACGCACGACACGCCGCCGGTATGGCGGCTGCTCGATCAATGGGCCGCATCGGGCGAGATCGCGAAGCGAGCGGCCTACCTCGCTTCGCGGCTCGCGCCCTCGCCGGCCGAGGAGGGGGCGATGGCGCGTGCGCTGGCGATGGATCCGGGGCTCTTGGCGCAGGCGATGCTGGCCGATCTGCTCGCCAGCCGCGCCGGGAGCGTGAGCGTGTTCTTCGCGGATCTCCTCGGGCTCAGGGAGATCTACAACACGCCGGGCGTCGCGCGGGAGGAGAACTGGATGCTGCGGGTGCCGCCGGACTATGCGACAACGTACCCCGAGAGGGCCATGCGCAATGCGGCGCTGCACCTGCCACGAGCGATTGCAATGGCGCTCCGTGCGCGGAGGGGCGCGACCTCGGCGGAGCGGAGCGCGCTGGCCGCGAGGCTGGACGTGACGCCGGCGAGCGGATGACGGGAATGGAGTCGGAACGGGAGGTGGACAGCTCCGTATCCGCGTCCGTATCCGGGCCCCAGCCGACTCCGTATCCGGACCCATATCTCCGTATCCGTATCCGTATCCGCTCCCGTATCCGTCCCCGCTCCCGCTTCCGTGTCCGTCTCCGCTGCCGTGTCCGCCCCGCTCCCGCCTCCGTTCCCGTGACCGCTCCCATCCATGCACCCACCGGGCCCCGCCTGTAGTAACAGGGCATCCATGACCCTGCCCGACATCTCCCGGCTCAGCGCGCTATCCACCGTCACCCTGCGCAACTTCGGCAAGCGGCTCGCCGACATCGGGCTCACCACCAGGGCCGCGCAGCCGGTGGTCGCCGCGGTCGAGGCGCTCCCGCCCCAGCTCCGCAGGCCGGCGCGGGCCTGGCACCTCCGGCGGATCCAGGAGAAGGCGGGCACCGCCATGCGCATGCTCATGTTCCAGGACCCGGTCACCGAGGCCGAGGCGCGCGCCGCCATGGGGGACCTCTTCGACTTCCTCCTCCGCGGAGGGCTCCTCGAGCGCGGCGAGGACGGCTCGATCGTCTCGCCTTATGTGCTCGCCGTCGTCGACGACCTCTACATCCTCTCGGACGACCTCGCGCGGGGCGGGGAGGCGGTCATGGGGCTCGGGGAGACCACCATCGCGCTCTGCCTCGCCTCGCTGCCAGACCGCGTGATCGAGCGCGCGCTCGACCTCGGGTGCGGATCGGGCACCTGCGCGCTCGTGCTCGCGCACCGATCGAAGCGGGTCGTCGCCACGGACATCAACCCGCGGGCGATCGCGCTCGCGAAGATCAACGCGGCGATCAACGGGATCGGGAACGTCGACTTCCGGCTCGGGAGCCTCTTCGATCCGGTCGCGGGCGAGGCCTTCGACCTCATCGTCTCGCAGCCGCCGTTCGTGCCGAGGCCCGAGGGGGCCGAGGGGGCGACGTTCCTTTACGGCGGGGCGCGCGGGGACGAGATCGCGCTGCGGCTCTGCGCGGAGATCGGGCCGCGGCTCGCCGCGGGAGGGCGCGCGGTGCTGCTCGTCGAATGGCCGGCGTACGGGGAGGAGCCCCTCGAGGCGCGCGTCCGGAGCGCCGTGGGGGGGGATCCGATCGATATCCTCCTGCTCAGGATGCCGGACACCAGCCTCGACGAGCACGCCACCCATTACGGCGCGGGGATCCACCCGCGGCTCGACGAGGCATTCGAGCGCGACGTGATCGCGCGGCGCGGACACCTCGATCGGCTCGGGATCCGGGCGCTGAACCTCACGTTCACCATCCTTCAGCGGACCGAGGGGGGGGCGGGGTGGACCGAGCTCGTCCCCGTGGAGCCGCTCCACAAGATCCGGGTCACGAGCGGGCGGATCGACAAGATGATGGCCGCGCGGGCGATCCTGGGGAAGCGGGAGCGGCTGCTCGCGGCGACGCTCAGGGTGCCGGCGGGCACGGTGCTCTCCGAGGAGCAGGACCGGCCGGGGGGGGACGTGGAGTCCACGATCTGGGCGAGGTTCGCGCCCGACGCGCTGGTGCAGCGGACGGGGCTCACCGCGCTGATGCTGGGGCTCCTGACGATCCTGCACGAGTCGCCCACGGCGCGGGCCGGGATCGAGCGGTTCGCGGAGGCGTACGAGACGACGGTCGAGGCCGCGATCGAGAAGGTCGCGCCGGTCATCGAGGACGCGCTCCGGCACGGGCTGCTCGAGGTCTGCTCGTTCGACGCGCCGCCGGCCTGATACGATCGCGGGGCGCCGGCGTGGAACCGCGCGCGCGCGGAGGCCCCGATCATGGCAGAAGAGCCGCAGCGGACATCCGATCGGGGATCCGGGATCCCGGAGCAGCGGCGCGCCGCGGGGCGGATCCCGGCGCGGCGGACCATCGGGACGAGGCTCTTCGTTTACGTGCTCGTGGGCGCGCTCGCGGGCCTCGGGGGCATGTCGTACCTGTTCTACCTCGTCCTCGAGAGCCGCGCGCGGGACGAGATCCAGGGGCTGCTCCGCGTGCAGACCACGTCGATCGAGGGGCAGCTCGGCCGCGCCGAGGAGGCGACGGTCGGGCTCTCGGCGGGGATCAAGGCCCTGCGCGGCCTCGGGAACGAGGACGCGGACGCCTACAAGGCGCTGGCGTTCGAGTTCTTCCTCGAGCGGCCGGCGCTCGCGATGGGCATGGGGTTCGGCCAGACGCCGTACGGCGTGCTCCGGGGCCGGCAATGGTTCTATCCGTACTTCTACCTCGATCAGGGCGTCGAGGGGGCGATCGGCGAGCGGCTGCCGGCGCCGCACGAGCGCGTCCGCTATGGCGAGATGTTCGCGGCCGACAACTACCCGGAGCAGGACTATTACAGGCTCTCCTCCGCGGCGAAGAAGAAGATCTGGCTCGAGCCGTACGACTGGTCCGGCATCACGATGACGAGCTTCTACGAGCCGTGCTTCGACCAGCGCGGCGCGCTGATGGCGGTCGTCGTGGCGGACGTGAACGTGACCGCGCTCGGCGACCAGGTGAGCGGCCCGGTGACGCGCGGCAGCGGGTACTTCGCGATCCTCAGCGAGCAGGGGAACGTGCTCGCGTACCCGCCGGATCCGGCCAAGGCCAGGGTGCGCGCGCGCTTCGACGCGATCCCCTCGCTGGGCGCCGCGTGGCCGCGGATGCAGGACGGCGAGGAGGGCCTCTTCACCTCCGGCGACCTCGTCTGGGCGTACCGGCGGATCCGGAGCACGCGGTGGCTGATGGTCGCGACGATGCCGAGCGCCGCGGTCTCGGGGCCGGTGCTCCGGATCGCGGTCGGCGCGGCGCTCGGCGCGGGCGTGCTGCTCGCGATCGCCGTCGCCGCCTTCGTGCGGAGGCTGAACCGGAAGCTCAGGCCCATCCTCGACGAGTGCGAGGCCATCATCGCGACCGACGTCGAGCGGGCGCGCGAGCGGCGGGACGCGGAGGGGGGCGGCGGGGGCGGGGCCGAGGCGCGGCGCGCGGCCGCCGGCGGGCTCGACGAGATCGGCGTGCTCTCGCGCTCGTTCGGGCAGATGGCGCGGCAGATCCAGGACTCCATCGCCGATCTCGAGCGGGCCAACGTGGAGCTCGAGGCGCGGGTCGAGGAGCGGACGGCCTTCCTGAAGCAGCTCAACCAGGAGCTCTTCGACTCGCAGGGCAAGCTCGAGCGGGCGCGCGAGGCGGCGGAGGCCGCGAGCCGCGCGAAGAGCGAGTTCCTCGCGAGCATGAGCCACGAGCTGCGCACGCCGCTCAACGGGATCCTCGGGTACGCGCAGATCCTGCGGCGCTCGGGCAAGCTCGCGGCCGCGGAGCTGCACGGCGTGGAGATCATCGGGCAGTGCGGCGCGCACCTGCTCACGCTGATCAACGACGTGCTCGACCTCGCGAAGATCGAGGCGCGCAAGATGGACCTCCGGCCGGGGGACGTGGACCTCGGCGCGCTGCTGCGCGGCGCGGTCGAGGTGTGCCGGATCCGGGCCGAGCAGAAGGGGATCTCGTTCGCGTACGAGCCCGGCCCCGACCTGCCCGCGGTCATCCGCGCCGACGAACGGCGGCTGCGGCAGATCCTGCTCAACATGCTCGGCAACGCGGTCAAGTACACCGACGCCGGCAAGGTCACGCTCGCGGTCCGCGTGATCGACCGCGGCGGCGAGCAGGGCGGCGCGGCGCGCATCCGGTTCCGCGTCGAGGACACCGGGCCGGGCCTGACCGCGGAGCAGATCGCGCGGCTCTTCACGCCCTTCGAGCGGGCCGCGGGCGCGGCGGGCGGCAAGGAGGAGGGCACCGGCCTCGGCCTCGCGATCAGCCAGCGGCTCGCGGAGCTGATGGGCGCCAGGATCGAGGTCGAGAGCCGCCCCGGCGAGGGCAGCGCGTTCTGGCTCGACCTCGACGCGCCGCTCGGGGCCGCGGCGGCGGCCCCGGGCGACGGCGGCCTCGGGGCGGACGTCGCGGGGTTCGAGGGGCCGGCGCGCGCGATCCTCGTCGTCGACGACAACGCGGTGAACCGCTCGCTGCTCGTCGACGCGCTGCGGCCGCTCGGGTTCGCCGTCACCGAGGCCGCGGACGGCGCGAGCGCGCTCGAGCGCGCCCTCCGCGACCGCCCGGAGCTCGTGATCACCGATCTCGCGATGCCGGGCATGGACGGGCTCGAGCTCGTGCGGCGCCTGCGCGCGGCGCGCGGCGAGGGCGGCGAGGGCGCGAAGGCGCTCAAGATCATCGTGTCGTCCGCGAGCGTCTTCGCCTCGGACCAGCACCGGAGCGTGGAGGCGGGCGCCGACGATTTCCTCGCCAAGCCCGTCGACCTGCGCGAGCTCCTGCAGAAGCTCGAGGAGCACCTCTCGATCCGCTGGATCCGCCGGGAGGCCGCGGCGCCTGCGGCGCCCCCGGAGGAGGACGTCGCCGCCCCGCCGCCCGAGGAGCTCGACGCGCTGCTCGACCTCGTGAAGCGCGGCCGCGTGAACCCCCTGCTCGAGCGCGTGCGCGCGCTGGAGCAGGGCGATCCGCGCTACGGCGCGTTCGCGCGGAGCGTCGGCCGCCTGGCGCGGGGCTTCCAGCTCAAGGAGCTCGCCGAGCTCATCGCGCGCTGCCGGGCCGCGCGCTGAGCCCCTCGGCCGCGCGCCCCTCGCGCCGCCCGAGCGCGTGCGCGATGCCTCCTTGCAGCGTGCCGCGGATCTCCACGCCGCCGAGGTCGACGCCGAGCTCGATGAGCGCCTGCGCCAGCTCGCCGCGCACGCCCGTGATCACCGCGCGCGCCCCGAGCAGGCGGAGCGCGTCCGCGGTCCGCGCGAGCGTGGCGGCCACGCGGGCGTCGACGAGCCGGAGGCCGGTCACGTCGAGGATCACCACGCTCGCCCTGCGCGCGTGGACGCCCTCGAGCGCGGCCTCGAGCAGCCGCTGGGCGCGCTCCTCGCTCACGGTCCCGAGGAGCGGCATGACGACGATCGACTCCGTGATCGGGATGACCGGCGTGGAGAGCTCCTCGAGGCTCGCCCGCTGGACCGAGATGATCTCCTCCTGGAGCGCCGCGCGCTCCTGCTCGGCCCGCTCCCGCTGGGCGAGCTCCGCGTCGAGCCGCGCGCGCGCCTCGTGGAGCTCCTCGGCGCGCCGCTCCGCCTCGCGCGCGAGCGCCTCGTTGGCCCGCGCGAGCGCGGCGCGGGCCGACTCGAGCTCGGCGAGCGCGCGCTCGAGGTCCGCGGTGCGCGCCTCGACGCGCCGCTCGAGGTCCCCCGTGAGCGCCTGCAGCGCGGCCTCCGCCGCGGCCCGGTCCCGGTTCTCGCGCATGAGGCGCGCGTTGCTCTCGAGCAGCCGCCGGTGGAGCCTCTGGAGCTCGGCGTGGACCCGGACGCGCGCCAGGACCTCCTCGGCCTCGAAGGGCTTGGTGACGTAATCGACGGCGCCCGCCCTGAGCCCGCGGATCCTGGTCGCGGCCTCGGCGTGCCCGGTCATGAACACCACCGGGATGTCGCGCGTGGCCGGCATCTCCTTGAGCCGCCGCAGGGCCTCGAATCCATCGATCCCCGGCAGCCCGATGTCGAGGAGGATGATCTCCGGCGGCTCCCGCGCGGCCTGCTCGAGCGCCGACAGGCCGTCCGTGGCGACGGCGACCTCGAACCCGCCCCCCATGAGCAGGTTGCAGAGCACGTCCAGGCTGGCCGGGCTGTCGTCGACGATCAGGACCAGCGGATCGCTAGAGGTCGTCATTGGTCATCTGCCCCGGCAGCTCGCCCGCTCCATCCCCCACGCCTAGCCGCCCTCCCCGCGGACCGCAAGACTGGACGAAAAGCAGAGCGGGCACGGGCACGGGAACGGGAGCGGGAACGGGCACGGAAACGGGCACGGAG
Organism: uncultured Polyangiaceae bacterium; assembly: GCA_964421485.1. Taxonomy (GTDB): domain Bacteria; phylum Myxococcota_A; class Polyangia; order Polyangiales; family Polyangiaceae; genus CAYQYG01. Next base: position 55 of record CAYQYG010000323.1, on the reverse strand, counting down.
ACGGGCACGGGAACGGGAGCGGGAACGGGCACGGAAACGGGCACGGAGACGGGCA
>CAYQYG010000322.1:0-10588 GCA_964421485.1 uncultured Polyangiaceae bacterium | reverse complement strand
CTCAGCTCCTCGGTCCGACCAGAATCGTCATCGCTCGCAAACTGTCATTCCCCGTGCTCCCCGCCTCCCTCGTCGCCGTCCGGCATCCCGTCGGCTTCGGCCCAGAGATCGTCGAGGTCGAGCTCGAGGTCCTCGAGCTCGGGGGGCTGCACCTTGCCGGCGGCGGCGGAGCGCGCGAGCACGTAGAGGCCGTCGGGGCCGAGCACGCACATCTCCACGAGCCGGGCCTCGGGGTCGATGAGCCAGTACGATCGCACGCCGAGCTGCGCGTACTCGTGGAGCTTCTCGAGCCGATCGCGACGGACGTCGCGCGGGCGCGGGGAGACGACCTCGACGACGAGATCCGGGGCGGCGCGGGAGACGGCGTCGCGCCTCCGGAGCGGCGCGCCCGCGCGATAGAGGGTGACGTCGGGCTTGCGCCCGCGGCCGGCGCCGAGGGCGAGCTTGTGCTCGGAGCCGAAGACCCAGCCGCCGCGAGGGCGCGCCCAGCGCCGGAGCTGCTCGATGAGCCAGGCCACCACGATCTCGTGAAGATGCGTCGGCACCTCTTCCTCCACGAGCCGGCCGTCCACCAGCTCGCCCGGCTCGTCCTCGTCCAGGTCGGCCCACTGCTCGAGCGTCATCGACCCGAGGGCGAGCACCTCGGCTGTCGCTGCGGCCACCATGGCTCGCAGCGTACACCGGCCGCCGCCGCTCGACGAGCTGCGATGTGGAGCAGGAGGCGCGCGCCCGCGCAGCGGATGGGTCGTGCCTCGACCCCTCGAGGGGTGACGGCGCCGCCCGCGCGGCTCGTTCGTAGTGACCGGCCCACGCGCCGGAGGCGAGATCCAGCCTCACGGGTCCCCTCACCACCCGGCGGGCGGCGATGGTAGCTTCGCGTCCACGCCACCCGCCCCCGGCCAGGCGCTCGCGCTGAAGCTCCAGAGGCCAACCATCGGGCCACGCGAAAGGACCATCATGCTTCTGAAGGACAAGGTCGCCGCGATCACCGGCGGCACGAAGGGGATCGGTCGGGCCATCGCCGAGGCGTTCTTGAAGGAGGGCGCCCTCGTGGCGATCAGCAGCCGCACGGCGGCCCACGGCGAGGCGGTGCTGCGCGAGATCGGCGCGGGGGACCGGCTGATCCACGTCGCGGGCGACGCGGCGGCGCGGGCGGGCGTGGAGGGGCTGCTCGACGAGGCGGAGCGCCGCTTCGGCCGGCTCGACATCGTCGTGAACAACGTCGGCGGGTCGGTGCCGGTGCCGCTCGCCGAGATGACCGACGAGATATGGCAAGACACGCTCACCCTGACGCTCACCGCGGCGTTCTTCGGGACGCGCAGGGCGCTCCAGCTCATGACGCCGAGGAGGTGGGGCCGCATCATCAACATCGGCTCCGCCGCGTCGAAGACGGCGTTCTTCGGCCTCGGGGCCTACGCGTCGGCGAAGCACGGGCTGCTCGGCCTCACCCGGTCCACCGCGTTCGAGGCGGCGCCGCTCGGGATCACCGCGAACGCGATCTGCCCGGGCCCCATCGTCACCGATATGGTCCGCGGCGGGGCGGCGGCGCTCGGGATCACGGCCGAGCAGCTCCTCCAGCCCATCTTCGACCGCACGGTGACGAAGCAATACAACACCGTGGAGCAGATCGGCGCGACCGCCGTGCTGCTCGCCTCTGACGCCGGGGCCGGGATCACCGGGGCGGCCATCTCCGTCGACGGCGGGATCACGCTCGATTGATCGCGGCGGCGCGCCGGGCCGCCGCGATCCCACGGCGCGGGGCCGTGTCCGCGCCCGTTTCCGCGCCCGCTTCCGCGTCCGTTTCCGCGCCCGCTTCCGTGTCCGCGCCCGTGTCCGCGCCCGTTTCCGCGCCCGCTTCCGCGTCCGTTTCCGCGCCCGCTTCCGTGTCCGCGCCCGTGTCCGCGCCCGTGTCCGCCGAAAACTGGCCAGCCCCCGCCCTTCGTGCACTAGGGTCCCCGCCGAGATGGATCGAACGCGCGCAGGATCGCCCGCCGCGCGACGCCGCGCCGTCGCGCTCCTCGCCCTCGCGGCCTCCCTCTCGGCCTGCGGCCGCACCGGCGAGGCCCCGACAGCCGACGGGCCCACGTCCACCGAGCCCGCCCTCTCCGCCTCCAGCCCTTCGGATGCTCCGGGCACCGGGTCCGCGGCCGCCGAGGACGAGCCCCCGCCCGGCCCCGGGGGGCCGCCGGTCGTCGCCCTGAGCGGCGTCTCCACCCCGCCGCCGCCCGCCCCGGAGGGCAGCCCCCGCCTCGGCGTCACGGGCCTCATCGCCCGCGTCCACGCCCGCCCCTCGACCGAATCCAAGCGGGTCGGCTTCCTCCGCGCCGGCGCCGTGATCGAGACGGAGCCCGAGCCCGCAGGCACCGCGGGGTGCCCCGGCGGATGGCGAAAGATCAAACCCTTCGGGTTCGTCTGCGTCGGGCAGGACGTCACCCTCGACCTCCAGCACGAGATCGTCCGCGCGGCGTCCCGCAGGCCCGACGTCACCCAGAAGCTCCCGTACATGTACGGGATCGTGACGCGCGGCGGCCCCGCCTACGCCCGCATCCCGACCGACGCCGACATCAAGCGCCACGAGCCCAGCCTCAAGAAGCACCTCGCCAGGTGGGCCAAGGACGAGGTGAGCGGCGCCTCGTACGGGCTCGACGTCTGGCTCAAATGGCACGAGGGCCCCCCGCCGCCCCCGGCCCTCGACGCGCTCGAGCAGCGCCTCACCGACCCCGATATCCCCTGGTTCCTCAAGGACGGGCGGCAGGTCCCGAACCTCTCCGGCCTCGTGAAGAGCGCCGACATGATCAAGCTCGACCAGGTCGACCGCAGGAACGGCGTCGCGTTCGTCGAGTCGTTCCTGCACGAGGGGCGCCGCTACAACGTGAGCACCGATCTGCGCGTGATCCCGGCCGACCGGTTCCGGCCCATCCGCGGGTCGGATTTCCACGGCTACGAGATCGGCAAGGACATCGATTTCCCGTTCGCGCTCGTGCGGCGCGAGGGGGCGAAGCGGTTCCGGCTCGACGGCAAGAAGCTCGTGGAGGCCGGCAAGCTGGAGTGGCGCAGCGCCGTGCCGCTCACGGGCAAGCAGCAGTTCTTCAACGGCGTCCTCCATTACGAGACCAGGGACGGCGACTGGATCGACGACCGCCACGCGGGGCGCGTCGATCCGGCGAAGAAGATGCCGGCCTGGGGGAAGAACGGCGAGAAGTGGATCGATATCAACATCACGAAGCAGGTGCTCGTCGCCTACGAGGGCACGAAGGCCGTCTATGCGACGCTGATCTCCAGCGGCGAGGCCGGGCTCGGCGACCACGAGAAGACGAAATCGACGAAGCGCGGCATCTTCCGCATTCACACGAAGTACATCTCGATCACGATGGATTCGGACGCCGTCGGCGAGGAGTTCGAGCTCCGCGACGTGCCCTACGTGCAGTACTTCGAGGACGGCTTCGCGCTGCACGGCGCCTACTGGCACGACAAGTTCGGCAAGCCCAAGAGCCACGGGTGCGTGAACCTGTCGCCGGAGGACGCGCGCCGGCTGTTCTGGTGGACCGAGCCCCAGGTGCCCCCGGGGTGGCACGGGGCTGCGCGATCGCTGACGGGCACGGTGGTGTTCATCCACCCGTGACGCGGAGATCCGCGAGCGTGGAGCCCTGAGCTCGGATCAGTGCTTGCCGAAGCGGATCGCGAGCAGCGACTGCGCGGCGATTCGAAGGAGGCGCCAGAGCGGGTGATCGCGGTCGCCGGAGAGGGGGGACTCGTCGGCCGGGGAGGCGCCGGAGCGGGGGGTGAGATCCACGTCGAAGACCAGCGAGGCGCCGTCGTCCTCGCGGACGCGGGCGCCGGCGTCGTCGAGGATGCGGCGCATCGGCTCGTTCTCGGCGAGGACCACGCCGCGGAAGCGGCGGATGCCGCGCTCCAGCGCGGCCTCGGTGAGCGCCTCGAGCAGGCGGCGGCCGATGCCGCGGCCCTGGGCCTCGTCGATCACCGTGACCGCGGCCTCGGCGACGTCGGGCTCGTCGCGGAGGCGGACGAAGCGGCCGACGCCGAGGCCGACCTCGGCCTTGAGGTCCAGCGAGTCGGCCGTGGCGACGATCGCGACGTGATCCTGGCCGTCGACGTCGGTCAGGTAACGGAGCGCGTCCTCCGAGAGCTCGGGGCTCACCGTGAGGAAGCGGCGGAAGCGGGAGCCGGGCGAGAGGCGCGAGAACTGGCGCCGGAGCTCGGCCCTGTCCTCGGGGCGCATCATGCGCAGGAGGATGCGCCCGCCGTCCGGGAGCTCCACCTCGCGCCGGAAGTCCGGGCCGGTCTTCACGAGGGCGCCCGCGCCCCGGCGCCGCCGGCGCTCGCCTGGGTGGGTCGCGATCGGCAGGCCTCGATTTCGGGGAGCTCGGCGTGCACGGGCACATCTCAAGCGGGGCCGCAGCGCCGAGTCAAGGGGCCGCGGGTCGCTCTCCGCCGCATTCGTGGTAGCGTCCGCGCCCATGCAGCTCGCGGTGGTAGGGACGGGTTATGTCGGGCTCGTAGCAGGCGCCGGTTTCGCGGATTTCGGCAACGACGTCGCGTGCGTCGATGTGTCCGCGGCGAAGATCGACATGCTCCAGCGGGGCGAGATCCCCATCTACGAGCCGGGGCTGGACGTGCTCATCACCAAGAACGTGCGCGACGGGCGCCTGAGCTTCTCGACGGACGTGGCCGCGGCGATCCGGAAGGCCGAGGTCGTGTTCATCGCGGTGGGGACGCCCGCGGCGGCCGACGGGTCGGCGGACCTCTCGGCGGTGTACGCGGTGGCGGAGACGATCGGGCGGAACGTCGAGGACTACAAGGTCATCGCGACGAAGAGCACGGTCCCGGTCGGGACGGCGGACCGGGTGAAGGAGATCATCGGCGGGCTCACGAGTCACCCGTTCGGGGTCGCGTCGAACCCGGAGTTCCTCAAGGAGGGCGACGCGGTGAACGACTTCATGAAGCCCGATCGGGTCATCATCGGCTCGGACGACGCGCGGGCGCGCGAGGTGCTGCGGCACCTGTACAACCCCTTCGTGCGCACGAGCGACCGGATCCACGTGATGGATCCGCGCAGCGCGGAGCTCACCAAGTACGCGGCGAACGCGATGCTGGCGTCGCGGATCTCGTTCATGAACGACCTCGCCGTGCTGGCCGAGAAGCTCGGGGCGGACATCGAGCCGGTCCGCAAGGGCCTGGGCGCGGATCCGCGCATCGGGCCGCGGTTCCTCTTCCCCGGCCCCGGCTTCGGCGGGTCGTGCTTCCCCAAGGACATCTCGGCGCTCCTGCACGTGGCCGAGGCGGCCGGGCACGATCTCGCGATCGTGCGCGCGGCCGAGCGGGTGAACGCGCGGCAGAAGCGGCTGCTCGGGGAGAAGCTCCGCGCGCGCTTCAACGAATCGCACGGGTCGCTCGAGGGCGTGACGGTCGCGATCTGGGGGCTCGCGTTCAAGCCGCAGACCGACGACATCCGCGAGGCGCCCTCGCTCGCGCTGATCGACGACCTGCTCGAGGCGGGCGCGACGGTGCAGGCGCACGATCCGCAGGCGATGGCCAACGTCCGGGCGCTCTACGGCAGCCGCGTCCTGCTCAGCGACGGGATGTACGGCGCGGCCGAGGGCGCCGACGCGCTGGTGCTCGTGACCGAGTGGCACGAGTACCGCCGCCCCGATTTCCACCGCCTGAAGCGCATCCTGCGCGCCCCGCACCTCGTCGACGGCCGCAACGTGTGGGAGCCCGACGAGCTCCGCGGCCTGGGCTTCTCCTACGTGGGCATCGGCCGGCGCTAGAAGTCAGGATCCAGGCCGCCCGGAGGCACGGAGGCGCGGCGGCTGCTCGGCGGCTCGTCGCCGGAGTGCCGGTCCCAGCGGCGCTCCAGCACCTTGCGGTCGACGCCGATGAGCCGCGCGGCGGCCGCCTTGTTGCCGCCGCAGCTCTCGATCGCGTGGTGCAGCACGGCGCGCTCCATCACGCGGAGCTTCGATCCGAGCCGCTCGGGCAGCGCGAGCAGCGCCCGGGCGATCCGGTCGACCTCCGCCACCGCGTCGAGCACCGGGCGCTCGCGGGCGAGCTCCTCGAGGATCGGCACGTCGATGAGGTCGTCGTCCGCCAGCAGGGTCAGGCGCTCGACGATGTTCCGGAGCTCGCGCACGTTGCCAGGCCACGAGCGCCGGAGCAGCCACGCGATCGCCTCGTCCGTGAAGCGCAGCTTGCGCGGCAGATCGGCGCTGAAGGCGAGCAGGAGCTCGATGACGTCGCTCTCGCGCTCCGCGAGCGAGGGGACGTACAGCGTGACCACGTTGAGCCGGTAGAAGAGGTCCTCGCGGAAGCGCCCGTCGCAGATCCGCTTCTCGAGGTCGACGTGCGTGGCCGCGAGGACGCGGGCCCGGAGCGGGAGCTCCGCCTCGGAGCCGAGGGGGCGGAAGCGCCGGTCCTCGAGCACGCGGAGGAGCTTCGCCTGGAGCTCGGCGGGCATCTCGGCGATCTCGTCGAGCAGGATGGTGCCGGCGCCCGCGAGCTCGAGCTGGCCGCGCATGCGCTTCTCGGCGCCGGTGAAGGCGCCGCGCTCGTGGCCGAAGATCAAGGACTCGATCAGCGTGCCGGGCAGGGCGGAGCAGTTCACGGCGACGAACGGCTCGCCGCGGCGGGAGCTCGTCTCGTGCAGGGCGCGGGCGACCATCTCCTTGCCGCTGCCGGTCTCGCCGCGGATGAGCACCGTGGAGCTCGACTCGGCCACGCGCTCGATCATCCTCCGGACGCGCTCCATCGCCGGCGAGGAGCCGAGGATGGCCCTGGTGCCGAAGGTCCTGTCGACCCGCTCGCGGAGGCGCACGACCTCGCCCTTGAGCATCAGGCGCTCGCGCTGGCCCTCGACGATCGGCAGGAGCATCTCGGGGCAGAGCTCGTCCTTGAGCACGTAGTCCTGGGCGCCGAGGCGCATGGCCTCGCGGATCTCGCCGAGCTCGCTGACCGAGGTGACCATGACCGCAGGCGTGCTCCGGCCCGAGGCGCGCACCCGCCGCAGGATGTCGAGGCCGCCGCGGTCCCGCGGGTCCTCCGTGAGCCGCACGTCGAGCAGGAGGAGGTCCGGCGAGGCCCGCTCCACGGCGGCGAGCGCGTCGTCGACGCCGGCCGCCTCCAGGACGTCGATGCCGTCGAGCGCGGCCAGCATCTGGCGCAGGACGCGGCGGGCGCTCCGCTGGTCGTCCACGACGAGGATCTTCACGCGACCTCGTTCTTGGGCTGCTCTTCGATGTCGACAACCCCGGTTGGCTCGACCACGTCGGTCGAGGGGATGGATATCACGAGGCGCGTCTTGCCGTCCCTGCGCTCGGGGTTGATGGACCAGCCGTGCGCCCGGACGATGCGCTGGGTGATCGCGAGCCCGAGCCCGGTGCCGCGGGGCTTGGTCGTGTACCAGGGGGCGAAGATCCGCGCGGGATCGCCGGTGATCCCGGGGCCCGTGTCCCAGACGACGAGCTCGGCGCCGTCGCGGGTCGCGGTCCAGGCGACGCCGACCGCGCCCCTCTCACCGGCGGCGTCGAGGCCGTTCGAGAGCAGGTTCACGAGGATCTGCGTGACCTGATCGGGGTCGCAGCGGAGCTCGACGGCGCCGCTCACGCGCACGTCGACCTCGCGCTTGCCGAGCTGGTCGCGGAGCAGCATCTCGGCCTTGTTGACGAGCTCCTCGATCGAGAGGGCGCGGCGCTCGAGCCTCCTGTGCGCGACGCGCCGGAGGCCCATGACGAGGCGCTCCAGCCGCTCGACCTCCTCGCAGCCGATGTCGATCTCCTCCGCGTCGAGGCGCTGGCCGGTGGAGCCGCGCTTGAAGATCGAGCGGAAGAAGTTGATGGGGTAGCGGACCTCGTGGGTGATCTCCGCGGCGAGGGTCTCGATCACCGCCTCGCGCTCGTCGCGCCACGCCGCCGCCTGCTCGCGCCGCCGCCGCTCGAGCTCGGCGTAGCTCAGCGCGTGCGCCATCGCGACCGCCGCCTGGTTGCCGATGGTGCGGAGCAGGTCGAGGTCCTCGCTCGTGAAGAGCGGCCCGCCGGACCTGCGGCCGACCTCGATGGTCCCGAGCGGGCGGCCGCGGAAGGAGACGGTCAGGGTGAGGTCCGCGCCCGCCCGGCCGGGCTCCCGGACCACGATCGCCCGCTCGCCGCTGGCCTCCGCGCCGCCGCACTCCTGGTCGCTCTCCACCTCGGCGCGGTGGCGGAAGACGACCCGCTCGCAGGGGAGCCACGCGCGGACCGTGCGCTCGACCGCCTCGGCGACCTCCTCGGGCACGGTCGCGAGGGTCAGCTCCTCGCTGAGCTGCTCGACGGTCGGCTTGTACTCGGCGCGGGCGGGGAAGAGCGTCCGGTCGCCGGCGCGGAGGGCGTAGACGACGAGCCCGGCGCCGAGCACGGCCGCCGGCACGGCGATCTTGACCGCGCCGCTGATGGGCAGCCCGGCGAGGGGCGCGCACGCCATGCAGAGCATGACCGTGAAGGCGAGCATCACCCCGGCGATGATCAGCCGCGTGACGGGCCGCGAGAGCAGGGCGCGGCTCCCCCAGAGGTCGTAGCGGGCGAACGCGAAGACGCTGGAGAGCGGCGTGAGCACGAGCAGCGGGATCGCGTGCCAGAGCACCGAGGCCGAGAGGCCGAGCACGGCGATGAAGAACGCGAGCCCGATCACCGCGTGGGGCGGGACCATGGCGATGAGCAGCGCGCGGAGCGTGCGCCGGCGATCGCCCTCGGCCCGGGTGAAGCGGACCAGGAACGTGGCCGCGAAGAACAGGAGCGAGACGCCGAAGAGCATCGCGCAGACGTCCCTGATCGCGACCGTGGTCCCGCCCGTCGCGTGGCGCGCGAGCATGGCGAGCGCGACGAGCCCGCCCGCCCCGTCGAGCGCGGCGCTCACCCAGGGGTGCCGCGCGAGGAGCGGCGCGTCGTCCGGCAAGCGGAGCGCGAGCGTGAAGAAGCCCATCGGCACGAGCGCGTAGGCGATCAGGAAGAACGGCACGAGGTCGCGCGAGCTGTGATAGTCGAAGATGGTGACGAGGAAGATCGCGGCGAGCATCGCGGTCTTCGAGAACGCGCGCGCGAGCTTGCCGCGCGGGCTCGCGCTCAGCGCGATGAGCGCCGCCCCGACGTAGAGCAGGGCGATGACCATGGGCCCGCCGGCGTACAGCCACCAGGCGAACGGGTCGAACGGGACCACCGAGAGCTCGACGTCGCGCAGGCCGGCGCGCGTCTCGAAGCGGGCGTGGATCGCCCTCCGCCCCTCGCGCGCGGCGCGCTCGATCGCGGCGTCCCAGGCCGCGGCGCGATAGCGCCCGGGCGCGGCGGAGGGCACGCTGCCGTCCACCTCGACGAGCCGGTCCGGATAGCCGAGCCCCTTCTGGAAGCCCTCCCAGGACGGCAGGCCGAGGCTCGAGACGATACCGTCCGGATCGACGAGCACCCCGGCGAAGGGGCGCTCGTACCAGTCCACCGCGCTCTTCAGGCTGGAGCCGGCGACAGCGAGCGCCGCCGCCGCGACGGCCGCGAGGATCCAGCGCCGGTTGTCAGGAGAAGGCATTCAGGTCAGCCGCGGCGCATTAGGTGCACCCCGTCTCGTGCACGATACGCCGGAACCCGCGGCGAACCAACGGGCTCCGCGCGGAAGCGGGGCTCGTCTCGACGCCGCGGCAGGGCAGGGAGCGACGATTTGACGCATTCCGGGAGGCGCATGCGCATTTCCGCGAACCTCACGTGCGTGAGCACGCTCGGCGAGCCAGATCACCTGTCGGCCGTCGGGCCTTCGTTTGTCCTCGACGCCGCGACTGGAATGGTGCCTTGAAATACAAGAATCGAGAGCGCGGCGAGCGTCGCCTCGGCGGCCTCGAGCGCGCCGCCGCGCTCGCGGGAGAGCGCCTCGGCGCGGTCGCGGAGGGCCGCGAGCTCGGCGGCGACGCGAGGCGCCGGGCGGGGCGCGGCGGCGCGGGTCGAGAGCGCGCGGAGCAGGAGGGCGATCTGCCGGATCACGGCGCCGTCCCCGTGGGCGCGCCTCCGCGCGTCGCGGCCGGCGACGAGGCGCGCGTGGCGGAGCAGGGCGCGCGCGCCGTGCAGCAGGCGAACGTCGGCGAGCAGCGCGCGGACCGCCCACCTCGCGAGGCGGCGCGAGTAGAGCGCGCGGGCCCGCGCGTCGGCGCGCCGCGCGTCGATCCAGGCCCGCGCGGCGTCGTCCTCGCCCATGATGACCAGCGCGAGCGCGACGGGATCGCCCGCGGCGAGGCACGCCCGCCCCGCGTTCACGCGGCCATAGCCGTGCTTGGCGTTGTGCCCGTCCCGATCGCGCGCGGCGGGCTCGTTGTCGCTCGGATCCGCGAACGGCGCGGCGCGCGCCGGCGGCTCGGGCGAGACCGGATCGAGCGTGCACGCGACGATGGCCTCGACCTCGCGGACCGTGAGCGAGGGGTTCCGGGCGAGCACGAGCAGCAGCGCGCCGGACGCGACCGCGGACGCGCCGCTCGACTCGGCGTGGTAGAGCCGCTCGGACACGGGCCCGACGCCGCCCCTGGGCCGGACGGGGGTCGGGGCGGAGGGCGGCTCCACAGGGGGGC
>CAYQYG010000321.1:0-10615 GCA_964421485.1 uncultured Polyangiaceae bacterium | reverse complement strand
GCCGCCGGCGCGCGCGGCGGCTCGGTCGGCGGCGGGAGCTGCTTCTTCGCCCCCTCCAGCCGCCGGAGCACGGCGTCCACCTGCTCGCGCGCCTTCGGGTCCTTCTCCATGTCGCGGTACCGCCGGTAGTACGCCTCGGCCGCCGGCAGCTCGGCGAGCTTCTCGTGGATGACCGCGAGGTTGTAGACGAGCTCCTTGCCCTCCGGATCGAGCCGCGCCGCCTCCTCGAGCTTCCGGATCGCCGCGCGGTACTCCCCGCGCTGGTAGAGCGCCCGCGCCTCGTCGTGCAGCGCGACGGCCTGCTCCACGCGCCGCTGCTTCTCCTCCGCGGCCGCGTCGACCGGCGGCGCCTCGGGGGGCGCGGCGTGCCCTGGGCGCGCGGCGCAGAAGACCACCGCGACGGCAGCGACGGCGAGGAGGCGGGGCGCAGCGCGGATCACCGCGCACACCATACCGTAAGGTCGCGCAGGACATGGCGTTCTTGGGGCCATGACCTCCGCCGCCCCCCGCCTTGTCCGTTGCTTGTCTTCCCTGGGTGCCGCGCTCGCCGCCCTCGCCGCCGCCGGCGAGGTCCGCGCCGACGGCTTCGCGACCCCGCCGCCCTACGACCGAGGCGGCGGCTTCGTCGCGACCTCGCGCAGCGAGCGCTACTCCCACATCGAGGACCTCGACGCGCCCCCGCGCGCGAGCCTCGTCCGCATCCTCGTGGGCCCCGCCGGCAAGCTCGACAGCGACAGCGCCTCGCCCGGCCTGCTGGCCGCCGTCGACTTTGGCCGCGGCCCCACCGGGTTCCGCCTCACGGCCGCCTGGCTCGACGTCGGCGCGGACCACGGCCTCTCGCAGTACACCGGCGAGCTCACCCTCGATTTCGGCGGCCGCTCCCGCTTCCGCCCCACGATCGGCGCCGGCGGCGGCGTCGCCCGCACCTCCTCCAGCGTGCGCGAGGACGGCACCCTGGACACGAGCCACGGCGCCACGCTCGGCCTGGGCCTCCTCCGCGCCGGGCTCGCCTACCGCGTCCCGTTCGAGGACGCCGACGCCCGCGTGGGCCTCGACCTCACCGGCACGATCCCCGCCATCCGCACCGACAGCGCCCCGGACCTCACCCCGTGGCTGCTCGCCTCCCTTTACGTGGGGATCGGGTTCTGACCCCGGCTCAACGCAGCGCGCAAGAGTACTCGCCGGCCAGCACGAACGCGCGCGTGCACCGGACCCCCACGGTCCGCTTCGCCGTCGCGAACTCGAACGTCTGTCCGAACGGCGTCCGCTCCATCCTCGTCATCTGCGGCGAGCAGCTCGCCCCCTGATCGCCGCACGCGACGGCGCGCGCTTGCTGCTCGACCTCGGCGTTGTCAGCGAAGACGTTGTAGACCGCCGCGACGCTGAAGAGGACGCAGAGGACGAAGAACGTGGTCTGGACGGCGCGCTTCACGGCCCGAGCTTAGCCTCTCCGACCCGCGCGAGGGCGACGATCCGCCCCGCGCCGCGCCGGATGCCCCGGAGCCGGGATGCCAGGCGACGGTCAGAGCCGCATCCCGGAGCCCGGCAGCGGCTTCCACTGGGCGCGGCGGCGCGTGTACTGCCCGCGCACGAAGGCCCCGAGCACCGGCGCGATGTTCTGGGCGATGTCGTCGTCCCACTCGCCCCCGTCGATCCCATCCTGCGGCGTGAGGTCGAGCGAGAGCAGAAAGAAGCCCGGGTAGCGGATCGCGGGCACCTTGAGCTCCTCGAGGTCGTCCTTGAACACGTCGATGTCGACGCGGATCAGCCGCACACCGTGCAGCGCCGTCTGCATCAGCGGATCGCGCAGCGAGGTCTCGACGCCGCGGCACGGATCGCACGGACCGCGCGTCGTCATCACGAGCACCTTCTCGCCGAGGCCGAAGGCCTCCGCGCGCTGCCTCGCGAGCTCCTCCGAGAGCGACGACGCATCGACGCCCACATCGACCACCGTGACCGCGCCGACGCGCTGGATCGCCGTGCGCGCAGGAACGCTCCCGGCCGGCGACTCCGCCGCAGGCGGAGTCTGCCCCGACGGCGCGACCTGCGGAGCGGACACCGCCTCGACGGTGCGCTCGATGTCCACCAGCTGCTCGCGATGCGCCCTCCACGTCCACACGACCAGCGGCAGCGCCGCGCCCCAGGCCACCGTGAGCGCCACGCCGAGCGCGAGCCCCGCCGTGGCGAGCCCGTACCCCCCGCGCCGCCCCGGCGCCTCGTGGATCTCGCGGCGCGCCGCCCAGCCGAGCACGATCGCGGCCACCGCGCCGACTGGCCCCAGCAGCAGCGCCGCGACGACCGAGCTCACCGCCAGCGTCGACGTCTCCGCGCGCGGCGCGGGCGGCGGCGCGATGAGGTAGGGGTCGTCGAGCGGCGGGAGCTCGTCCAGCGGCTCGCCGTGCGACTCGTCCGAAGGCGCAGCGTCCAGCTGTGAACGGGAGCCCGCATCGTCGCTCACACGCTCATCCTAGCGCCGCCGGCGCGCGGGCGCTCCCCCCCTCCGTGCGCGCCCGCGCCGCGGGCTCAGGGCACACAGGCCGCGTCGAGGACGCGTAGGACCGCGCGCTTCGTGCTCACCCCGGCGCTCATCACCTCCGTCCACGCGACGCCGACGCGCTCCCCGGCGAGCGCCACGGCGGGCGGATCCTTCACAGGCGTCGCGCCGTCGGAGACGCGGAGCCCCTTGTCCGAGGGCGCCCCGTCGGCCGCGATCCGGGCGAGCAGGAGCTGCCCGTCGGCCTTCCCGTCGTTGCCGATCCACGCCACGAAGGCCCCCTTGCCGCTCGACGAGACCGCCCGCGCCTTGCCCTTGCCGACGACGTGCGGCGCGGCGCCCGGCCGCCCGGAGCCGTCGACCCCGCGCGCGACGATCGTGTCCCCCTCGCCCCAGACAGCGACCGCGCCGCCTCCCTCGACCGCCGCGAGCGCGAGCCCCTCCCGGGCCGCGCCGCCCGGGGACACCGCTGCGGCGATCACGTGCGCCTCCCCTTCCTTGCCGGTGGGATCGAAGCGCGAGGCCCGGATGGCCCCGTCCGCCTCGTGCCACGCGACGAGGTACCCGCCCGCGTCCGCGGCCACCGCGGGGCCCCGCGGCTGCTTCGCGTGGTGCGTCACGCCCAGGGCCTTGACCGCCTGCTGCCCCTCCTCGACCGGCGCGAAGAGGAACACGCCGAGCTGATCGCGCGCGTCGCCGAACGGCGCTGCGGCCACCAGCGACCCCGCCGGCGAGGCCGCGATCGCGACGTTCTCGCTCACCTCCTTGCCCACGGCCGTGAGGCGCTGGACCTCGGGCGGCGGGCTCGTCTCCCACCGCGGGCGCGCGTGCGACAGCCCCTCTGCGCCGAGCCAGGTCACCGACCAGACCCCGCCCGTCTCGAAGATCCGGAGGCCCTCCTGCCGCGTCGCCCCGATCGACCGCGCCCGCGCCACCTGCCGCGCCTCCGCGTCGAACCCCGCGAACGCGATCTGCGCGTCCGGGCTGTTCTGCAGCTCGACGAGCCACACCGCGGCGAAGGTCCCGTCACGCCCGCGCCCGGCGAGCCCGAGCCCGTGGCGCTGGAGATAGGTCGCCACCTCGACCGTCTTCGCCTTGCAGGCCGCGACCTCGGCGATCGGCGTGAACGCCGGCACGCCCGCCCCGCGCGGCGCCGCCCCCCCACCCTCCGGCGCCGTCGCCGGCTGCGCCCCGCCGCTGCTCGCAGCGGGCGCCGCGCTCGCCGAGGGCGCCGCGCTCGCCGCCGGCCCCGGCGGCGACGAGCCGCTGTTGCACGCGGCGAGCACAGCGAGCCCCGCTGCGAGACGGGCCGGGTGATCGTGACGACGTCGAGGCAGCATCGCTGGATCTCAGTTCTCCCCGAGGGGGCTCGCGCCCGGTCGGGCGTCTCGAGCCACCCAGACGGTCTCCTCGTCTGGGGCACGGCCACCCTGCCCACCGCATTCTCGCTGGACAGCAGGCCGGATCAATGCAGCTCTCGTCAATAATGTAACTATACGAAAAGGAAGCAGAACAGTGCGAAGCAGAGGACTTGAACCTCCACGGGAGTTACCCCACTGGAACCTGAATCCAGCGCGTCTGCCAATTCCGCCAGCTTCGCGATCGAAACGGAGGCATCACCTAGCGCGCGGAGGAGCCGGCCGTCAAGACCTTCCTGCCCCGCCCCTGCTCGCGCCCGATCGCCGCGGCCGGGCAGCCCGCCCGCGCGCTCGCCTGCCGCCTGCCTGCCTGCCTGGCTGGCTGGCTGCCTGGCCGCGCACGGGGAGGAGAGGAGATGCCCGGCGAAGGCCGCATGTGCTACGGGAGCGCGCCGATGGCGGTCGCACCCAGTTCGACGCTCGGGGCTCCGGGTCGCCTGCCCTCCGCCCCGAGCCCCACCCCACCGATCCTCGTCTTCTCCGGCGTGCGCGCGGTCGATCCGGCGCACGGGCTGGACGACATCGTCGACGTCGTCGTCGAGGACGGCGTCATCACGCGCGTCGGGCGCGGCGCCGCCACGGACGAGCTGCTCGGCGCGGAGCGCGCGCGGGTCGTGCGCGGCGGGGGGCTGCTCCTGCTCCTGCCCGCGTTCGTCGACCTGCACGCGCACCTGCGCGAGCCCGGGCAGGAGTACAAGGAAGACATCGCCTCCGGCCTCGCGGCCGCGGCGGCCGGCGGGTTCGCGCACGTCTGCGCCATGCCCAACACCGTGCCGGTCAACGACTCGAGGGCGATCACCGAGGCCATGGTCGCGCGGGCGCGCGCGCTGGGCGGGCCGGCGCTCCACCCGATCGGCGCGATCACCCTCGGCCAGAAGGGCGCGGAGCTCACCGAGATGGCCGACCTCAAGGAGGCCGGCGCGGTCGCGGTCAGCGACGACGGGCGGTGCGTGACGTCGAGCGCGGTCATGCGGCGCGCGCTCGAGTACGCGCGCACCTTCGACCTCACGGTCATCCAGCACGCCGAGGACCACGCGCTCACCGAGGGCGCCCAGATGCACGAGGGCGCCGTCTCGACCCGGCTCGGCCTGCGCGGCTGGCCGCGCGTCGCCGAGGACATCATCGTCGCCCGCGACGTCCTGCTCGCGGAGGCCACCGGCGCCCGCTACCACGTCGCGCACGTCTCCTCGCTCGGCGCGGTCCGCATCCTCCGCGAGGCCAAGGCCCGCGGCATCGCGGTCACCGCCGAGGTCACGCCGCACCACCTCACGCTCACCGACGAGGCCGTGATCGGCTACGACACCGCCTGCAAGGTCAACCCGCCCCTGCGCGAGCAGGCCGACGTCGACGCGCTCCGCGCCGCGCTCGCCGACGGCACCATCGACGCCATCGCCACCGACCACGCGCCGCACTCCTCGCTGGAGAAGGACTGCGAGTTCGCGCAGGCCTCGCCGGGCATGATCGGCCTGGAGCTGGTCGTCCCGGCCCTGCTCGGGCTCGTGCGCGCGGGCGCCCTGCCGCTCGCGCGCGTGGTCGACGCGCTCACCCGCGCGCCCGCCCGCATCGCCGGCGTGGGCGCCCCCTCGATCCGCCCCGGCGCCCGCGCCGAGCTCTGCCTGATCGATCCGGAGCAGCGGTTCGTGCTCCACGCGTCGATGCTCCGCTCGAAGAGCAGCAACACGCCGCTGCTCGGCAAGGAGCTCGCCGGGCGCGTGCGCATGACCCTCGCCGGCGGGCAGATCGCCTTCGACGCCGAGCAGACCGCCCCGTGAGCCGCGCGCCCCGCCCCGACCTCGACGCGCTCGACGCGCCCGCGCGCCGCACCGTGCACTTCGTCAGCCTCGGCTGCCCGAAGAACCGCGTCGACTCCGAGGTCATGCTCGGCGTCGCCCGCGGCGCCGGCTACGAGCACGTCGGCGAGGCCGCGGACGCCGAGGTGATCGTCGTCAACACCTGCGGCTTCATCGGTGAGGCCAAGAAGGAGTCGATCGACGCGATCCTCGAGATGGCGCAGCTCAAGGAGGGCGGGAGCTGCAAGCGCCTGGTCGTCGCCGGCTGCCTCTCGCAGCGCCACCCCGAGGAGCTCGCGCGCGAGCTGCCCGAGGTCGATCACTTCCTCGGCTCGAGCGACATGCTCAAGCTCGGCCAGGTCCTCGAGGGCCGCGCCGAGCGCATGCTCGTCGGCAACCCGGCCGACTGGCTCGTCCAGGCCGCCGATCCGCGCACCGTCTCCACGCCCGGCGCCAGCGCCTACGTGAAGATCGCCGAGGGCTGCGATCGCACCTGCTCGTTCTGCGTCATCCCGGAGATGCGCGGCAAGCAGCGCTCCCGCCCCGCCGACGACGTCGTGCGCGAGGTCGAGCGCCTCGCCGCCGCGGGCGTGCGCGAGGTGAACCTCGTCTCGCAGGACACCATCGCGTACGGCCGCGATCTCGACCGCGGCGCGCGCGCCCCGCTCGCGCGCCTCGTCGAGCGCGTCGCCGACGTCCCCGGCATCCGGTGGGTGCGCGTCTTCTACCTCTACCCCGAGGCGCTGACCGACGACCTGCTCGAGGTCCTCGCCGGGCACCCCCGCGTCGTCCGCTACGTCGACATGCCGCTCCAGCACGCCGCGGACGCGATGCTCCGCCGCATGCGCCGCGGCCACGGCGGCGCGCGCCTCCGCCGCGTGATCACGACGCTCCGCGAGCGCATCCCCGACCTCACCTTCCGCACGGCCTTCATCGTCGGCCACCCGGGCGAGACCGACGCCGAGTTCGAGGAGCTCTGCGACCTCGTCCGCTGGGCCGAGTTCGATCGGGTCGGCGTCTTCCGCTACTCCGACGAGGAGTCGAGCCGGAGCTACACGCTCGAGGGCAAGGTCCCGGCGCGCACCGCCGCGAGCCGCCACCGCAAGCTGATGGCGCTCCAGCGCCGCATCTCGCACAGGAAGAGCGCCGCGCTCGTGGGCCGCGAGCTCGACGTGCTCGTCGAGGGCCAGAGCGACGAGCACGAGTACGTGCTCATGGGCCGCCACGCCGGCCAGGCGCCCGACATCGACGGGCAGGTCTACCTCTCGGGCGGCGAGGCGCGCCCCGGCGAGATGCGGCGCGTGCGGATCACCCAGGCCAGCGACTACGACCTCGTGGGCGAGCTCCTCGATTCGACATTCGGGGCTCCGGGTCGCGCTCCACATGGCGCGCCCTCCGCCCCGAACCCCGAGGGCGAGGGCCAGCCCGCGGCGCCGCCGGCCACCCCGCCGAAGCGCCGGGTGAGCCTCCGGGTGGTGCAAACCGACGGACGGGATCGCCAACACGATTGACACCTCCGCGGCCTCCGCAGGCCACGGATCCACGACAATCGAGGCCGATCGCGGCCCGTAGGCGCGCGGCACGACCTGTGCTACCGGATGAAGACAACCTCGATGCTTCGCCGCGCCGTGCTCCGCCTCGCCGCCGCCCTCTCGGTTGCGCTGATCGCCGGCGCCGGCTGCCTGAGCCCGACGCTCCCGCTGCCGCCGCCCGACGAGCCGACCACCATCCGGCCCTCGGCTCAGCACGAGGGCTCCTGGGAGATCTCGGGCGACTGCTACGAGGGCGCCCTGGTGACCGTCTTCAATGATCGCACGCGCAAGGGCGCGGTCGTCGAGGACAGCGATCGGAACGGGCGCTACACCGTCGAGCTCGAGGCCGCGCTCTGCGACCTGATCCTGATCTCGCAGGAGGTCGTCACCGAGGACGGCGAGATCGAGTCGAGCGGCACCAGCTCGTTCGTGATCCAGGAGCGCTCCGCCGGCACCGACGTGACCGACGCCTGCCCCTGATCGCCGCGCGCGCCCGCGCGACCGCGCGCCCACGCGATCGCAGGGCCGGCCTGCCCGCGGCTCAGGGCGAGGCGCGGCGCCGGGGCGTTGGTGATAAGCTGGGGCGCAATGGCATCGATCCCGCCAAGCATGCCGCCGACCACCGCCCGCGTGCTGGTCGTCGATGACGAGCCCGGGCTGCGGCAGGTGCTCGATATCACGTTCCGCCGCCAGGGCTACGAGGTCGTGACCGCGCCCGGCGTCCGCCCGGCCCTGGAGGCCATCCGGCAGAACCCGCGGCCCTTCCCGCTGGTGCTCACCGATCTGGTCATGCCCGACGGCTCGGGCATCGAGGTGCTCACGGCGGCGAAGGCGCGCAGCGGGGCCACCGAGGTCATCGTGATGACCGCGCACTCGACCGTCGAGAGCGCGATCGACGCGATGCGGAACGGCGCGTACGATTTCGTGACCAAGCCGTTCTCGCCCGCGGAGATCGCGGCGCTCGCGGCGAAGGCGCTCGAGAAGAGCTCGATCATCACCGAGAACCAGCGCCTGCGCGCGCACCTCGAGCGCCTCGGCCCCCCCGCGCGCGACGTCTTCGGCACGAGCCCCGCGATGCAGCGCATCGCCGAGCTCGTCGACAAGATCGCGCCCACGCGCACCACGGTGCTGATCACCGGCGAGAGCGGCACCGGCAAGGAGCGGATCGCCCGCGCGATCCACGACCGGAGCGACCGCGCCGGCAAGCCGTTCCTCGTGGTCAACTGCGGCGCCCTGCCCGAGGCGCTGATGGAGAGCGAGCTCTTCGGCCACGAGAAGGGCTCCTTCACCGGCGCCGGCGCGCGCGCGCTGGGCCTGTTCCGCGAGGCCGACGGCGGCACGGTGCTGCTCGACGAGGTCGGCGAGCTCCCGGCCCCCCTGCAGGTGAAGCTGCTCCGCGTGCTCCAGGAGCGGAAGGTGCGCCCCGTCGGCGCGGCCGCCGAGATCCCCGTCGACGTCCGCGTGCTCGCGGCCACGAACCGCGACGTCGAGGCCGACGTCCAGAAGGGCCATTTCCGCCAGGACCTCTATTACCGGCTCAACGTCATCCGCATCGAGCTGCCCGCGCTGCGCGAGCGCCCTGGCGACGTCTCGCGGCTCGCCGACCGCTTCGTCCGCCGCTTCGCCGCCGAGCTCGGCAAGGACGTCCGCGGGCTCACGACCGACGCGCTCCGCGCGCTCGACGCCTACGCGTTCCCCGGCAACGTCCGCGAGCTCGAGAACATGATCGAGCGCGCCGTCACGCTGGCCTCGGGCCCGTCGATCGGCCTCGGCGATCTGCCCGGCGCCGTCGCGGGCCTGAGCGCGAGCCCCGCGCCGCTGCTCGCGGAGCTCCCCCCAGGCGGCTGCGCCCTCGACGAGGTCCTCGGCGAGGTCGAGCGGCGGCTCATCCTGCAGGCGCTCGAGCGCACCGGCGGCGTGCGCCGGGCCGCGGCGAAGCTGCTCGGCATCTCGCTCCGCTCCCTCCGCTATCGCCTCGCGAAGCACGCCCTCGCGACCGAGGGCGCCGAGGAGGACGACGACGTCGAGCCCCCCGGACGAGAATCGTCACTCCGCGGCGGCTCCAGGTGACAATTTTTGTCACCCGGGCCCCTGACCTGCTCTCCTCATCATCCGCCTCGAGACCCCGGCTTCTCCAGCGAAAGCGAGGGATATCCATGAATCACACGCACGCACCGATCCCGCCTGCGGGCCGCCCGGCCCCTGGCACGCAACCTGCTCGACGCTGCGCTCGTATGCGGGCAGCGAGGCGACATCGAGCGCTCCGGGCGAGGGGCTTCACCCTGGTGGAGCTGCTCGCCGTCGTCGCGATGATCGGCATCCTCGCGGCGCTCGCCCTCGTGGGCTACCGCAAGTACATGAACTCGGCGGGCTCGGCCGAGGCGGCGGCGGTGATCCAGGGGATCCGCGGCGCCGAGGAGGCCTACAAGGCCGAGATGCTGGTCTATCTGGGCTGCTCCGGCTGCTCGAGCGCGACGGGCTGCCCGCAGGGCGGCGGCTCGCTCAACAGCTATTACCCGATGGCCACGCCCAGCCACGCGAAATATCACTGGGTCCAGCCGGGCCACGGCGATTACGCGTGCTGGCGCCTGCTCAACGTGGTGACGGACGGCCCGGTGCGCTTCGGCTACGCGGTGGTCGCGGGCCTGCCGGACACGATCACCGCGAGCGGGCTGGAGGTCGCGCACGCTCCCACGTGGCCGAGCCCGGTGACGCAGCCCTGGTTCGTGATCCAGGCGCGGGGCGATCGCGACGAGGACGGCGTCCCCGCGCTCTTCCTCGCCTCCTCGCTGAGGGGCGAGATCTACTCGGAGAACGATTCGGAGTGACAGGACGAGCGGCCTCACAGGGTCCGCCGTCGACAACGAGCCGGGTCTCCCGGCGGGCAGCACCACGGAGGATCGACGAATATGCGCGCATTCAAGCGGTACAACAGGCGAGGGTTCACGCTGGTCGAGCTCATGATCGTGGTCGCGATCATCGGCGTCCTGGCGGCGCTGGCGATCTACGGCGTCCGGCGATACCTCGCGAGCGCGAAGACCTCGGAGGCGAAGAACACGATCGGCTCGATCTCGCGCGGCGCGGCCGCGGCCTACGAGCGCGAGACGGCCGCGTCCGAGCTCGTGGCCGAGGGCTCGAACTCGACGGCGGCGAACCACGCGCTGTGCGCGAGCGCCGGCGCGGTGCCCGCCACGCCTCCCCCCGGCACGAAGTACCAGCCGAACACGGCGGAGGGGAACGACTTCGAGACCGGCGACGCGACGACGGGCTGGAAGTGCCTGAAGTTCTCGATGACCCAGCCGATCTATTACCAGTACAACTACAATGCGGGCGGCGGCTACGTCGCGGCCTCCAACCCGGCGATCCCGAACGCGAACGGCT
>CAYQYG010000320.1:0-10705 GCA_964421485.1 uncultured Polyangiaceae bacterium | reverse complement strand
GTGAAGAGCGCCGGGCGGCCTTCGGGTCGCCCGGCGTCGTTTTGTGCCCGCGCAGAGCGCCGGGCGCGCGGGCCTATTTTTCCGTGAGAGCAGATGAGGTATGGTGTCCGCGGGCGCCGTCGGGCGTCAGTGGAGTCAAACCTCGATGGCCCTGAACGCCCACCTCAAGATCGTCGCCGAGAGGCAAGGGGCGATCGTCGGCTCGGTGACCCAGAAGGGGCGCGAGGGGACCATGATGGTCGTCGCCGCGAGCCACGAGATCGTGGCGCCGCGCGACCCGGCGAGCGGCCGGCCGACCGGCAAGCGGATGCACAAGCCCTTCATCGTCACGAAGGAGCTCGATCGGGCCACGCCGCTGCTCTACGGCATCCTCGTCCACAACGAGAACATCTCCAGCCTGGAGCTCATGTTCTACACGCCGGACCGCCTGGGGGTCGAGCGGCAGCACTACACGGTCCGGCTCACCAACGCGAACATCGCCGGCATCCAGTTTCGCTTGCCAAACACGAGGCACAAGAACTCCACCCGGATGACCGAGCGGGAGGAGATCTCGTTCACCTACCAGAAGATCTCCTGGACCTGGAACGAGGGCGGCCTCGGCGCCGACGACGACTGGGAGAGGCCGCGCTGACGGATCCACCGGGCGCCGTCGAAATGCAGGAGCGCGCCGTGCGCGCCGGCAATCCACACGTCGCGCGGCCCCGAGCCCCTCACGCCGGCGAGGGCGCCCACGGTCCCGGTATCGATGACGCTCCAGGCGCGGCCGTCGTGACGGAGGAGGGTCCCCTACGCCCGCCCCGAGCGAGCCCGCTTGTCGGCGCTGGCCGCCTGGAACGCTCTCTTGCGTTGCAGCGCGTGCGCGATACCCGCCTTGAGGGTGCTCTTGGTCGTCATCGACTCGAGGTCCACGCCGAGGCCGACGAGCGTGCGCGCCACCTCGGACCGGATGCCGGTGAGCACGATCTCTGCGCCGAGCAGCGAGACGGCGCGCGCGGCCCGGAGCAGGGCGTCGGCCGTCCCCGTATCCACCGTGGGCACGCCGGTCACGTCGAGGATGACGACCCGGGCGCCTGCGCGCGAGACGCCCTCGAGCAGCGTGGTCAGGACGCGATCGGCGCGCGCGCGATCGATGCCGCCGACGAGCGTCATTGCGAGCACGTCGTCGTCGATTGGCACGAGGGGCGTGGACAGCTCGAGCAGGCTCTCCTGCTGCGCCCGGAGGACGCTCTCGCGGACCAGCGCCTCGTTGCGCTCCGCCTCGGCTTGCTTCAGCTCGGTGACGTCGAGCGCGATGCCGCGCAGCCCGATCGGCGCGCCCGCTTCGTCGCGAATCACCGTTATCTGGGCCGTCATCCAGGAAATATCGCCGTTCTTCGCGATCCAGCGGTACAGGATCGAGCCGTGTCCGTCGGCCATCAAGCGCTCCATGCTCGACTTGATGGTTTCGCCGTCCTCCGGGTGGACGATCTGGAGCCAGAAACTGGGCTTCATCCAGTCTTCGACGGTGTATCCCTGGAGCAGCCCGACATTGCCTCCAACGTACATCGCTCGGCCAGCCTCCGGATCGGGGTCGAAGTAGCTCTCCCACAAGAGCCCGGGGAAGCTGCTCAGGAAGGCGTCGAGCCGCTGCCGCGTCCTGCGCTCTTGATCGTGGAGCGTGCGCTCACGCTCCTCCGCCTGCTCGACGCGCACGGAGAGCTCCGCGGCCCGCGTCTCGGCCCGCACGGCCCGCACCTCGGCCCGCGAAGCCCGCGCCTCGGCGACCCGGTGGCTCGTCGCCTCCGTATCCGTCTGCTTGTCGCTCATGGCGTCCTCTCGTCGCCGCCCTCACGCCACCGCATCACCAGGGATGGCGAGAAGACATGGCCGGCTGCATTCTATCGATCGAGGCCGCTCCCTGTCCAGACGAAGGCGGCGCGCGACGCTTCAGGCGGTCCGATTCCAGGTATTCCCGCGCACTGATCTCAGCGCGGCCTCGCTGCGGGCGAGGCGCCGCGCGATCGACTTGACCACGATCAATTCGGCGAGCGAATGCTCGAAGGCCACCGTGCCGCTGCCGCGGGACGTCTCGACCGTGTGCTTTGGAAGCAATCACCAGCGGTCAGGGAGGAACCGGGAGGAGACCGCTTTGCCACGGGCCAATACGGGCTGACCGATCGGTTCTACCGATTGTTGAGGCGGATCGGACCAGCTCGCGGGATGGGCGTGATGCCGACTGGCCGGGCTGAGCCTGGAGGGTCTGAATTTCCTTGACATCCTCCGAGTCTTTGGACTTCCTGAGCCGCAACCGAAAGGAGCACTGGATGTCGAGCCACGCCGGTGTTGGATCGATCACCGCGATCGCGAGGTTTCCGGTCAAGTCGATGATGGGCGAGCAGCTCGACGCGGTGGACGTCACGCCGGGCGGCCTGCTGGGCGACCGCGCGTACGCTCTGCTCGATCAGGCCGACGGCAAGGTGGTCAGCGCGAAGAATCCCCTGAAGTGGCCGGGGCTGTTCGACTATCGGGCCGCCTTCGTCGAGCCGCCTCGAGCGGATCAGGCGCTGCCTCCGGTCCGGATCACGCTGCCTGATGGGACCGTGATGACCAGCGATCAGGCGGACGCCGCGGAGATGCTGTCACGGGCGCTCGGCCGCCCGGTGAACTGGGCGGCCAAAGCGCCCGACCCGCCGACGCTGGAAGAGTACTGGCCGGATATCGACGACTCGGCCTATCGCGACACGGTCACGAACGAAGCGCTGCTGGTCGGCACGTTCTTCGACTGCGCCACCGTGCACCTCTTGACCACGGCCACGCTGGATTGCTTGCGGGAAGCCTATCCGAGCGGCCGATTCGAGGCGAACAGGTTCCGGCCCAATATCGTGGTGGCGACCCCGCCGGGCGCCGCTGGCTTCGTGGAGGACGCCTGGGTAGGTCGCAGGCTGACCCTCGGTGAACGGGTTCGCCTGCGGATCACCGGTCCCTGTCCGCGGTGCATCATGGCGACGCTCGCCCAGGGCGATCTCCCCCGCGACATCGGCATCCTGCGCACCGTAATGCAGCAGAACCAGCGGCGCGTCGGCGTTTATGCGGCCGTCGAGCGCGGTGGCACGATCCGCCACGGAGATCCGGTCCGCCTGGCGGGCTGAAGCGGGTCCAGCGGGCGGGCGCCCGGCCGGAGTCCGTGCTGCGGACGCGGGCGCACTTCGCCCAGCAAGAGGCCCACGGGGCCGTCATGGCCGCCCACCGCGACCTCGGGCCCAGCCCGATGCGGACCCAGCCCGACGCGCGGCGCTATCGCCGCGACCGCAGCGTGTCCTCGATCAGCGACGGCAGATCCGACCGCTCCGCCCGCCAGCCGAGCAGCTGCTCCGCGCGGCTCGGATCCGCGACGAGCGCCGACGGATCCCCGGCCCGCCGCGGGCCCACCGTGCGCGGCACCGGCTTGCCGAGCACCCGCTCCGCCTCCTCGATCACCTCGCGCACCGTGCTGCCGCGGCCCGTCCCGAGGTTCACCGCCCCGACCTCGCCGCCCTCGCCCAGCCGATCGAGCGTCCGGAGGTGCGCGCTCGCGAGGTCGCAGACGTGGATGTAGTCGCGCTCGCAGGTGCCATCGCGGGTGGGGTAATCGTCGCCGAAGAGCGTGAGCGGCGGCCTGCGGCCGAGGCCCGCGTCGAGGACCAGCGGGATGAGGTGCGTCTCCGGCTCGTGCGCCTCGCGCAGCTTGCCGTCCGGCTGCGCGCCGGCCGCATTGAAGTAGCGGAGCGCCGCCCACCGCAGGCCGTAGGCCCTGCCGTACGCCTCGAGCGCGTACTCGAACGAGAGCTTCGAGGCCCCGTAGGGGTTCACGGGCCGCTTCTCGGCGCCCTCGGGGATCGGCACGTCCCTGGGCTCGCCGTAGACCGCGGCCGTCGACGAGAACACGATCCTGCCCACGCCCGCGGCCCGCGCGGCCTCGAGCAGCGCGAGCGCGCGCACGAGGTTCACGTCGAGGTACATCGCCGGGTTGGTCACCGACTCGCCGACCTGGATCTTGCCGGCGAAATGCACGATCGCGTCGACCCGCGCCCGCGCGAAGAGCCGCTCCAGCAGCGCGCGATCGCCGATGTCCCCCGTCACCACCTCCACGCTCTCGGGCATCGGCGGCGAGGTGCCCGCGGACCGGTCGTCGAGCACGACCACCTCGCGCCCGCTCCGCGCCGCCGCCCAGACGAAATGAGAGCCCACGAAGCCGAGGCCGCCGGTGACGAGGATGGTCATGGTCTGAACCGCCGATCCTACACGCGCACGGCGCGCCCACAAGTGCCAGCCGGTGAACGCCGTGGTACTGTCGGGGTTCGGTCTCCGCTCTTCGACTGTCCGGTGAAGCCATGAACACGAAGAAGCTGCTCGTCGCCGCCGGCGCGCTCGCGATCGCCGCGCTCGCCCTGCTCATCCCCGTCGAGGGCCCCGCGCCCGCCGCGACCGGCCCCGTCCCCGAGGGCCCAGCCATGGATCTGTCCGCGTTCTCCCCCGATCGCCCCGCCGCGCCGGTCGATCTGCTCTTCATCCACCACTCCTGCGGCGGCCAGCTCCTCACGGAGCCGGGCCCGGAGAAGGAGATCGCGAGCTGCGTCTACGCCTCCCACCCGAACGGCGGCGGCCTCAGGAAGCGCCTCGAAGCCGAGGGCTACAGGGTGCACGAGGCGTCTTATGGCAGCGAGATCGGCGAGGCCACGGACCTCTTCGACTGGCTGCCCAAGTTCCGCACCAAGATGGACAAGGTGCTCCGGGTCGCGCAGAACGACAGCCTCCTGCCCGACGGCGTCGTGAACCGCGTCGTGGTGTTCAAGTCCTGCTATCCCAACAACCGCTTCCGCGGCGAGGGCGCGCCGCCCGGCGATCCGGCGGGCCCCGAGCTCACGATCTGGAACGCGAAGGCCACGCTGTCCGCGCTCCTCCCCGAATTCGCGAAGCGGAAGGACACCCTCTTCGTGTACGTGACCGCGCCGGCCAACGTGCTCAAGAACCCGCGCGTCCCGGCGTGGAAGCTCGTCGCCAAGTCCATCCTCGGCAAGCCCAGCGAGGCCGAGCTCCAGCGCCGCCAGGCCGATCTCGCGCGCGCGTTCAACAACTGGGTCAAGGCCCCCGACGGCTGGCTCAAGGATTACCCGGAGAAGAACGTCGCCGTCTTCGATTACTATGACGTCCTCACGAACAAGGGCGCTTCCAACTTCTCGCTCAATGGCTCCGAGGGGAACACGGACAACCACCCTTCCAGCGAGGGCAACGCGAAGGCCGCGGGCGAGCTCATCCCGTTCCTGAACCGCGCCGCCCGCCGGGCCGGCGTCATCCAGTAGCGCGGCGCGCGTTGACGGTTGACACGGGGCACCAATCTCCGGAGAACGCTCCCCATGAGCTACACCGCCGTCCCGTTGCGCCTCGAGGAGCACCGGACCGCCCTCGGCCGCCTGTGGGCCGAGAACATGGAGGACCCTCGCGTCGCGGGCGTGGTCGACGCGCGGATGCGCTGGTTCTACGAGGAGAGCCCGTACGGGGCGCCGCGCACCTGGCTCACGATCGAGGAGCCCGGCGGCAAGCCGGTCGGCTGCGGTTCGTACTATCCGCGCGACACCTTCGTGCGCGGCCGGCGCCTCAAGGCCGCGATCCTCGCCGATTTCGCCGTGGACAAGGACCACCGCGTCGCCGGCGCCGCGGTCACCGTGCAGCGCGCGGTCGCCACGAACAGCACGCCGCTCGGCGTCGATCTGCTCTACGGATACCCGAACAAGGCCGGCATCCAGGTCTTCCAGCGCGTCGGCCACAAGGTCGTCGGCGAGGTCTCGTACTGGGCGAAGCCGCTCCGATCCGCCTACAAGATCCGCGAGTTCGTCCAGAGCCCCGCGGTCGCCGAGATCGCCGGCCTGGCCGTCGACGCGCTCTTCTGGGTGGACGACGCCCGCCTCTTCGCCGGCCGCGCGCTCGCCTACGCCACCGAGACCGTCCGCACCGCCGACCACCGCTTCGACGAGCTCTGGGAGCGCGCCTCCCCGCCCCGGCTCATCATGGGCGAGCGCTCGAGCGCGTACCTCAACTGGCGCTACAGCACCTTCAAGACCGCCGATTACTCGTTCTTCTGCCTCGTCGAGCGCGCTTCCCGCAGGCTCGCCGGCTACGTCGCCTACGTGATCGACGGCCCCAAGGTCACGATCGCCGACCTGTTCTGCGACGACCTGGAGAGCACCGCCGTCACGCTCCTCCTGCGCTTCGCCGTCCAGATGCGCGTCTCGGGCGTGAGCTTCATCTCCCTGGCGTACATCGGCGACGCGGCCTTCGAGCGGCAGCTCGAGGCGCTGAACTTCATGCGCGCCAGCGGCTCCCGCCCGCTGGTCGTGTACGCGAAGGGCGTGCCCGAGGACCTCAAGGACGAGATCATGGATCCGCGCCGCTGGTTCATGATCGACGGGGAGCTCGACATCTAGGGCGAGCAGCGGGGCCCTGCCCCCCTCGACAACCGCGGCCGCCGGGGGGATCCTGTGCCCGATGTCCCACCGTCAGGCGCACTGAGGAGACGCCGCCATGTACGCGCTGCCCGGCGTCATGCTGCTCGTCATCTTCATCTACGGCAGGCCGCAGGAGTGGGATCCGCGCTTCGAGAGCCTGCCGTTCCTCTATCTCTGGCTCGCGCTCGCCTTCGTGGGCATGGCCATCGACGTCGGCACGGGCAAGACGAGGCTGAAGTCGTCGCCCCACCTCAAATGGGGCATGGCGCTCTACTTCTGGTGCCTGATCACCCTCGGGCTCAGGAACCCCGGCGATCTCAAGGCGGACTTCGTCCCGATCAGCGTCACGCTGGTGCTCTTCTACCTCATCGGGCACAGCGTCTGGAATTTCAAGGGGTTCACGAAGCTCATCGGCACCGTCTTCGCGATGGGCCTGTTCGTCGCTACGGTCGCGGTGCACCAGGGCTTCTCACCCTACGAGTGCATCGAGATGATCCCGATCGAGGGGGCGCGCGCGGACACCGGCGTCCCGAACGGCGTCCCCTGCGAGACGTACCGCGACTGCCGCGAGGCGCCCAACGCCGACCCGGCGACCGAGTACCTCTGCGAGCGCATCGGCCTCTTCAAGACCACGACGATCACCGGCGGCCGCGTGCGCTGGCGCGGCGTGCTCCAGGACCCGAACGAGCTCGCGCTGACCACGGGCATCGTGCTGCCGTTCGCGTTCGCGCTCTTCGAGATCAAGCGGAGCTTCGGGCGCCTGCTCGTCCTGCTCTACTCGCTGATCATCATCGGCACCGCGGTCGTGCTCACGCAGTCGCGCGGCGGCCAGCTCGTGTTCAGCACGGTGATCGGCGTCTACTTCATCAAGAAGTACGGCGTGCGCGGCGCGATCATCGGCGCGCTGTTCGCCGCCCCGCTGATCATGCTCGGCGGCCGCGGCAGCCAGGAGGCCGCGGACTCCGCGAACGAGCGCACCGAGATCCTCGTCGAGGGCCTCAAGATCTGGCGGGCGTTCCCGCTGATGGGCTGCGGCTACCGGCAGTTCACGGAGCACCACTGGCTCACGGCCCACAACGCCTACCTGCTCGCGCTCGCGGAGCTCGGCCCGTTCGGCCTCTTCGCCTGGACGACGATGATCTACTCGACCCTCAAGGTCTCCTTCACCGCGATGGGGCGCTACGCGCGCGTGACCGCGGCCTACGCGGCGCCGATCCGCGCCTGGGCGATGGCGATCCTCGCGGGCTTCTGCGGGATGATGATCGGTATCTTCTTCCTCTCGTTCACCTATCACTACGTGCTCTGGATCTACTTCGGCCTCTCCGCCGCCTTCTACTGCGCGGTGCGGGGCACGGATCCGGGCTTCGAGGTCCGCATCGAGGGGAAGGACTTCAAGCGGATCGCGCTGCTCGACCTCGCGATCGTGCTCGCGATCTTCGCTATCACCAAGAAGGGCGGCCACTGAGCGCGGGGCGCGCTCAGCGCCCCATGCCGAGGATCATCACGAGCGGCGTCTTGAAGATGATCGAGAGCTCCATCGCGAGGTACGTCGAGAGGCTCTCCAGCGAGGCGGCGTAGGCGAGGTCGAAGAGCAGCTTCATCCGCATGTCGTCGGCCTCCGAGCCCTCGGCCTCCTCGAGGCCGAACGGGTTCAGCAGGGTCTGCTCGAACGCGGCGACCTCGCTCTTCTCGGGGGCGCGCCCGGTGTACCCGAGCGAGACCTGCGCGAGGCCGGTGATGCCAGGCTTCACGTCCCGCATCCGCTCCTCGAAGAACGGGATGGCCATCGCGAGGTTGACGAGCAGCTCCGGGCGCTCGGGCCGCGGCCCGACGAGGCTCATCTCGCCCGTGAGCACGTTGATGAGCTGCGGCAGCTCGTCCAGCCGCGTCTTGCGCAGGAAGCGCCCGACCCTCGTGATGCGCGGGTCGTTCTCCTGCGCGAGCACCGGCCCCGTCATCTTCTCCGCGTCCACGCGCATGGACCGGAACTTGCGCATCTCGAACTCGACGAAGCGCGGGTACGAGACGCCGTCCCTGACCTCGGTCCCGACGAGCATTCCGGCGCGACGCTGCTTGTAGAAGATGGGGCCCGGCGATTCGATGTAGATCGCCGCGCCGATGATCGGGTAAAGCGGCAGCGACGCGGCAAGCCCCGCGACCGAGGCCGCAAGGTCGATCGCACGCTTCGCTGCTCGAACGCCGGGCGTCACGGGCTACCTTCTAGCACTGTTAGTCGAGGACGTGGTAGGGTACAAGGTAGATGGAGGTGTGGGCGTGATCCGACTCCGCGTGCCAGGCTCGGTCACCTATCGCCACCTCGCGGTCCGGGTGATCTCGGCGGCCTGCAAGATGACGTCGCCGGGCGGTGCCGAGATGGCCGGCGACGGGCGCGGCGGGGCGGGGAGCGGTCCGGGGGACGAGCGCGCGGACGAGTTCGAGGCGCAGACCGTCTCGGCGTTCGGCGAGGCGTTCAACAACATCGCCATCCATGGATACCGCGGCGGACCGCCGGGTGATGTTGACATCGAGATCGAATCCGACGAGGAGGGGATCGAGATCCGCCTCATGGATACCGGCAAGAGCTTCGACCCGGCCGACGTGGCGCCGCCCGACATGGAGGCGCTGCCGGAGTCGGGCATGGGGCTCTTCATCATCCGGTCGTTCATGGACGAGGTGGAGTACCGCGCCGGGAGCCCCAACGTGCTCCGCCTCGCGAAGCGCCGCGAGGCCCCGGCGCACGCGCTGGACAGCGCGTCGGAGGGCGCGCCCGCGAGCGATCCCGCGCCGTCTTCGAGCGGCGGAGGGGGGGAGCAAGAGGACCTCGGCGACGGCTTCGCCGAACGAGCAGCCGACGATCGCGCGAGCGGTCAAAGCGGTATACGAATGCGGAGCGTTGCCCGGACGGGCGAGAAGCGCGCAGCCGGGGGCATCAAGATCCAATGAGCTATACGCGGACTGATATTGGTGAAGAGACCGTCGTGAAGATCGACGGGACGCTGGATGCGGTCACTGCGCCTGATTTCAGGCAGCTCGTGGACGAGCTCGTCCGCGACAACCGCTCGAACATCACCCTCGAGCTGTCGTCGCTCCGGCTGATCGACAGCTCCGGCGTCGGCGTCATCGTCTCGCTGTTCAAGCGGGTGCGCGCCAACGGCGGGCAGGTGCGGATCGTCGGGCTCCGGGATCAGCCGCGCGCCATCTTCCGGCTGCTGCGCCTCGATCGGGTCTTCCCGACCTGAACGGCGGCGCGCGCGTCAGGCGGTCCGGAGCCCGAGAGTCGGTCGGAGTCGAGGCGCGCGGGCGGCTCGGGCAGGCGTCCTGCTGCTAGGATACGCGGCTGCGCCCTGCGGGGCGCCGGGCGCGACGCGTCCGGCGGGGGGCGGAGCGCGGCGACATTCCGAGGAGCGGGCAGATGGAGATTCAGACCAGCAACAAGCCGCCGGCGGCGGCGCCGCCTCCGCCGGACGCGGCGCCGAACGCGGGGGCGCCGGCCGACGCGGGGGCGCAGCGCGCCGCGGGGCCGCAGGCGCCGAGCATCGGCGGGATGATCCGCCGCGCGCTGGCGCACTGGTACATCGCCGTCGTGGTCGCCATCCTGGGCGCCGGCCTGACGTTCCTCTTCGTCAGGAGCCGCCAGCCGGCGTACCGCTCGGAGACGGTGATCTTCTATCGCGAGGGCGTGAAGACCGCGTACCTCGGGCCGGACGGGCCCGACCCGCTGCGCACGCTGTCGGCGCGGCTGAAGGAGACGCTGCTGGCGCGCTCGAACCTGGAGAAGGTCGTCGCGGAGTTCGACCTCTACCCGGACGTGGTGCGGAAGCGCGGCGTCGTGGACGCGGTCGAGCGGCTCCGCGGCAAGATCATCTTCAAGGCGCGCGCGCCCGATACGTTCTCGATCTCGTTCGAGGGCGCGACGCGCGAGGAGGCGCAGGTGGTCACGCAGCGGCTCGGGGAGCTGCTCGTCGAGGAGAACAGCCGCGTTCGCCAGGCGCAGGCGAAGATCACGAGCGATTTCCTCGACGCCGAGCAGAAGCGCGCCGAGGGCGACCTCGAGAAGGCCGACAAGGATCTCGCGAAATTCCTCGCCGATCACCCCGAGTTCGCGGCCGAGCAGATCCAGCCGACCGGGACCCAGGCCGGCGCGGCGCTCCGCGCGGAGCAGCGGCGCGCGACCGAGGGCGACCCCACGCTCGACGCGCTCGAGCGCCAGGCGCCGCGCCTCCGGAGCCGGCTGACGGCGCCCG
>CAYQYG010000319.1:8055-10776 GCA_964421485.1 uncultured Polyangiaceae bacterium | reverse complement strand
GCGCTCGCGAGCGGCGCCGCGTCGCTCGGGCGGCGCGCGCGGATCGCCCACGCCGCCGCCGCGCTCGCGATCGGCGCGGCCCTGCTCGTGGCCGACCGGCGGGCGCTCGTGGATCTCTACCCCGGCGTGCACCGGTGGCTCGGCTGGACGGGGCTCGCGAGCGTCGCGGCCGGCGCCTCGATCGCCATGGGGGCCCGCGCGGGCGCGCCGTGGCGTGCTGCGACGCGGGCCGCTGCGGCCCTGCTGGTCGCGGTGGCCGCGCTCTTCGCCGCGCGGGCGCCGTCGCTCACGCCGGGCCACCGCGGCGCCCTCGCCAGGTCCGCGACGGGCAAGACGCTGCTCGCGATGATCGGCGCCGGCCGGCGCACGGGCGGGCCGCTGCCGGAGCACCCGCTCCTCCGCGTCGATCAGCGCCTCGACGCGCCGGGCCCGCCGGGCGACCTGAACATCCTGCTCGTGACCGTCGACGCGCTGCGGGCCGATCGCGTCCACGGTCGGGGCTGCGGGTCGCCTCCGGCGCCCTGCGCCCCGACCCTCGTCGACGCGCCCGCGCGCCTCGGCGCGTTCGCGCGGGAGTCGACCCGCTTCCACCGCGCCTACACCCAGGGGACGAGGACCGCGCTCGCGATGAGC
Source organism: uncultured Polyangiaceae bacterium (assembly GCA_964421485.1). GTDB lineage: Bacteria > Myxococcota_A > Polyangia > Polyangiales > Polyangiaceae > CAYQYG01. Next base: position 10,143 of record CAYQYG010000319.1, on the reverse strand, counting down.
GCGCTCATGCTCGGGCGATACTCCGCGAACGTCGATTACAGGTTGATGGTGTACCGGAGGGGCGCGCTCCTCGATCCGCGCACCCTGACGGAGGAGCAGCTCCGCTCGTTCAAGGGCAACTTCGTGTTCAGCACGGTCCCGCAGAACCCCTCGCGTGGGATGCTCGCCGAGCGGCTGCAGCGCGCGGGGCTATCGACCTCGGCCGCCGCGTACGCCGGCCGCAACGAGTTCTTCCAGAGGGGCGGCGAGTTCGACGCCGGCTTCGATCGCTTCGCCGACCTCACGTCAATGCAATGGGCGAAGCCCACGTCGGGCGAGGTGCTCAGGGTCGCGCTCGGACAGATCGAGGACGACTCGCGCAAGGAGCGCTTCTTCCAGTGGATCCATTTCTATGATCCGCACGAGGCGGGCGGGGACGCCGCGAGATACGATCATTACATGCAGGCCCTCGACGCCTCCTTCGGCGCGCTGCTCGACGCGCTCGCCGCGCGCGGGCTCCTGGACAGGACGGTCGTGGTGCTCACGGCCGACCACGGCGAGGCGCTCGGCGAGCACGGGCACCGCGGGCACGCGACGTCGCTCTATGACGAGCAGGCCCGCATCCCGCTGCTCGTGCGCGTCCCCGGGTCGCCGGGCCGGGACGTGGCCGAGCCGGTCGCCCTCGTCGACGTCACCGCCACGCTCGCCGTCCTCGCAGGCGCGGAGACGCGCGACCTCGACGGGGTGAGCCTCTGGCCCACGATCCTGCGGGGGGAGGCGCCGCCCCGCCGGCCGGTGTTCATCGAGCTCCATCGCTACTATTCGAACCAGGGGGTGCGCACCGCGGACCTGAAGGGCGTCGTGCTCGGGGACTGGAAGCTCATCCAGGATCGAATGCGCGGGACCGAGGAGCTCTTCCACCTCGGAGAGGACCCGGCGGAGCTGGATGACCGGAGCGTCCGCGACGAGGCGCGCGCCGAGGAGCTGCGCGCCGTGCTCGACAGCTTCGTGAGCCGCGCCGAGGCCGCGCACCCGCTCCCGTAGGCGCGGCGCGGCCCGAGGGCTCAGCCGGTGAGCAGGGCGCGCGCGGCCTCGGGCGAGAGGTAGGTCTTGCTCTTCATCCCGAGGCGGAGCGACTCCAGCTTGACCTCGCGCTCCTGCCGCAGGGCGGCCATCGTCAGCGCGTTATGGCAATAGACGTTCACCAGCTTCGGGATGCCGCCGCTGCGCGCGTGCAGGAACTGGCGGACGGCGACGTCGAGGTTGAATCCTCTGGCCACGCCGCCGACGACCATCATCCGGAAATCGATGTATTCGGTCATCTCGGCCATCGTCATGGCGCGGAGCGCGACGGGGTCGGCGCCCGAATAGAGGTTCCGGGGCGCGCCGGCCGCGGCGAGGCGCGCGGGCATGTCCTCGGGGCCGATGAGCAGGAGCGCCAGGCGGCTCCGCGGCGGCATGTTGTCGAGGATGCCGCCGAGCTCGAAGAGGAGCTCGGGGTCGTCGGTGTCGACGCCGTCGACGATGACCGCGGCGGCCGCGTCGGGCTGATCGGCCGGCAGGGCGTGCTGGAGGAACGTGTCGACGAGCACGCGCTGGCTCGAGCCGGCGGGCACCGCGACGCCGAGGCGGCGGCAGAGGACCTCCAGCGGCCGCATCCCGAGGAGGAGCTGCGGCTCGATGGGGAACATCTGCATCGATTCGAACTGGTGCCGGACCATCTCGGAGACGAACGTCCGGCCGCTCCCGGACGGACCGATCAGCATCGCCGGGCGCTTTCCGGCGCGGATCTGGTACGCGAGCGTGCGGACGGCATTGCCGTACGGACCCGATTTCCAGAACCAGTCCGGCTGCCGGACGTCGCTGAACGGGTAGGCCTTGAGCGCGAAGAACTCCTGGTAGCTCTTCGAGCCGAAGCGGCTCTCGCCGAGGCCGCCGGTACGGGTGCCGGGCGACTGGCTGCCGAACGTGCCGGCGCGCGAGCTCGGCTGCCCGCCCACCGCGCCCGTGCGGGCAAAGGGGTTCGGGGCGTAGGGCGCCGAAGGCGATCCGGGCGCCGAAGGCGACCCGGAGCCCCGAGCGTCGATGGGGTTCGGGGCGTAGGGCGCC
>CAYQYG010000319.1:0-7955 GCA_964421485.1 uncultured Polyangiaceae bacterium | reverse complement strand
GCGTCGATGGGGTTCGGGGCGTAGGGCGCCGAAGGCGACCCGGAGCCCCGAGCGTCGATGGGGTTCGGGGCGTAGGACGCCGAAGGCGACCCGGAGCCCCGAGCGTCGATGGGGTTCGGGGCGTAGGGCGCCGAAGGCGACCCGGAGCCCCGAGCGTTGAGAGACTCGCTGCCGGCCGCGCCCGTGCGCGCGCCCGGCTGTGCGGCCACCGAGCCGGGCAGGGCGGAGCTCCGCTCCGGAGCCGGCCTGGAGCTCGAGGACGGCGGGGTCTGGAGCGCCCCGGTCCTGCTGCGCACCGTGCTGTGCCGGAGCAGCAGCATATCGTCGAGCAGCTCGACGATCTCGCGCGCGCCGGGGCGATCGGCGGGGCGCTTGGCCATGCACCGCCGCAGGAGGTCCGAGAGCAGCGGATCCATGTCCGGCATCATCGCCTTCGGATCGGGCACCGGCTGCTGCACGTGGGCGTGGAAGTAGCCGATGAGGTCCCTGGCCATGAACGGCGTCGCGCCCACGAGCAGGTGATAGAACGTGCACCCGAGGCTGTAGATGTCGGCCGCGGGCAGCACGGTGCCCCCGGACCACTGCTCCGGCGCCATGTAGAACGGCGTGCCCTCGAACTGCACCCCGGAGCCGGGGCCGATCGACTCGCCGCCCTCGACCTGAGCCGCGAGGCCGAAGTCGGCGATCTTCAGCGTGCCCGACGCCGTGAGCAGCAGGTTCGCGGGCTTGATGTCGCGGTGGCAGATGCCGAGCGACTCGGCGAGCGCCAGCGCGTCGGCCGCCTCGCGCATCTTCTCGATCGCGAACTGCTCGGGCAGCCGGCCGCCGGTCTTCTTGGCCGCCTGCCGCGTCGTCATCCCCTGCACGTACTCCATCGCGATGAAGCGGACCGCGTCCGCCTCGCCGATCTGGAAGATCTGCACGACGTTCGGATGGATGAGCCGCGCCGCGGCCCGCGCCTCGCGGAGGAAGCGCTCGCGCCGCTCGATGTCGGCGTCGCCGGACTCCTTGGGCAGCAGCTTGATCGCCACGTCCCGGCGAAGGACGCTGTCCTTCGCCAGGTACACGGCCCCCATCGCCCCGGAGCCCAGGAGCTCGAGCAGCTGGAAATTGCCCAGCCACTCCCCTGCCAGACGAGACAGCGTCGCCGCGTTCTCTGCCACTGCCGATATCCCTCGCGCTCTGGAGCCGCGCGGAGCGCTCAGCCCCGGCCCCCCTTGTTGTCACCCGCGGCCCGACACCGGCCCGACATGAGCCCGAGCCCGAACGCCGCGACCGCGAGCAGCGCGGCCCCGAGCGGCGCGCCGACGAGCAGCCCCGCGCTCGCGCCCCCGCCGAGCGCGACCGCCGCGCCCGTCGCGCCTGCGGCGACGAGGCAGAGCAGCGCGAGCAGCAGCGCGGGCAAGAGCCCGCCCTGCGCAGGCTGCTGCGCCGCGCGCGCCGCGAGCGCCTCCACCACCGGGCTCACGTCGAGCTTCACCTGGACATGGAAGCTCACGTCCTGACCGCCGAGCGGCAAGAGGACGCTCGCCGGGCGCTGCGGCTCGACCTCGCGCGCCGCGGCCGCGGGCAGGATCGCGGTCGCCGCGAGCGCGGGCGACGGCGGCCGCGCCGGCTCCGGCTCCCTGGGCAGCGGCGCCGTGTCCCGCGGCCCCGCGCCGTTGCCCGCGGCGGGCAGCGGCTTCGGCGGCGGCTCGGGCGCGCTCTGCAGGTACGTCGGCCGCCGCGCCGGCGGATCGGCCGGGCTCGCCTGCCGCAGCGTGGCCGTCGGATCCGGCGCCGCCGCGGCCTGCACGGCATCGAGCGGCTCCCTGGACGACGGCGCGTAATGGAGCGTCTCCATGTCCTCCTCGGCCGGCGCGGCCTTCGCGGCCGGCGCGGGCGCCCTCGGCCCGCCCGCCGCCGCGGCGGCCTTCTTCATCGTGCCCGCGACGACGCCGTAGACCTCCTTCCACGCGGCCTCCACCTCGGCGTTGAAGGCATCGCCGAGCCCCTCGTGCAGCGTCCAGAGCAGCGCCTCGCCCACGAGATCGTAGTGCTCGTCGAGCACCATGTACCCCGCGTGCCGCTCGCCGAGCGCCTGCAGCACCGGCACGAGCTTCGGCAGGTTGCTCAGCCCGTCGACCGCCACGCTGAGCGTCTGCATCAGCTTCTTCTTCTGCTCCGTCATGTCGCTCTTGAACATCGCGCGCAGCGACGGATCGAGCGTGAAGAGCCGCGCGTAGAAGAGCGACGACGCCGCGTCCGAGATCGGCATCACCTGCGCCCACGACTGCTGCACCAGCGCGATCGTGCGCTTCGAGATCGGCGAGCTGGACGCTGGCGCCGCCTGCGCGCGCCCCGTCGCGGCGATCTGGCCGAGCCCGAACGGCGTCGTGACCTCTTTCTGGGAAGAGCGTTGTGCTGCCGGCGACGTGGCCACTTCGCGGGGTGCGGGCATGGCATCACTGTAGCTGGTGTGAGGGTAGAGACACAACGCCCATGCATGGCGCGCCACGCTCAAGACCCAGGTAATGTAAGCCCGGTTGCGGCTGGGTCGCCTCCGTCCCGACATGCGGTTCGTCGCGCACGTCCGTGCATTGCGGACGCGCCGGATGGATTGCCCCCGTTTTCTTTTTGATCAACTCCCATCGACCGTCCGAGTCATCTCCGCCCCAGAACCCCGGTGAGCATCCCGGTGAGCAGGGAGATCACCCGGCGCTTGTGATCCAGCTCTCGACGGGTGTTGGCATGGGGGTGGCGGCCGCCACCCTTTCCGCCGGATCCGCCACCCCCTCGGCGGAGATTCCCCAATGATTCCGCGGCCTGTTTTCCGGCACGGGATTCGCCAGGGCGCTCTGGCATGCAGGCCACGGCGCTCACGTTCTCGCTCCTCGGGCTCGACGCGAATCCGGTCCGCGTGGAGGTCGACTCCGGCCGCGGGCCCGCGTGCTTCCAGCTCGTCGGGCTCGCGGAGGCCAGCGTCCGCGAGAGCCGCGTGCGGGTGCGCGCCGCCCTGCAGCAGATCGGGGTCGAGCTCGACGAATACGTGATCACCGTGAACCTCTCGCCCGCCGATCTCCGGAAGAGCGGCGCCGGCTACGACCTCGCCATCGCCGTCGCGGCGCTCGCCGCGATGGGCAAGGTCCCCGCCGATTCCCTCGAGGGCATGGGCCTGCTCGGCGAGCTCTCGCTGTCGGGCGCGATCCGCCCCGTGCGCGGGGTCCTGCCCGCATTGATGGGCGCGGTCGCCCGCGGCGTCACGCGCGCCGTCGTGCCGCGCGAGAACGCCCGGGAGGCCGCCAGCGTGCCCGGCATCGACGTGCGCGTCGCCGATCGCCTCGACGAGATCTGCGCCGCCCTCCGCGGCGAGCGATCCCTCGACGGGCCGGGCGAGCCGCCCTCGTTCGCCGCGGCGCCGGAGGGCGCGGCCGTCGATCTCGCCGACGTGCGCGGCCAGCAAGCCGCCCGGCGTGCGCTCGAGATCGCCGCGGCCGGCGGCCATAACCTCATCATGATGGGCCCGCCCGGGAGCGGGAAGACGATGCTCGCGCGCCGCCTCCCCACCATCATGCCGCCGATGCGCCTCGAGGAGGCGCTGGAGGTCACCGCGATCCATTCGATCGCCGGCCTCCTCCCGGCCGATCGCGGGCTCGTCGGCGCCCGGCCGTTCCGCGCCCCGCACCACACCGTGAGCGAGGCCGGCCTCGTGGGCGGCGGCGATCCGCTGCGGCCCGGCGAGGTCACGCTCGCCCACGGCGGCTGCCTCTTCCTCGACGAGCTGGTGGAGTTCCGGCGCGGCGTGCTCGAGACGCTCCGTCAGCCGCTCGAGGACGGCTCGGTGACCATCTGCCGCGCGCGATCCCGCGTCACGTTCCCGGCGCGGCCCGTGGTGGTCGCCGCGACCAACCCCTGCCCGTGCGGCTTCGCCGGCGATCGCTCGCGCCGCTGCGTCTGCCCGCCCGAGCGCGTCCGCGCCTATCGCGCGCGCCTCTCCGGCCCGCTGCTCGATCGCATCGACCTCCAGATCGCGCTCCCCCCGGTCGACGTGAAGCAGCTCTCCGGCAGGCGCCCCGGCGAGGGCTCGGCCGCCGTGCGCGCGCGGGTGGTCGAGGCGCGCGCCGTGCAGCTCGCGCGCCGCGACGCCGGCCTCGTGCTCGCGGCCAGGAACAGCGACCTCGGCCCACGCGATCTCGAGCGCGTCGCGTCGCCCGATCCGGCCGGCGCGCGCCTGCTCTCCGCCGCCGTCGAGCGCCTCGGCCTCTCGGCCCGCGCCTATGGCAAGGTCCTGCGCGTCGCGCGCACCATCGCCGATCTCGACGGCTCCGACGGCGTCCATTCACCCCACGTGGCCGAGGCCATCGGCGCCCGCCTCTTCGATCGCGACGCCGCGGGCGGCGTCCAGGCCCCCGCGCCGGCCTGAGCGTCGCCTCATTGCAATCGTCACCGCGCCCGCGACCCGGGCGCGGCCGCGGCCGCCCCGACGGCCGACAGGTGACCTCCGCCGCGCGCTCGGGGCCCCGCGGCATTCATGGTAACGACACGGAGCAATGATGATGAACACCACGACGCACATGGACATCCAGGAGAAGCTCAGGACGGTGAAGGGGGTCGTCACGAACATCGAGAAGCAGTTCGGCAAGGGGGCAATCATGTCGCTCGGCGCGTGCGATCAGGCCAACGAGATCGGTGTCACCCCGAGCGGCTCGCTGGCGCTCGACCTCGCGCTCGGCATCGGCGGCTACCCGCGCGGCCGCATCGTGGAGATCTACGGCCCCGAGTCGTCCGGCAAGACCACGCTCACGCTGCACGCCATGCGCGAGGCGCAGCGCGCGGGCGGCGTGGCCGCGTTCATCGACGCCGAGCACGCGTTCGACGTGACCTACGCCCGCGCGATCGGCGTCGACACCGAGCGGCTGCTCGTCTCGCAGCCCGACAACGGCGAGCAGGCGCTCGAGATCGCCGAGATCCTCGCCCGCTCGGGCGCCGTCGACATGATCGTCGTCGACTCCGTCGCCGCGCTCACGCCCAAGGCCGAGATCGAAGGCGACATGGGCGATCCCCACATGGGCCTGCAGGCGCGCCTCATGAGCCAGGCGCTCCGCAAGCTCACCGGCATCTGCCACCGGAGCGACACCACGCTCATCTTCATCAACCAGCTCCGCCAGAAGATCGGCGTCGTCTTCGGCAACCCCGAGGTCACGACCGGCGGCAACGCGCTCAAGTTCTACGCCAGCGTCCGCATCGACGTCCGCCGCACCGGCCCCGTCAAGGTCGGCGAGGAGGCGATCGGCTCCCGGACCCGCGCGAAGGTCGTCAAGAACAAGCTGGCCCCGCCCTTCAAGGAGGCCGAGTTCGACATCCGCTGGGGCACCGGCATCGACACCACTGCGGACCTCATCGATCACGCCTGCCAGCTCGGCATCGTCGAGCGGAGCGGCGCGCACCTCTCGTTCGCCGGCGAGCACATCGGCCAGGGCCGCGAGCGCGCCCGCGAGGCCCTGCTCGCGAGGCCCACCGTCGCCGCCTCGATCCGCGCCTCCGTCGAGGCCGCCGGCGCCGCGCGCCCCCTCCCCGGCCGCCCGCCCGCGGAGGCCTGACCCCCTCTCCAGGGCGTCCATCGACCACCGGACGCGACCACCGGACGAACCGTACGAATACCATTTACCAATCGATCGGAGCATACCATGAGCGAAGGAATGAACAGGGTGATTCTCTTGGGCAACCTCGGGGCCGATCCGGAGCTCCGCTTCACCGGCGCCGGGATCCCGGTCCTGCACCTCCGGCTGGCGACGACGGAGACGTTCTTCGACAAGAACCGCGCGGTGCAGGAGCGCACGGAGTGGCACAACGTCGTGTTCTGGGGCTCGCGCGCCGAGGGTCTGGGCAAGGTGCTCTCGAAGGGCGACTGCGTGTTCGTGGAGGGCACGCTCCGCACGTCGAGCTATGACAAGGATGGCCTGAAGCGCTGGAAGACCGAGGTGATCGGCCGCGAGCTCCGCTTCACGGTCCGCCGCTCGCCCCCCCCGCCGGTGGACGACGCCGTCGCCCCCACGACGCCCCCCGAGACCGCGCGCTTCGGCAAGAGCGGCCCCCGGGTCCGGCTCGACGCCCCCGCGGCCAACGCCGCCGTCGAGGAGCTGCCGTTCTAGTCCCCACGAGCCCGCAGCCGGATCCGGGTCCGCGGCCGCATCCGTGCGTGCGGCCGGATCCGGGTCCGCGGCTGCGCCGGCACATCGAATCCGGACGGCGGTCGCGCCTCGGCAGGAGCGTGCGTCGACGACGGCGCCCGCCTCGACCTCCACGGCCGCTTCATTGCGGCGGCCGGTGTTCGCCCTCATACTCGCCGCGCGATGAGGCAAGGGGGACATCGAGCGCTCTATGCGGGCGCCTCGTGGACGGCATTGTTCGCGCTCTGGCTCCTGCTCGTCGGGTCCCTCGCGCTCGACGAGCTCCTCGCGGGCGTCGTGGCTGCGGCCCTCGCGACCGCCGGCGCGGACGCCGTCTGGAGGGCGGATCCCGCCCGGTTCCGCCCACGAGCGCGCTGGCTGCTCGGCGCGCTCCGGCTGCCCTGGCGGACCGCGCGCGACACCACGTTGCTTTGCTGGGCCCTCGTCCTCCATCTCTTCCGCCGCCGCCTCGCGCGCGGCGCGCTCCGGACCGTCGCCATCGACCTCCGCGGCTCGGATCCGCGCGCGGTCTCGCGGCGGGCGCTCGCCGTCGCGGGGATCTCGTTCCCGCCCAACACGTATGTCATCTTCGTCCATCGGCGGGCGCCGACGATCCTCGTCCACGAGCTCGTGCCCTCGCGCGGCGGCCGGGAGGGGCTCGCGTGAGCTCATTCGAATGGGCCGCCACGGCGCTCGTCGCCGGGCTCGCCATGCCGGCGGCCGTCGTCCTGCGCGCGGGGCCGGGGAGCCGGCTCGCCGCGCTCGACCTCTCGGCGGTGGTGGGCACGCTCGCGCTGCTCTGCATGGCGGAGGCGTCGGGGCGGAGCGTCTACTTCGACGTCGCGCTCGTCTCGGCGGTCCTCGCGTTCGCCTCGGGGATGGTCTTCGCGCGGTTCCTGGAGCGGTGGCTGTGACGGCGGAGGGCGCCCTCTGCCTCGCGCTGCTCGCCCTCGGCGTGGGGGCGGCGCTGCTCGGGTGCGCCGGGGTGCTCATGATGGGGCGCGCGCTCGATCGATTGCATTACACGGGCCCGGCGAGCACGGTCGCGCCGGCCGCGATCGCGCTCGCGATCCTGGTCCGGGAGGGCATCTCGACCGAGGGGGTCAAGACCATCCTGGTCGCGGCGCTCCTGCTCGCGCAGGGGCCGGTGCTCACGCACGCGACCGCGCGGGCGCTCGTCGCGCGGCGGCTCGACAGGCTGCGGGCGCCGCGCGGCCGCGGCGAGGCGCCGCGATGACCCCGCTCCAGGGGGTCACCCTCCTGCTCGTCGCGGCAGCGGGCGCGGGCGTCGCGGGGACCCGGGACCCGCTCCCGCAATCCATGGCGGCGAGCTTCCACGGCATCCTCCTCGCGATCCTCTTCGTCGCGTTCGAGGCCCCGGACGTCGCGCTCTCGCAGATCGTCGTGGGCGCGGTGCTCTTCCCGCTGATGCTCCTCCTCGCGCTCGCCAAGATCCGGGGGCGCGCGGAGTGAGCCGGATCGGGCGGCAGCAGCTCTTCGGGGCGGCCGCGGTCGTGATGGCCGCCCTGTTCTTCCTGGCCTTCACCGGGCTGCCGGGGGCCGGCGCGGGCGAGAGCGATCACGGCGCGCTGGTCACGGCGGCCGCGGGGCCGGAGCGGCACCTCACGAACGCCGTCACGGCGGTCACGTTCGATTACCGCGGCGTCGACACCATGGGCGAGGAGCTCGTGCTCTTCGCGGGGCTCGTGGGGGCCACGCTGCTCCTGCGGCCGGCGGGGCGGGAGCGGCGGCGGCGCGCGCCCGAGCACGCGCGGCGGCGGCGCGCGCGGGCGCCGAGCGACGCGG
>CAYQYG010000318.1:0-10847 GCA_964421485.1 uncultured Polyangiaceae bacterium | reverse complement strand
CGGAACCGAAATCTGGCCCTGCGCGGTGAGCCTGGACTGTGCGAGCTTCATGCGGTGAAAGTACCACGGTAATGTGAGCCGTGCAAGGATCTTCCGATCTGGCGAAGCGGGCATCAGCGGACGAGCCGCAGACGGTCGCTACCGGCGGACGAGCGAAGCCTGCTCCCGATGGACGACTGCCCGAACACAGATTTCCGGAAGCCGGCCGAACGCTCGGCGGCATCGCGCCCGAGTACCGGCCGCCAGGGGCAAGGGCGTCCAGAGGCGAGCCGCTTCCATCACCATGGCCTTGCCGCTCGACGTCCTGGCGATCAGCCAGCCGCAGGCACGCTACCGAGCGGAGATCGGAGCGAGGCAGCGTGCTCACTCAATCCGGCAGTTCGCCCTCCAGTTGTCCGAGGTCGGCTTCGTTGTCGCGGATGAACTGGAGCAGCTCCCGCGAGCTGCACACGACGACCCCCGCCGGTGCGCCGCAGCGGTGCCGATACACGGCACGGATGCGTCGCCGAGGAACCGATGAAGGGTGCCGGCGCGACGCCGAGGAACCGATGCACGGTGCCGGCGCGCGGCGCCGAGGAACCGATGGCACGACCTTTTCATGCCGGCTCATGCACCGAGGCCCCTGGAGTCGCCGCACGCGTCCCCTCCGGCAAGAGCTGCCTGAGCTGCCAGGCCTGCAAGAACGACCTCTCCTCCGCGTCCCGCAATGCCGACTGCAGCCTCCCCATCATCCACGCCGGCACCACCAGCAGGAACATCGACGACAGCGTGAGGGCCATCATCGTCGGCAGCGGCGCGTGATTGACCACCCGCGGCAGGATGACCATCGCCCCGTCCCGGAACTCATAAGAAGGCGACAGCACCCCCGACGCCTCCAGCCCGAACGCCGCCAGCAGCGCCGCGCACGCCGTCGCCACCACCGCCCCTCGATATACCTGCTTGTGCGTCGTCGTGTTCGCGTGCGTGAACACCACCAGCACGAGCGGCATGAACAGGAGCGGCCCATACCCCCGCCCCAGGCACAGCACTGCCAGCACGTTCAACAGAAACGCCGTATAGGCATAACGATCCGCGTGGGGCAGCTCGATACGCCGCGCCGCCAGGAGCTTCATCGCCGCCGCCGCCCCCGTCAGCGCCAGGATCGCCGCGAACGTCACCCACTCCCGCACCCCCAGCCACGCCGCCGACATCATCGCCGCGAACGCGCACCCCACCGACTCCGCCGCCGCCCCTGCCCGCAATTGTAGCCGGTGCCGCGCCGCCGCCGTCGCCTCCATCTCCCGCGCCACCGGCTCCGGCACCTCGCGGGGCGGCTCCATCAAGAGCCGCGAGAGCGCCCGCGACGCCCGCTCGTTCTCCGCGTCGAGCGCCAGCGCCCGCCCCACCTCGGCCAGCGCCGCCCGCCGCGCGTCCGCCCCTGCGCCGCGGGCCATGGCCCGCTCCACCGCCTCCTCGGCCAGCGCCGCGTGCTTCGCCGCCAGGTCCCGCCTGAGCTCCACGTCCCGCGCCCCGTCGAGGAACGCCTCGATCGCCTCGTGCAGCGCGCGCGCCGACGCGTAGCGCTCCCCCGGCTCCCGCGCCGTCGCCTTCACGCAGATCGCGTCGAGCTCCGGCGGCACCTCCCGGTCCGGCGCCCGCACGGACGCCCGCGCGTCCGCCCCCCGCGACGTCGACCGCAGGAGCTCCAGCCGCCCCTTCCGCGGGTGCAGCGGCGCCAGCGTCAGGATCTCGAACAGGATCGCCCCGAGCGAGTACACGTCGCTCCGCGCGTCCAGCAACGCGGGGTTCCCCTGCGTCTGCTCCGGCGACATGTACCCGAGCGTCCCGAGCATGTCGCCCGGGATGGTCCGGATCGAATTCGCCTCGCCCTGCATGTCGATCCCGCTGATCGGCGCGTCGAGCACCTTCGCCACGCCCCAGTCGAGCAGGTAGACCTCGCCGAAATCGCCGAGCATCACGTTCGCGGGCTTCAGGTCCCGGTGCAGGACGCCGCGCGCGTGCGCGAAATCGACGGCCAGGCACAGCGACGAGAACGCCGTGAGCAGGCGCCGGCGCGAATACGCCTGCGTGATCGCCGCGTCGCCCGAGCGCTGGGCCTCCAGGATCGCCTTGAGCGTCAGGCCGCGCAGGCATTTCATCGTGAAATAGGCCGCCCCCTCGCGGTCCACGCCGAGATCGTAGACGGGCACGATCGACGGGTGCTCGAGCTGACCCTGCACCCGGGCCTCGCGGAGGAAGCGGCCGCGCACCTGCGGGCTCGAGGCGTGGCGGGGGAGGATGACCTTCATGGCCACCTCGCGCCCGATGCGGCCGTCGTGGCAGAGGCGGACCTCGCCCATGCCCCCGGTCCCGAGCAGGCGCCTCGCCTCATAGCGAGGCGTCTCGCTGTTCGGCTCCGTCGGCTCGACGGTGGCGCGCTTCAGGCTGACCGGGGCCGGCGTATCGCCCACGCTGCTGGCGAGGCCGAGGTGCGAGCCGGCGCCCTGCTGGAGCGTCTCGAAATCATCTTCGAAGGAGGGCATGGCCCCTCGAGGGGAGCCGGACTCGTTTGCCGCTGTCAAGGCCCGCGGGTCGGGGCGCAGGGCGCGCCATCATGGGCGAAGCGGCCCTGAGCCCCGAGCGCCCGCCGGCCTCTCCGGGTCAATCCGGAACGACCGCCGCGCAGTGGCCGTTGATGCACTCCATCGTCGGATCGCAGCAGTTGTCGGCCGTCACGCAGGCCTCCCCCTCGTTCGAGCAGCTCCCGTCGGGCACGCCGCAGGTGAAGACGCTCGGATCGCTCTCCGAGGGATTGCAGAGGCCCTCGCAGCACTCCACGCCGGAGCTGCACCCCTCGCCGATGTGCTTGCAGGGATCGAGCGCCCAGAACCCGCGGCTGTTGCCGGAGTTGAGCTCCTGGCCCGCGATGTAGAACGCGGGGTGCGACGAGTCGGCGCCGCCGTTGATGTCGAACGCGGAGACCCAGAGCCGCTTCGTCACGTTGCGGCTGCCGGTCAGCCGGTTGCCGTAGGTCCGCCGCGACGTGAACATGATCCAGAAGTAGCCGCCCGTGGCGACGGGCAGGATCGTCGGCTCGTAGTTCAGGTTCTCGTCGCGCGCGCCGGCCGGCATGTAGCCGTCGCCGTTCAGCATCGGGAGCTCGCTCACCGCGCTCGTCTGAACGTCGACCGCGCGGAGCTTGCCGGTGTTGCTGCCCCAGGTCGCGAGATCGTCGCCGACGCCCTGCTGGAAGATCACGTACTTGTTGTCCGGCGTGAACGCGGGCCACGAGACCTGCTGGCCGCCGGGCGGGGTGACGAGCACCCGGTAATTCGTGAACTTCTGCGTCGCCGCGTCGTAGTCCATCAGCGCGAGCACGCCCGTGCCGCCGCCCGCCGGGCGGTCGGTGAACGCGAGCATGGTGCCGTCGTGCGAGAACACGGGCGTCTGCGCGTAGTGGCTCTCGATGCCGCTCGCGGGGATGATCGCGCCCGTCTTCGTGCGGAGCTCGCTCGTCCAGTTGCCGCTGGTGCCGGGCGTGTTGGGCGGCCAGGACCCGCCGGGCGCGCCGTTCACCACGAGCACCTCGCCGTTCTTCGGGAAGAGCGCGGGGAACGCGGCGCGCTCCGAGTCCTGCCAGACGAGCGGCGGGTTCACGTTGCCGCTCGAGAGATCGAACACGCCGCCCGGGCCCGAGTGGTTCGCGGCCGCGGCCGTCGAGCCGTCCGAGGAGACGCTGTGGCAGACGGTGCAGTTGCCGACGAGCACCTCGGGCCCGACCGAGTTGCCCTTGATGCGCATCATCGCGCCCGTGCCGCCCGCGAGCTGCGAGTCGTACGTGTTGTAGTAGATCGTGCCCTGGAGCTTGCCCTTCGCGACGCGCCACGTCCTCGTGAGCGGGCCGAACTTCTGGCCGTTCCAGAGCTTCGAGATCTCGACGGTCGCGTCGCCGCCCGTCGAGCAGGAGCCGAGCGCGTCCCAGGCGCCCTGGGACATCGCGATCTGCGGCGTGGGCTGGAAGAAGCCCTCGTACACGCAGCCCGGCATGCTGACCTTGAGGTAGTACGCGTTCGATCCGGCGCCGGCCGCGAAGTGGACCTCCGGCGACGGGATGCCGCGCGGGAACACCGTCCCGTTGTACGGGTAGACGATGTTCCAGGCCGCGTCGGTCTGCCCGCCGCCGCCCGTGAGCGTGCCCTGATCGCCCGGCGAGATCCCGCCCGGGTTCTCTCCGATGTGCAGGCGGATCGACAGCGTCGTCTGCGCGCTGTCCTGGCCGAGGGTCGCGACGACGAGGATCTCGCCGCCCGCGAGGCCGTTCGACGTGAAGAGCCCGGTCTGCGAGATCGTCCCGGCCTCGGGCGTGTTGAGCGCCCACACCGGCGAGACCGGTTGCCCCGCCAGGTTGGTCGCGGTGAACTGCACCGTCTGCCCCGCCACGCCGTACTCGACGTCGAGCGTCGGGTTCGACGGCGAGATCTGGAGCGCCTGCTGCTGCGAGCCGCCGCCGGTGCCGGTCGTGAAGAGGCTGCCGCCCTCCCCTCCCTGCCCGGTGCCCGCGCCGGAGCCCCCGCTGCCGTTGGGGTTGTCGTCATCCGCGCTGCACGAGGCGCCGCCGGCCGCGGCGGCCAGGGCGAGCGCGGAGACGAGGGTGAGGCCCAGCGTGTAGCGGGGCGACCAGGAAAAGGGAAAGGAGGGTCTGTGTACGATCATGGAGGACAGCATACACCCGAACGCCTCCGTTTTGTTGACCTCCGCCGCCGGCCTTGATACCCGGTCGGCTCGATGGGCCGTGGGCATCACGACACGGCGAGGCGCACGGAGCGCGGGCGCCGGCACGCGGCAGGATCGCGCTGGCCCGCGGGATCACCGCGATTTCGCGCCGAAATGAGCTTGGTTCGGTTCTTGCGAATTACGAAAATAACGGTGTGGCGAGACGCGAGGGGCAGCGGGGCTGTCTTCAGGGCGCGGCTCGCGGATGCGTGCGGAAGGGCGACGGAGGATCCTCGATGAACAAGCGGCAGGTCCGGAGGCGGGTCGGCGTCATCATGGGCGGCTCGTCGGGTGAGCGCGAGGTCTCGCTGCGCTCCGGGGCGGCCATCGCCGAGGCCCTCGAGGAGCGCGGCCACGACGTCGTCCGGATCGCGGTCGGCGACGGCTTCGGCCCGGAGCTCGCGACCACGCTGCGGCGCGCGCGGATCGAGGTGGCGTTCCTCGCCCTGCACGGCCGGCTCGGCGAGGACGGCTGCGTGCAGGGCCTCCTGGAGCTCGCGCGCATCCCGTACACCGGCTCGAGCGTGCTCGCGAGCGCGCTCGCGATGGACAAGCTCAAGGCGAAGGAGATGTTCCGCCTGCACAACGTGCCGACGCCGCCGTACTACACGGTGCGATCGGACGCGCAGGGCGACGTCGAGGGCGCGCACGGCTCGTTCGGCTTCCCCGCGGTGGTGAAGCCGTGCGGCGAGGGCTCGAGCCTCGGCGTGACCAAGGTGACCGCGATGTCGGAGCTCGGCCCGGCGCTCGAGAAGGCGTTCGAGTACGACGACACCGCGATCGTCGAGCGCTTCGTCGCCGGCACCGAGATCAACGTCGGCATCCTCGACGGCGAGGTGCTCGGCGCGATCGAGATCGCGCCGCGGAGCGGGATGTACGACTACGAGGCGAAGTACACGCCGGGCATGACCGAGTACTTCATGCCCGCGCGGCTCCCCAAGGCGCGCTACCGCGGCGTCCTGAACCTGGCGGAGCGCGCCGCGCGGGCGCTCGGCTGCACGGGCGCGGTGCGGGTGGACCTGCTCGTCACGAGCGGCGAGAACGAGTACGTGCTCGAGGTGAACACGCTCCCGGGCATGACGCAGACGAGCCTCCTGCCCAAGATCGCGGCCGGCGCCGGCTACGAATTCGGGGCGCTCTGCGAGGCGATCCTGGACGGGGCGAGGCTGCACCAGCCGGGCGCGCGTCGAAGGGCGCCGGCGGCGTCCGAGATCCGGCTGCACGAGCGGCCCGCGCGGCAGGGCGAGCCGCTGCGGCTGGTCAAGTCGGCGGGCTGAGCGGCGGGGCGCCGGATCAGACGATCCGGCGGAGGATCTCGAGGCCGAGGATCACGATCCCCGGCGTCCAGTCGATCGGCCCGGGGATCTTGCGGACGAGCGGCCGGACCAGCTCGAAGACGGGCTCGGTCGCGGCCTTCAAGGCCTTGACGAGCGAGCCGTCCGGATCGGCCCCGATCCACCCGGAGACGACGCGGGCGACCACGACGAGCTCGTAGATCCAGAGCGCGAGCGAGACGAGGCTGAGCATCATCATGGTGCCAAGCTAACGTGCCGCGGGCGGCGGGCAAGCGGCTTCATCAAGGCGCGAGCACCAGGGCGCCCTTCGCGGGCACCGTGAGCGTCACCGTGCCGCCCGCGGGCACGACCACGTCGGGCCCGCCGAGCGCGTCGTGCAGCGCCGTGCCGGGCGCGAACCCCAGCGCCGCGCCGACCGGCGCCTGGATGCTCTGCGCGCTCGCGGCCCGGGTGAGCGCGACCACGGCGGCCTGCCCGGCCGCGATCTTCCGCCCGAACACGAGCGTGTCCTCCGTCGCGGCGAGCGGCACGTAATCGCCGCGGCGCATCGCCGGGATCGCCTGCCGCGCGGCGCCGAGCTTCCGGACGAAATCGAGCGTGGCCGCCTCGTCCGCCGTGAGCAGGCCCTCGGGCCGCCACATCTTGCGGTTGTTCGGATCCGCCCCGCCCCATTGCCCGTACTCGTCGCCGTAATAGAGCAGCGGCGCCCCCGGCAGCCCGAGCAGCCAGGCCATCGCCACCCGCGCGCGCTCGTACGGCTCCGCGTCGCCCGGCGCGGCCGCCGTGTTCGACCATTGATTGCCCGGGATCCCGATGTCGTGCGCCGCGTCCTGCCCGCGGTAGTCGGAGAGCGTCGCGAAGCGCGCGGTGTCGTGGCTGCCGATGTACGGCGTCATGATCGCGCCCGCGGGCCATTTCGTGAGGCCGTGCTCCACCCAGTAGGCCGCGTGCAGCATGCCCTTGTGGCCGTAGGCGAACGTCCGGTACGAGACGCCGTGATAGAGGACGAAATCGAACTGCCCGTCGAGCCCGAACGGGCCGATGTACTTCGCGATCGTCCCGTAGTTCTCGTCGTTGCAGGGATCGGCGCAGTCGTTCCAGCCCATCGCCGTCTCGCCCATCAGGAAGTAGCGCGTGCCGGCCGCCTCGAAGCCCTCGCGCACCTCGGCGGCCAGGTTCCGGGTCGAGACCTCCTCCACGTGCTTCACGGCGTCGACCCGCAGGCCGTCGAGATCGAATTCGTCGAGCCAGTACATCGCGTCGCTCACGAACGCGGCGTTCGCCTCGGGCACGGAGTGGTTGATGTCCGGCAGGTAGCCGGCGAACATGCAATCGAGGGCGTGGGCGGTCCAGTCGCAGTTGTTCGTGCCGCACACGCAGCCGGTGCGGAACCACTCGGGGTGGGCGGCGACGTACTCGTGGTCCTCGTGGACGTGGTTCAGGACGAAGTCCTGGAGGACGCGGATGCCGTGCTGGTGGGCGGTCGTGACGAGCGCGCGCAGCGCGGCCTCGCCGCCGAGGCGGGGGTCGACCTCGCGGGCCTTCACGGGCCAGTAGCCGTGATAGCCGGTCACCTTGTGCACGCCGTCGCTCGCGAGGTAGGCGCCCGCCGGGTTGGTCTGGAACGGGGTCAGCCAGATGGCGCGCACGCCGAGCGCGTCGAGCGTGCCGTCGGCGATCGCGGCGCGCAGCCCCTCCAGGTCACCGCCCATCCAGTCGCCGCGCGGATCGGCGTCGGGCGTGGGGCCGGGGTTCAGCGCGGGATCGCCGTCGCGGAAGCGATCGGTGACGACCATGTAGATGAGCGCGTCCTTCCAGTCGAACCTCTCCGCCTCGACCCAGAAGACCAGGCGGAGCGGCGCCCCGGTCCGGCCGCCCTGCGTCCTGCCGCGCACGACGACGCGGTACTTGCCGTCCGGGAGGCCCGAGAGGCTCAGCGTGACGTCGCCCGACCCGTCGACCGAGAATTCCGGCGCGCCGAGCGGCTGCGAGGTGCCGTCGCGCTCGAGCGTGGCCTGGAAGCCTGCGGGATCCGGGCCCGTGCCCTCGATACCGTCGCGGAACGCGAGCGAGGCCTGATACGAGCCCTGCCCGGGCGCGGGCCGCGTGACCTGGCTCGAGCCGACGTCGAACGTCGGCAGGCGGCAGTCGGGGACCTTCACCGCGGAGTTCTCGACGCCGCCCACGTACTTGCGGCGCCCCTGGCTCGGATCGAGGACCCACTCGGTGTTGCCCGCGAGATCGTAGGTCAGCTTGTAGGCTTGCAGGCCCGGGGGCAGATCGACCGTCGCGGTGTAGACGCCCGCGCCGGTGGGACCGCTCATCTGGGGGGCCGCGGCGAGATCGAAGCCGTTCCACTCGCCGGGGATGCGGACGTTGGACGCGCCCACGGGCGCGGTGAACGTGAACGTGGTCGGGCAGAGCAGGTCGCCGGGGATGCCGCCCGCGCCGCCCGCGCCGCCGCCCGCGCCGCCCGCGCCGCCGGTGCCGGTCTGCGTGCTGGTGGTCTGCGTGCCGGTCGTCTGCGCGCCGCCGGAGCCGAGCTCGTCGTCGGCGCAGCCGGTCGGGGCGGCCGCTGCGGCGGCGACCAGAGCGGAGAGGGCGAGGAAGAGAAGGGGGGGGCGCGGCATGGCCCCCGAGGTTATGCGAGCGGGCGAGGGGTGTCAGCGCGAAAGCGCGCCGGCCGGCGGCGCTATCCCCAGAAGCGCAGCACGTCGTCCAGCGACTCGGCCGCCTTGAGCAGCCGGAGCCGCGGCGGATCGCCCTCGTACCCGAGCACCGCCGGCGCGCGCCGGCTGTTGTAACGGGACCACATCGCGAGCGTGTAGGCGCCCGCGTCATGCACCACGACGAGGTCCCCCGGCTCCACGGCGGGCAGCGGGCGGGCCCGGGCCACGAGATCGCCCGAGAAGCAGAGCGGCCCCGCCACGTCCCAGGGCGCCGCGGGGCCCTGCTTCGGCGCGCCGCGCGGATCGTGCGCGGAGATCCGGTGCGACCACGTCTCGGGCAGGTAGGCCGCGCGCAGGAAGAGGTCCGCGCCCGCGTGGATCACGGCGATCCTGTGGTCGCCGGCGCGCTTCACGTACTCCACGCGGCTCGCGAAGAAGCCGGCGCCCGCGCTCACGCTGCGCCCGAGCTCCGTCGCGATCCGGAACGGCCCCTCGAAGATCCCCGGCGCGCCCGCGCGGAGCGCCGCCGCGTAATCGGAAAAGCTCGGCGCTTTACCATTGCATGTATAATCGATCGGGAGCCCCCCGCCGATGTCGAGCAGATCGATCGGCCGGCCCCGGCGCGCCTCGATCTCGGCGGCGAGCTCGACCGCCCGCCGCGCGCCCGCGACCATCAGGGCGACGTCGCAGCCCTGCGAGCCGACGTGCACGTGCAGCCCGCGGAGCCACGGGTGCGCGGCGAACGCGGCCAGCACCGCCTCGCGCTGCTCCCCGAGCGGCACCCCGAACTTGGAGCCCCGGAACGCCGTCGACGACGAGGTGATGCGCCCGGCGCCCACCTCGGGGTTCACGCGCAGGCCGATCAGCGAGCGGCTCGGCGCGACCTCCAGGCGGGCCGCGATCCGGCCGAGCTCGTCCAGGTTGTCGGCGTTCAGCGTCACGCCCCCATCCAGCGCCGTCGCGATCTCACGCCGCGTCTTCGCCGGCGAGTCGAAGAGGATCCGGTCCGCCGGGAAGCCGAGGCGCCTCGCGTGCTCGAGCTCCGCCTCCGAGGCGCACTCGGCCCCGAAGCCGAGCGCCCGCGCCTCCGCGAGCATCGCCGCGAGCGGGTTCGCCTTCACCGCGAGCGCGTGCAGCGTCCCCGCCGGGAACGCGGCCTCGAGCGCCCCGAGCCCCGCCCGGAACGCGTCCATGTCGTAGAACATCGCCGCCGGCGCGTCCTCGCCGATCGCGCCCTCGCGCACGGCCGCCGCCAGCACCCGCTCGACCCTCGCTTCGTCCGCCATGGGACTCCTCTCCCCCGGCGCCTCACCTCTGGCAAGGCCCCCGGCGGCGCGTCGCCTGCGGCGCGGCCTCGCTCGCGAGGGAATACCCTTGACACAGGGGCGCGGCATCGCTGTCCTGGTCCACGTGAGGCGCCAGCTATCGCACGCGTTTGCGCTGAGCTTCGCCGCGCCCGTCGTGCTCGCGGCCGCGAGCGCCGCCGGGCAGGCCCCCGCGCCGCAGCCGCAGGCGCCGGCGGTCCAGCCGCAGCCCCCACCGCAATACCCACCGCAATACGTCCCCTACTACCCGTACCCGCCGCCCTACGGCTACCCGCCCCCGTACGCGGCGCCGCCCCCGGCGGCCCCACGCCCGGAGCGGCCGGTGGTGATCCCCGACTGGGATCCGGACGTCCCGGTCCCGAAAGGGTACCAGATGATCGACGGCGTGAATGGCCGCCTCATCGGCGCCGGCATCGGGCTGCTCTCGGCGGGGTGGCTGACCTCCGCGCTCGTCGGCGGCCTCGCCCAGGCGGACGGCGGCAGCTCGGCCGACGACTGGACGCCGCTGTATTTCCCCGTCGCCGGCCCCTTCGCGGCGATCGCGACGCTCGATCCGAAGCCGGCCGGCCTGGGGCTCTTGCTCGCGGACGGCATCCTCCAGGTGGGCGGCGCGCTCGGGATCGTCGTCGGCATCCTGGATACGCGATACAAGCTCGTGCGCGTCTCCGATTCGAGCGTGCGCTTCACCCCCATCATCGGGCAAGGATTCCAGGGGCTGTCATGCCGCGCAGAGCTCTGAGGAGGACACGCATGGCATTGGGCCGGCGCTGCTTCGGCGCGCTCCTTTCGTTCGCGGTCATGGCCAC
>CAYQYG010000317.1:0-10858 GCA_964421485.1 uncultured Polyangiaceae bacterium | reverse complement strand
CCCCCGCGCCGCACCCCGAGCCCCTCCCCGCCGTCGCCTCCCGCCCCCGCGCCGCGCCCCGAGCCGCTCCCGGCCATCGCCTCCCGCCCCCGCGCCGCGCCCCGAGCCGCTCCCGGCCACCGGCTCCCGCTTCCGCTCCCTTCACCCTGGTCCGGTCATCGACTTGAGCTACGGTAGACTGCCGCCGTGAGCTCCCTCCCTCCCATCGTGACCGTGCACCTCTTCCGGGAGGTCAACGAGGCCCTGATCTCCCTCCTCAAGTCGCTCGCGCCGGGGGACTGGACGAAGCCCACCGTCCACCCGGCGCGCGACGTCAAGGACCTCGTCGCGCACCTGCTCGACGGATCGCTCCGGCGCCTCTCCATCCAGCGCGACGGCCAGCCCCTCGACGCGCCCGAGATCCGGTCCTTCGAGGACATGGTCGCGTTCATCCAGGTCCTCAACACCTCGTGGATGAACGCGGCGAAGCGGATCAGCCCGCGCGTGCTCATCGATCTCCTCCAGTGGGCCGATCCGCAGGTCGCCGAGCTGTTCGAGGGGCTCGATCCAGGACGGGCGACCCCGTTCGGCGTCGCCTGGGCGGGCGAGGAGTGGTCCGCCCTCTGGTTCGACGTCGCGCGCGAGTACACCGAGAAATGGCACCACCAGCAGCAGATCCGGGACGCCGTGGGCAGGCCGGGGCTCGCCGGGAGGCGGCACCTCCACCCGGTGATCGACACGTTCCTGCGCGGGGCGCCGCACGCGTACCGGGACACGGCCGCGGCCGACGGGACGGGCGTGCGGATCGAGATCACGGGCGAGGCGGGCGGGGGGTGGCACCTCCAGCACGAGGGGGGGCGGTGGGAGCTCACGGGATCGCCGGGCGAGCCGCCCGCCACCACCGTGACGATCGACGCGGACACGGCCTGGCGGCTCTGGACCAAGGGCATCGATCGGCGGACCGCCCGTGAACGGGCCACCATCGAGGGCGACCCGGCGCTCGCCGAGCCGCTGCTCGGCATGGTCACCGTCATGGCCTGAGGAGGGGGGCTTGGATCTCCGGAGAGCCGCGATCCTGGGGCTCCGCCTCGATCAGACCCGCGGCGCGCCCGGGATCAGCCTTGCTCGGTCCTGCCCTGCGCCGGCTTGCCCTCGGCGCCGGCCGCACGGGCACGGACACGGGAACGGACACGGACACGGACACGGACACGGGCACGGGAACGGACACGGACGCGGTCACGGGCACGGACGCGGTCACGATCACGGATGCGGACGCGGGAGGTGGTAGCATCGCGCCGCTTGGCGCCGAGGCCGATCTCGACGCGCTCCCGACCGCCCCGGAGATCCCGTCGCACAGGACCTGCCATGACCCCTGCCTGGAAGCTTCGCCTCGATTCATTGCAGATCAAGGACCTCGGCGACCTCTTCGGCGCCCGCCGCCCCATCATCGGAATGGTCCATTGCTGGCCCCTGCCCGGCGCCCCCGGCTACACGGGCTACGGCGTCGACGCCATCATCGACCACGCGATCCGCGACGCCCGCGCGCTCGCCGAGGGCGGCGTCGACGGCCTGATCGTCGAGAACATGTGGGACATCCCGTTCCGCGCCGGCCCCCACCTGCCGCCCGAGAGCGTGGCCGTGCACGCCGTCGTCGCCCGCGCCGTCGGCCAGGCCGTGCCCATTCCGATGGGGATCAACCTCGTCCACAACGGCGGCGTGGCGCTGCTCGCCATCGCGCTCGCCGCGGGCGCCCGGTTCATCCGCGTCTGCATGCTCACCGGCGCCGGCGTCTGGGAGGCCGGCTCCTGGGACGAGGGCTGCGCCGCGGACCTCCTGCGCCGCCGCAAGGACCTGCACGCCGAGCACATCCGCATCCTGGCCGACGTCGACAAGAAGCACTCGGTGCGCTTCCCCGGCATCGACCTCGCGACCCACATCGAATGGACCCGCTTCTCCGGCGCCGACGCGCTGATCGTCTCCGGCCGGATGACGGGCAATGCGCCGGACCTGGAGAAGGTCCGCGAGGCCAGGCGGCTCGCCGACGATCGCCCGCTGCTCGTCGGCAGCGGCGCGACCGAGGAGAACGCCGCCGCGTTCCTCGAGGCCGCCGACGGGATCATCGTCGGCTCGAGCCTCAAGGAGGACGGCCGCTGCGAGAACCCCGTCGATATCGAGCGGGTGAAGCGGTTCGTCGAGGCGGCGCGGCGCCCAAGGGAGCGCGGCGGCTGAGCCGGCCTGCTGCTGCCGCCCCTCACCTCCCGACCGCGAGCGCCCCGAGCCGCCGCGGCTCGGCCGCGCCGACGAACAGGTCCCCTTCCCGCCCGATCACCGCCGCGTCCGCGATCCGGTCCCGGTCCTTGAGCTCGTGCCCCATCAGGCCGAGCGCCTTTCGCACGTCGTCGGGCAGGCCCCCCTTCTCCACCATGATCTGGTCCGGGAAGTCCTGCTGGTGAATGCGCGGCGCGTTGGTCGCCGCCGTCGCGTCGAAGCCGAAATCGACCACGTTCGACAGGATCTGGAACACCGCGGTCAGGATCGTCGGCCCGCCGGCCGCGCCGAGCACGAGCTCCACCTTCCCGTCCTTCCCGGTCACGATCGTCGGCGTCATCGACGACAGCATCCGCTTCCCCGGCGCCACCGCGTTCGCCTCGCCCTGGACCAGGCCGAACTGGTTCGGCTGCCCGGGCACGGCCGCGAAGTCGTCCATTTCATTGTTGAGCACGAACCCCGCGCCCGCCACCGTCACGCAGCTCCCGAACCAGCCGTTGACCGTCGTGGTGAGCGCGACCGCGTCGCCCTGCGCATCGACGACCGAGAAATGGGTCGTGTGGGGCCCGTTTCCGGCCGAGTCCTTGCCGGCGCCGGCGATCTCCGCGGTCGGCGTGGCCTTCTCGAGCGAGATCGTCGCGCGCTGCTTCTCGGCCCATTGCGCCGACATGAGCTCGTCGACCGGGATCTTGACGAAATCGGGATCGCCGAGCCCCTGGTTGCGCGCGACGAAGGCGCGGCGCATGGCCTCGGCGACGAGGTGCACGTGCGCGGGCGAGTGCCAGCCGAGCTTCGCGAGGTCGTAGCCCTCGAGCTGGCGCGCGATCATCGCGATGGCGAGGCCGCCCGACGAGGGCGGGGGCATCGAGGCGATCCGATGGCCGTGGTAATCGAAGATCAGCGGCTCGCGCCACTTCGCCTTGTAATCCTTGAGGTCGGCGGCGGAGAGGATGCCCTTGCCGCGCTTCATCTCGTCGACGATGAGCTGGGCGGTCTTGCCCTCGTAGAACCCGGCCGGCCCCTTGTCGGCGATGCGATCGAGGGTGGCGGCGAGCTCCTCCGATTTCCACGTCGATCCCGCGGGCGGCGGGGCGCCGTTCGGCAGGTAGAGGGCCGCGGACGCCGGGAACCTGGCGAGGCACTTCGAGGCGGCGCCGGTCACGCGATGGAGCTCGGCGTCCACGACGAACCCCTCGCGGGCGAGCTTGATGGCGGGGGCGACGAGCTCGGCCCAGGTCTTCTTCTTGGATCCGAGCTTCTGGTAGGCCTCCCAGAGGCCGGCGACGCTGCCCGGCACGCCGGCGGCGAGGTGACCGACCTGCGAGCCCTCGGTGGGCTTGCCGTCCTTCCCCTTGAACATGTCGTGGGTGGCCCTGGCGGGCGCGGTCTCGCGGAAGTCGAGCGCGTGCTCCTTGCCGCCGACGCGGGCGACCATGAAGCCGCCGCCGCCGATGTTGCCGGCCGAGGGGTAGACGACGGCGAGCGCGAACGCCGTGGCCACGGCCGCGTCGACGGCGTTGCCGCCCGCGCCGAGGACGTCCGCGCCGACCCTGGAGGCGAGCGTGGCGGCGCTCGTGACCATGCCCGCGCCGCGCACGCGATCGGGGCGCTCCGGGTGAGGCCAGCCGGCCGGGAAGCGCGCGGCCGGCGCCGCGGGGGCCTGAGGCGCCTTCGACAGCGCGGCCGGCACGACGGCGGCCGCGGAGGCCGGCGGCGGCGCGAGCTGCGCAGGCGGGGTCGAGGGGGTGGCGGCCTCGCAGCCGAGGAGGGCGGCGAGGAGGGCGGGGGACAGGCGGCGCAGGGGGCGGAGCTCCATCGATCGGACCTATACCCGACAGACAGGGTGGACCGATAGGCTCAGCGAGAGGCGGAGGCGGGGAACGGGCGCGGACGCGGAGGCGGGCGCGGGCGCGGAGGCGGGCGCGGAGGCGGGCGCGGGCGCGGAGACGGGCGCGGAGACGGGCGCGGAGACGGGCACGGAGGCAGCCCCGGGGCTGCTCAGCTCTCGACTTCGAAGCTGCCCTTCGCGTCCTCGCAGAAGCCGCCGGTGACCTCGAAATCACCGGAGATCTTGGTGGAATCGGCGTTCACGTCCCCGTCGAGCACGATCTCCCCGCCGATGCCGTTCTTGAGGGTCGCATTGAACTGGCGGCGGTCGATCGTCCCGGTGACGGACCCCTCGCCGACGCAGGCGGTGCCGTCGAGCTCGAAGGTGCCCTCGAAGCTGTCGCCGTCCTGGGTCAGGCTCATCGACAAAGTGCCCGAGTAGGCGTCGAGCGGCGTGCGCCAGGTGCCGCTCCAGTCGCCCTCCACGTCGACGGGGGCGCAGGCGGGGAGGAGGAGGAGGGCGAGGAGGGCCATCGAAGCGGCGGCGCGCCGGGCGGCGCCTCGTTCATTTCCTCTCGGATCTTGCTCTCTCCGCATGTGCTCTCCCTGCCTCCTGACTCGGAACGAGTCGTCGCGAGGATACCTGTGTGGCCAATCGATCACAATGACGATCTGCTCCGCGGGGGCGGTGGCGAACGGCGTTCCTGAGAAAGTTCTCATGAATCGCTCATGTCCCTCCAAGGCCGGAGGTGCATGCTGCTCGGTGAAGGAGGCGCTCGTGTCCCAGGAACCCAATCCCCCCGCCCGCAAGGGCCTCGCCATCGCCGCGGCTTCGGCCGCCCTCACCCTGGCCGCAGGAGTCACCCTCGGCGCGCTGCTCGGCTACATCGGCCCTCGGAGATCCGCGCCGCCCGCCGAGCCGTCCCCGGCGACGGCGCCGGCCGGCTCGGCCGCGCCCAGGCCGGAGGAGATCGCGATGGCGCCGGCGACGGCGCCCGCAGGCACGGCCGCGCCCGCAGGCCTGCCGGGCCCGGTGCATCCCGCGGAGCCGCCTGCCCCGGTGCAGCCCGCGGAGCCGCCTGCGGTCAATCCGGAGCCGGCGCCCGAGGCCGAGGCCCCGGGTGAGCCGGCTCCGCGGGCCAGACACGAGGAGCACGAGGAGCGCGAGCACGGCAGGCACCACGAGCGCGAGGAGCACGACGACGATGACGACTGAGCGCAAGGACAGGGTCGCAGCGCGACCGGCACCCCGGCTCGATCTCTCCGGCTCGGAATGGAAGCTCTACATCGCGGCGGCGCTGGGGGTCGTGTACACCGCGGCCTGGCTCGCGGCGGGGACGGCAGAAGAGGCCGGGGAGGCCGCGGAGCCGCCGGGCGAGCCCGCGCGCGCCGTGGCGGCCGCCGCGCCGCCCTACGTCTGGGCCAGCGATCGGCCGCCGGACGGGGCGGCCGTGCCGGCGCCCCAGGGTGCGGCCAGGCCGGCGCCGTCCCGCGACCAGGTCGCTCGACCTGCTCCGACCTCCCGTCCGGCGAGAAAATATCGGATCCGGACCAGGAGCTCGTGATGATCACGTTCCGCGCAATGGGCACCGACGTCTCCGTCGTGGCTCCGTCGCTCGACGATCCGGCGATGGACGAGCTCGGCGAGCGCATCGCGCGCCTGTTCGCCGATACCGAGCGGCGGTTCAGCCGGTTCCGTGCGGACAGCGAGCTCGCGCACCTCAATCGTGGATCGGGCCGGACCGTGGTCTCGGAGCCCATGTTCGAGGCGCTGAGGAGAGCGCGGCGATACGTGGAGCTCACCGGGGGGCTGTTCGATCCCGCGATCGGTCCTGCCCTGTGCGCGGCGGGCTATGACCGGCCGTTCGCGCTCGGCGCGCTCGATCGGGGAGGGCCGCCGGGCGAGCCGCCTCCTCCGGCGAGCCTGCGGGAGGTCACGCTCGACGAGGCGGCGCGCGAGGTGGATCGGCCGGCGCACGTGCGCCTGGATCTCGGCGGGCTCATCAAGGGATGGACGGCGGATCAGGCGGCGCGGATGCTGCCCTGCCCCGGGGTCGTCGACGCGGGCGGCGATGCGGTCCTCCGGGGGGACGACCCCTCCTCCGGCGAGGGGTGGCTGGTGGACGTCGAGGATCCGTTCGACGCCGAGCGGGTGGTCCTGACGCTGAGAGCCCGGGACCGGGCGGTCGCGACCAGCGCGCCGAACCGGCGGCGATGGAGCGCGGGCGGGCACGAATGCCATCACCTCATCGATCAGCGCACCGGGCGCCCGGCGGCGTCCGATCTGGCGCAGGCCACCGTGCTGGCGGATTCGGCGGAGCTCGCGGACGTGCTCGCGAAATGCGTGTTCCTCCTGGGCTCCCGGAGGGGCCGGCGGTTCCTGGAGGGGCAGCCGCGCACGGCCGGGGTGCTGGTCACGCGCGAGGGCTCGGTGCAGGTCGTGGGCGATCTCGAGGTGTGCGATGAGTAAACGGATCCTCCAGGGCGCGGGCGTGGGGATCGCCCTCCTTGTCCTGCTCGGCACGATCGGCGCGAGGGCCGGGCTCCTGACCACCGGCATCGAGCGGCCGGAGGGGCACGCCTTCTGGTATCTGTCGAGGGCCTCGGGCATCACCGCGTACCTCGGCGTGACGCTGGAGGTCCTGCTCGGCCTGCTCCTCTCCACGGCGGCCGGAGATCGGTGGCTCGGACGGGCGCAGGGCGTCGAAATTCATCGATGGCTCTCGTCCGTCTCGCTGTCGCTCGTCGCGGCGCACGGGGCGGCGCTGGTCTTCGACCGGTTCGTGCGGTTCGATCTGCTGGACGTGCTGGTGCCGTTCCTCTCCCCGTATCGACCCTTCGCGGTGGGCCTCGGCGTCGTCGCGGGGTACCTCGGGGCGGCGGTGCACCTGAGCTTCGGGCTCAGGAAGCGGCTCGGGCCGCGCGCGTGGCGGCTGCTGCACGTCGCGTCGTTTCCGATGTTCTGGCTGGCGACGGCGCACGGCCTGCTCGCGGGCACGGATTCGCCCTCTCTCGCGATGCGCGCGACGTACTCGCTGAGCGCGGGGCTCGTCCTGTGGCTGACGTTCTACCGGATCCTCGGCAGCGCGGCGCGCGCGGCGGGGCGCGCGAGAAGGGCGTAGGCCGGGACACAAATTTTGCCTCCCAGGACAGGGGCCAGGCCTCCCAGGACATGGGCGGCCCAAGGCGCGGGCGGCGGCGGCGATTGACGGCAGGGCCGTTTTGCACTTGGATGCCGCCCGGATGTCGATCAAGCGCGGGAAGCAGGTCAGCTACAGGCCGAAGGATCGCGACTACCCGAGCGGCGGCGGCGGCCCCTTCGGCCAGAAGCCGCCCGAGCCCGAGCTCACCTGGGCCGAGCACATGGCGAAGAACGAGGGCGCGGCGTTCACGCCCTACGCGGTCACCTCGAAGTACCAGAAGGGCGCGCTCATCGAGCACGCCAAGTTCGGCAAGGGGGTGGTCACGCAGGTCGAGGGGACGAAGATCGAGGTCTGCTTCGAGAGCGGCCACAAGAAGCTCTCGATGTCGGCCTAGCCCCGCGGGCGACCCGGCGCCGGGCGCGCGGGCGAGCGCCGCCCTTCCCCTCGATGAGCGACGCCGCTAGAGTCCTTTGCCACCGATGAGCCCCGTCGTTCACGAGTGGCTGAACCTCCTCGTCCGGTGGGCCCACGTGGTCGCCGCCATCATGTGGATCGGCGACTCGTTCCTGTTCATGTGGCTCGACAGCCAGCTCCGGAAGGGCGACCGCGACCTGCCCGGCGACGTGGTCGGCGAGCTCTGGATGGCGCACAGCGGCGGCTTCTACGAGGTCGTCAAGCGCAGGTCGCTGGACGCGCTCCCGGCCAAGCTCCACTGGTTCAAATGGGAGTCGTACACCACCTGGATCACCGGCTTCCTGCTGCTCGTCATCGTCTACTACCTCGGCGGCCGCGCGATGCTCACCGACGCCGGCTCGCCGCTCTCGCACGCGTCCGCGGTGGGCCTGAGCCTCGGCCTCATCGCGGGCGCCGTGGTCGTCTACGACCTGCTCTGCCGCACCCCGATCGCGCGCGACGGCCGCGTCTTCGGCGTGGTCGGCCTCGGCCTCACGATCGCGGCCGCGTGGTGGCTCTCGCGCGTCTTCACGCCGCGCGCGGCATTCCTGGAGGTCGGCGCGATGCTCGGCACCGTGATGGCCTCCAACGTGTTCTTCCGCATCATCCCGGCGCAGAGGCACATGCTCGCGGCCACGGCCGAGGGCCGGCCGGTGGACACGTCGTACGGCGCGCGCGCCAAGCAGCGCTCGACGCACAACCACTACCTCACGCTGCCCGTGCTCTTCACGATGCTCTCCAACCACTTCCCCGCGCTCTACGGGAGCCCGCGGCCGTGGGCGGTGCTCGGGCTGCTCCTCGTCGCGGGCGCGGGCGCGAAGCACGTCATGAGCCTCCGCGCGCGCGCGCACCCCGCCGTGCTCGCCGGCACCGCCGCCGCGCTCGCGGGCGTCGCGATCCTCACGTCCCCGAGGGCGATGGCGATCGATCCCGCGCTCGCGGAGGGCCCCCCGGTCTCGTTCGCGACCGCGCAGACCATCGTGCAGCTGCGCTGCGTCACCTGCCACGCCGAGGCCCCCACGAACCCCTCGTTCACGTCGCCGCCGCTCGGCGTGATGCTCGACACCCCCGAGCGCCTCCAGGACTACGCCGAGCGAGCGCTCGTGCGCTCCGTGCTGACGAAGACCATGCCGCTCGGCAACCTCACGCAGATGACCGACGACGAGCGCCGCCTGCTCGGCGCCTGGATCGCGCAGGGCGCCGACATCACCGCCCCCGGCCCCGCCGACGTCCCCGCCGCGACGGCGCCCGCCAAGGTCTACGCGAGCCCCGCCGAGGAGGCGCGCGCCGTCTTCACCGAGCGCTGCGCCCCCTGCCACGGCGCCGAGGGCCGCGGCGACGGCTCCTCCGCCGGCGCGCTCAACCCCAAGCCCAGGAACTACCACGACCCCGCGTGGCAGAAGGTCGCGACCGACGACAGCATCCGGAAGGCCATCCTCGAGGGCGGCGCCGCCGTGGGCAAATCCTCCGTGATGCCCGCGAACCCCGACCTCGTGAACAAGCCCGAGGTGGTCACCGAGCTCGTCAAGATCATCCGCGGCTTCGCGGATCAGTGAGGGCTCCATGGCCGATCTCGTGATCCGCGGCCGCCGCGTGCTCCTGCCCACCGGGCTCGCGCCTGCGGCCCTTCACGTCGACGGCGGCCGGATCACAGCCGTCACCGCGGTCGATCTCGATCCCGGCGCCGGCCGCGTCATCGACGCCGGGGACCTGCTGGTCACGCCCGGGGTGGTCGACAGCCACGTCCACATCAACGAGCCCGGGCGCACGGAATGGGAGGGGTTCCGCACCGCGACCGAGGCGGCGGCCGCAGGCGGCATCACGACGGTCGTCGACATGCCGCTGAACTGCATCCCCGCGACCACGTCCCGCGCCGCCGCCGAGCAGAAGCTCGCCGCGCTGGATGGAGAGGGCCAGCTCCACGTCGACGTCGCCTTCTGGGGCGGCGTGGTCCCCGGCAATGCGCCCGAGCTGGCGGGGCTCCACGAATTCGGCGCCCCCGGCGCGAAGTGCTTCCTGTGCCCCTCCGGCGTCGACGAGTTCCCCCACGTCGGTCGTGCGGATCTGGACGCCGCGATGCCCGTCCTGCGGGACCTCGGCATGACCCTCCTCGTGCACGCCGAGGCCCCTGCCCAGCTCGACGCCGCCGAGCGCGCGCTCGCCGCCGAGGGCGCCGATCCGCGCCATTACAAGACCTACCTCCGCTCCCGCCCCGGCGCGGCCGAGGACGAGGCCATCGCGATGGTCATCGATCTCGCCCGGAAGCACCATTGCCCCGCGCACATCGTGCACCTCTCGAGCGCCTCGGCCATTCCCCTGCTCGCGGCCGCGCAGGCCGATGGGGTGCCCATCACCGCCGAGACCTGCCTCCATTACCTCACGTTCGCCGCCGAGGACGTGCCCGACGGGGCGACGCCGCTGAAGTGCGCCCCGCCGATCCGCGAGCGGGGCAATCGAGAGCTGCTGTGGGAGGGTCTGGAGCAGGGCACGATCGGAATGGTGGTCTCGGACCACTCCCCGTGCACGCCCGCGCTGAAGCGCCTGGACACGGGCGATTTCCTCGGCGCCTGGGGCGGCATCGCGGGCCTCCAGCTCGGGCTCTCGGTGCTCTGGACGCTCGCCTCGGAGCGCGGGCACGGCCTCGATCGAATCTTCGCCTGGAACGCCGAGGGCCCCGCGCGCCTCGCAGGCCTCGCGGATCGAAAAGGGCGCCTCGCGCCCGGGTATGATGCCGACGTGGTGATCTGGGACGACGCGGCGTCGTTCACGGTCGAGCCCGCGGGGATCCGCCACCGCCACAAGCTCACGCCCTATGCGGGCCGGACGCTGCGCGGGGTCGTGCACCAGACCTGGGTCCGGGGACGGCTCGCGTATGACCGAGGTTCGGGGCTCGCGTCGCAGTCCACGGGGTCGTTCCTGGCGGTCGGGCGCCATTGAGCCGTGGTGGATCCGAGGTCGGGGCGGGCGACGGCGTCCGGCCCCGGGGCCCGAGGAGGGGCCCCCCAGACCGGGTCCCGCCTCCCCCCCTACGCGGCGGAGGGGGCGGGGTTATCGTGCCGATGCGCTCGCGGAGATCCGGAATACGGCGGCTCGCTCGGGGGGATCGGCCCAGTCTGGGGGGCCCCTCCTCGGGCCCATGCGCGTTAACCACCCGCGGAGCCGAGCCCATCGAAGAAGCGGTCGATCTG
>CAYQYG010000316.1:0-10887 GCA_964421485.1 uncultured Polyangiaceae bacterium | reverse complement strand
AGGACGGCCCCCGCGCCGCGATCCTCGGCGCGCTCGGCCTCGCCCTCTCCCCCGCCGCCGCGCGCGTGGCCGCGCTCGCGCCCGTCGCCCTCGGCGCCGCGGTCACGCTGCTCGCCGCGCGCGATCAGGAGCGCACCGCCCCCGGCGAGATCGCGGCCGCCGCGGCCCTCTCCGGCGCCGCGCTCCCGGTCGCGCTCGCCGCCGGCGTGCCCGCGCCCCTCGCCTGGTGGGCCTGGGCCGCGTGGTGCCTCTCGCTGTCGAGCTCGACGCTCGCCGTCCGCTCCGTCATCGCGCACGCCCGGCGCCCGATCCCCGCGCTCCGCCGGATCCTCCCCGCGGCCGCCGCCGCCGGGCTCCCGCCCGCGCTCCTCGCGCTGGGCATCGGGCCGCCCTCCGCGGCCCTGTCCGCCATTCCAATGACCGCCCTCGCCCTCGCCCTCGCCGCCGCACCGCCCGCGCCCACCGGGCTCCGCCGCGTCGGCTGGGGGCTCGTCGCGACGAGCGTCCTCGCGGCCGCGATCCTCGTGGGCGGCGCGCACCTCCGGCTCTAGACCTGAAAAGCGCGAGATTCGAGAGACCGCAAGGGCGCAAGGGACGCAAGGACAAGAAGATTTTGTTCTGATCCTCGCGTCGCTTGCGCCCTTGCGGTCAACCTGATCGGTGCTCTAGAAAATTCTGATCCTTTCCTCTCTCGTCTCCCCGCCTCCCCGTCTCCCTGTAATTTTCTCTTCTCTCTCCTCCGGCTTCCGCTCTCCCGCCTCCACATCCCCCGCATCGGCTGTCGGCCCGCCGACCGGCACGCCGGATGCTGGAGCCTCGGGAGGCATGATCCCTTCCTCCCCCCGAGCCGCCGACCCCCTCAGGCGCAAGGCGCCGCCGGCAGGCTTCGACCAGGCCCCATTCCTCGCGATATGGGAGGTGACGCAGGCCTGCGACCTCGCGTGCGCCCACTGCCGCGCCTGCGCGACCACCGGGCGCGATCCGGAGGAGCTCACCACCGCCGAGGGCAAGCGGCTGCTCGCGCAGATCGCCGCGATGGGCACCCCCCTCGCCGTCCTCACCGGCGGCGACCCGGCGAAGCGGCCGGACCTCGTCGAGCTCGTCGAGCACGGCGTCCATTGCGGCCTTACCATGGCCGTCACGCCCTCGGGCACGCCGCTGCTCACCCGCGACCTCGTCGTGCAGCTCAAGGCGGCCGGCCTGTCGCGCCTCGCCGTGTCCGTGGACGGCGCCGACGCCGCGACGCATGACGCGTTCCGGGGCGTCGCGGGCAGCTTCGCGCAGAGCTTGCGCATCCTCCGGGACGCGCGCGAGATCGGCCTCGAGGTGCAGGTCAACACCACCGCCGGCCCGCACAACCGGGGCACGATCGGCGCCATGGCGGACCTCGTCGCGCGCGTCGGCGCCGCGCTCTGGAGCGTCTTCCTGGTCGTCCCGACGGGCCGCGCGGGCCGCTCGCTCCTGTTCGGCCCGGCGGAGATCGAGCAGATCCTCGGCCAGCTCGCGGACGTCGCGGCCTCGGCGCCCTTCGACGTGAAGACCACGGCCGCGCCGCACTTCCGGCGCGTCCTCCTCGAGCGGCGCGCCGGCCGCGGCGCCATCGGCGTGCTCTCGGACGTCGACGAGGCCGGCCTCGTCCGCGGGCCCCGCGGCATCAATGACGGCTCGGGCTTCGTCTTCGTCTCGAACCGCGGCGAGATCTTTCCGAGCGGGTTCCTGCCCCTCCGCGCCGGCGACGTCCGCGCGGACAACATCGCGGACGTGTACCGCCGTCACCCGCTCTTCACCGCGCTGCGCGACGCCGACGCGCTCGGCGGAAAGTGCGGCGTCTGCCCATTCCGCCGCGTCTGCGGCGGCTCCCGCGCGCGGGCCTTCGCCCTCACCGGCGATTACCTCGCCGAGGATCCCCTCTGCGCCTATGAGCCGCGCGGCCGCCCGGCCGCCCGTCCAGCGCCCGAGCCCGCCCGGACGGCAGCCGGCCGTTCGCAACCGTGAGAATCAACCTTTGCGAGGGAGAGAACGAGGAGAGCACCATGACGATCGACACCGCGAAATCCATCGGAGAGCTGGCCGCAGAGCTGCCCGGCGCGTTTCGCATCTTTGAGAAAGTGGGCATCGATTACTGCTGCGGCGGCCAGCAGACGCTCGCGGAGGCATGCGCCGCGGCGGGCGTCCCGCTGGAGGACGTCCTCCGCTCGCTGGAGGCCGAGCCCGCCTCGACGCCGGCGGCCGACTGGCGCACCCGCCCGCTCGAGGATCTCGTGGCGCACCTCGTCGAGATCCATCACTCCTTCACCCGCGAGTCGCTCTCGCGGATCGAGCTCCTGCTCGGGCGCGTGTGCGCCGTGCACGGCGGCCGCCACCCCGAGCTCCACCGCGTCCGCGCCGCATTCGAATCGCTCCGCGACGATCTCGTCCCGCACCTCGCGAAGGAGGAGCGCGTCCTCTTTCCCTACGTGCTCGCGCTCGCGGAGGCCACCCGCGACGGCGCGCTCCCGCCGATGCCGCCGTTCCGCACCGTCCAGAACCCCATCCGGATGATGAACGTCGAGCACGAGGCCGTGGGCGTCGTCCTGCGGGTGCTGCGCGAAGCGAGCGGCGGCTACACCGCGCCGGCCGACGGCTGCCCGAGCTATCGCGCCCTCTACGAGGCGCTCGCGGACCTGGAGGCGGACCTGCACCTGCACATCCACCTCGAGACCAACGTCCTCTTCCCGCGCGCCATCGAGCTGGAGGAGCGCGGCTGATCACGAAAGACGCGCCGGGATCGGCCCGGGCAAGGAGCCACGCATGACTTATTCAAGGCTCGGGCCGGCCCGCGCCGCCTCCCTCCACGCAATCGCCGCCGGCCTCTCGGCGGCGCTGCTCGCGCCGCCCGCCGGCGCGCAGGTCTCGGGCACCGCCCGCGACGCGCAGACGCTCGCCGCCCTGCCCGGCGCGCGCGTCAGCGTCCAGGCCTCCGCGGTGGAGACCACCGCCGACGCCTCGGGCGCCTTCGATCTGCCCGCCGCGTCGGGCGACGTGGTCGTCGTCGCGGCGATGAAGGGCTATTTCAACGCCGGCGCCGCGGTCACCGCCCCGGCCGCCGGCGTCGATCTGCTCCTCGAGCGCGTCCCCCAGGCCGACGACCCCTCGTACGCGTTCGTCCCTCCCGGCGCGTGCGCCATGTGCCACCCCGATCAATTCGACGCCTGGCTCCCCTCGCCCATGTCGCAGGCCGGCCTCAACACGTGGGTCTACGACACCTACGACGGCAGCGGCACCCCCGGCGGAATGGGCGGCTTCGTCTATACCCGCGACTCCGTCCTCGCCGCCTCGAACCCCGCCTCCGAGTGCGCCTCCTGCCACCAGCCCGAGCCCTGGGTCGAGTCCCCCTACGGCCCGCTCGGCCCGCTCGCCGTGCCCACCGCCGGCATGCTCCACGGCGTGAGCTGCGAGATCTGCCACAAGATCGCCAATATCGACGAGACCCGCCCCAATTTCCCCGGCATCTGGCCGGGCGTGGTCACGCTCACCCGCCCCCAGGGCTTCCAGGTGCAATACGGCGTCCTCGGCGACACGACCTACTCCTCCTCGGGGGAGATGCGCTCCTCGTACCAGCCCCAGCTCACCGCGGCCGTCTGCGCCGCCTGCCACCAGGACAAGAACGATCCCGACGAGGACGGCGATTTCGAGGAGCCCGACGGCGTCATCTCGGAGCCGACCTACCTGGAATGGCTCGCGACGCCCTACGCCGATCCGGCGTCCCCGATGCGCGCCACCTGCGTCGATTGCCACATGCCCGCGACCGGCGCCCCCGACGCCTGCAACACCCTCCCCGCCTCGCTGGGCCGCCCCGCCGGCGACGTCCGGTCGCACGCCATCGCGGGGACCACGCCTGAATACCTCGATAATGCGGTCACCCTCTCGCTCGCCGCCGCCCTCGCCGGGGGCTCCCTCGCGGTGGACGTCACGGTCACGAACGACCTCACCGGCCACCACGTCCCGACCGGCGTGACCATCCGCAACGTCATCCTGGTCGTCGAGGCCGTGGGCCCCGACGGCGCGCCGCTCGAGGCGACGGGCGATCAGACCGTGCACGACCTCGGCGGCGTCGGCGATCCCGCGCAGGGCTATTACGCCGGCCTCCCCGGCAAGCTCTACGCGAAGGTGAACCACGACGCCTCCGGCGCCGGGCCGACCTTCTTCACCGACGCGGCCGGCATCACGTTCGACACCCGCATCCCCGCGCTGACCGCGGACGCGACGCATTACACGTTCCAACCCCCCGAGGCCGGCGGCGAGGTGTCGGTCCGCGCCCGCCTGATCTACCGCCGCTCCTGGCGCGCGCTCGTCGACGCGAAGGGCTGGACCGAGGACGGCCACGGCAACCCGCTGGAGGACGTGGCCCCCCCGCATTTCGGCCACCTGATGGAGGAGGCCGAGACCACCGTGACGGTCCCCCCTCCCGCCCCGTGCGACGGCGGCCCCTGCCCCGAATGCGCGATCGACACCGATTGCCCCGACGGGCAGGCGTGCGAGGCCGGCCAATGCGTCGACCGCCCCGGCGAGGGCGGCGGCGGCAGCGCGCCCGCCTCCCCTTCCCCCGGCGAGGACGGCTGCGGCTGCCGGCTCGCCGCCCCCCCCGCCCACGGCGGCGCGCTCCTCCTCGCCCTCGCCCTCGCCGCCCTCGCCCGGCGCCGCGCGCGCTGACGCCGGCGCGTCTCGTCATCGGAAAGGGCCGCCGCCGGCCCGGGCCGCCTCGACCAGCGCGCGGCCGACGCGATCGAGCTCGGCGCGGAGCTCCGTCAGGATCTCGCCGGCCATTGCCATTGACTTGCCGCGCGCCGCCCGCTCCAGATCCGCGCAGAGCGCGGCCGCGCGGAACGCGCCGATCGTCGCGCTGCTGCCCTTCAGCGTGTGGGCGGCGATCTCCACCGCCTCGGCGTCGCCGGCCGCCACCGCGTCGGCGAGGCCCTCCGCCACGGCGGCGACGTCCTCCGGATAGGTCTTCGAGAGGTCCTCCACGAGACCCAGCGCGCAGAGGTGCTCCAGCGCCGCCGCGTCGAGCGCCGGCTCCGGAGCGGCGGCGGGCGCCCCGGCCGCGCGGCGGCGGACCGCCCGCGTGAGCGCCTCGGTCAGCGCCGCAGGCCGGATCGGCTTCGGGAGATAGTCGTCCATTCCCGCGTGAATGCAGGCGTGCCGGTCGCTCTCCATGGCGTTCGCCGTCATCGCGATGATCCACGGCCGGCGCTCGGGCGGGAGCTCCTCGCGGAGCCGCCGCGTCGCCTCGAGCCCGTCCATCTCAGGCATCTGGACGTCCATCAGGATGACGTCGTAGCTCTGGCGGCGCAGCGCGGCGAGCACCTCCAGGCCGTTCGCGGCGAGGTCGGCGCGGTAGCCCATGCGGGCGAGCACCGCGAGCGCGACGCGCTGGTTCACGGTGTTGTCCTCCACGAGCAGGATGCTGAGCGGGCGGCGCGCCGCGAGGCCCGGATCGAGGCTCGGCGGGGCGGGCCGGCTCGATGGGTCCGGGCGCGATCCGGCGCAGAGCTGCATGAGCAGATCGAAGAGGCGGGAGGCGCGGACCGGCTTCGTGAGGACCGCGGCGCGCTCCGCGCCCGCGTCGGGGCCGAGGTCGGTGCGCTGGGCGGACGAGCTCAGGATGATCACGGGCAGGTCCGCGTACGCCGCGAGCTTCCGGAGCTCGATCATGAGCTCGCGGCCGTCGATGCCCGGCATCTGCATGTCGAGCACCGCCGCCGCGAGCGGCCCGCCGCCCCGCAGCCATTCGAGCGCGTCCCGGCCCGAGCCGAAGCAGCGCGGCACCATCCCCCAGCGCCCCACGTGCTCCGAGAGGACGCGCCGGCTCGTGTCGCTGTCGTCGACGATGAGCACGGGCATCCCCTCGAGCCGCGGCGCGGGGCCGCGCCGGTGCGGGCGGGGCGGGGCGTCGCCGGCGCGGTCGACGACGACCGTGAAATGGAACGTCGAGCCCTCGCCCGGCGCGCTCTCGACGCGGATGGAGCCGCCCATCGCCTCGCAGAGCTGCTTGCAGATCGCGAGGCCGAGGCCCGTACCGCCATAGCGGCGCGTCGTGGACGCGTCGACCTGGCTGAACGATCGGAAGAGGCGATCCAGGCGCTCGCGCGGGATCCCGACGCCGGTGTCCTTCACCGCGAAATGGAGCTCGACGCGGCCGCCGGGCGCGGGCCTGGAGCTCACGGACACGACGACCTCGCCCCTCTCGGTGAACTTCACCGCGTTGCCGAGGAGGTTCACGAGCACCTGCCGCACGCGGGTGACGTCGCCGATCACCGCGCCCGGCGTGCCCTCGGCGATGGAGGAGGCGAGCTCGATCCCCCTGTCCGCGGCGGAACGCGCGACGAGCTCGAGCGTCTCCTCGATGCAATCGAGCACGTCGAACGCGACCCGCTCGAGCTCCATCATGCCCGCCTCGATCTTGGAGTAATCGAGGATGTCATTGATGATCGTGAGGAGCGCGTCGCCGCTCGTGCGGATCGTCTCGACGAGCTCGCGCTGCTCGGCCGCGAGCGGGGTGTCGAGCAGGAGCCCGGTCATTCCGATGACGGCGTTCATCGGCGTCCTGATCTCGTGGCTCATGTTCGCGAGGAACTCGCTCTTGGCCCGGCTGGACGCCTCGGCGGCCTCCATGGAGAGGCGGAGCTCCTGCGTGCGCTCGCGGACGCGCGCCTCGAGCTCCGCGTTCTTCGCCTCGATCCCCCGCTTGTGGCGCAGCACGAGCCGGGTCACGCCCGCGATCAGGACGAGCAGGCCGAGCACGATGCCGTCGTTGATCCACCCGACCTTGCGCCGATCGCGCACGAGCGCCGCCGTGACGCCCCGCTCGACCACGCCCGCCCGCGAGAGGATCTCCTGGAAGAGCGCATCATACGCCTGGTCCAGCGCCGCTCCGGTGTCGCCCTCCCGATCGCGCGCCCTCCGCCGCGTCTCCGTGAGCGCCCGCCACCTCTGGATGCTCTCCGTCAAGGCGGAGAGCGCGGCGCGCCGCTCCTCGTCATCCGGGTCGAGCCCGGGCGCGCGCAGCCCGGTGTGCGCTTCGCCGCCCTCGGCCACGGCGCGGGCCGCGGCCAGCGCGTCGTCGATGAGGGCGTACACGTCGCGATCGAGATCGATGGTGGCGTCGCCGGCGCGCGCCTCCTCGAACCAGAGGTGGGCGACCGTGACCCGCTGCTGGATCCGGCCCGTGAGCGAGAGCTCGGCCTCGCGCGCCGTCAGCGTGTCCGAGATCACGCGCTGTGACCAGCGAACGGCGCCGATGGTCGCGAGCCCGACCGCGAGCATGGCGACGGTCACGCGGTCGAATGCGGCGATCAAGCGCCGGAGCGCCGGGCCCGCGCCCCCCCGGGGTCGGTCGACGGCGAAATCGGGGCGTCCGCGCCGTGCTCGAGGCGCGGGCTCCTCCAGGTGCGGCTCGGGGGTCATCAGGGCTCCGAGCACGATAGCCTCAGGCGGCGCGCGCTGGGAAGCCCCGCCGGCGGAGGCAGGCGCGGAATCGACAACGATTCGAGCGCGAACCGTCGAACCTCGGGGTCCTCACATCCCGCTCCCCGGCGGCCCGCAAACGGTGCATCATCGCTTCATGCGAGACCGGGCCGTCGGCACCTCCTGGAACCTGATCGCAGCGGGTGCGCTCGCGCTCGCCATGGCCGCCTGCGGGGCGCGCGGCTCGCTGCCCCTGCCGGGCGCGGAGCCCGATGGCGCCGGTGGATCCGGCACCGGGACCGGCACCGGGACCGGAACGGGCACCGGGACCGGCACCGGCGCGGGCGGCGCAGGCGGTGCGCCGTCGGGGTTTTGCCCGACGCTCGTCCCGGTCGAGCCGACCCTGGCGCTCGACCCGCCGGATCCGTCGCTCTTCGCCGCGGCGCCCGCGCTCGTCCGGCTGCCGGGAGGCCGCGTCCTCGTGCTCGCCGCGTTCGGCCTCGTCGAGTCGCCCGGCCCCGTGCCAGGCCAGATCCAGGGCCTCGTGCTCGAGCCCTGGCACGCCTGGCCGCCCGCGCCGGGCCCCTATGGTGTATTCGATGGCAGCGCCGATACCGTGCCGTTCGCCGCGCGCCGGGAGGCCCAGGCCGAGACCGTCGCCCTCCTCCTGCGGAGGTACCCGGTGAACGCGCCCGCGGGCTGCCAGCTCGCGGTCCACTACGGCGTCTCCCCCGACGCGCCGCCCGGGCCGGGCGCGATCGAGCTCCTCCTCGACGGCACGTGCAATGACCTCCCGATCGCGGCGACGACCACCAGCAATGGCCTCCATATCGTCGCGAATGACCTCCCGATCGCTCCGGGGACGCGGAGCGTCGTGGCGCAAGTGCTCGACGCGTCCGGTGCGCCCGTGTACTCGCCGCCGCCGCGCTGCGCCTCGACGCCCATCGTGGGCGACGTGCTCCCGCGCCAGCAGCGGTTCCTGTTCGCGCACGCCTCCGCGGATCAGGACGAGTGCTTCGTGACGCCCGACGATCCCCCGCAGGGCCCGGCCCGGCGGCTCCTCCTGCGTCGCGTGGGCGCGGACGGCGAGGGCCCGCCCGCGGCGGTGTACCAGGGCAATGACGATCTGGTCGACGTGCGCCTCCTGCCCCGCTCCGAGGGCGAGTGGCTGCTGGCGCGCGAGAGCGGCGCGACCGCGGAGGTCGCCCCGCCCGGCGTCGCCATGCGCCTCGGCCCCGGCGACGCGGTCGGCCAGCCCTTCGAGGTGACCGCCAGCGGGATCGACAGAATGGCCGCCGCCGCCCTCGACGACGGATTCGTGACCGCGTACTCCGATTCGTCGGATCCCTCCGCGCCGGCGGTCATCCTGCGGGTGTTCTCGCCGGAGGGTCAGGCCGCCGCCGAGGCGTCCTTCCCCACCAACGAGGCCTGGCTCGGCGGCGACCGCCTCGCGCTGCTGGGCGGGCCGGGCGCGCGCTCGGTGCTGGTGGCCTGGGTCGGGCATGGCAGCAACGGCTCCGAGCCGGGGGCCCTGAGGCTGCGGCGATACGATTGCGCCGGCGGAAACTGACTCCGGGAACGGGAGCGGGAACGGACACGGGAGCGGGAACGGACACGGGAGCGGGAGCGGGAACGACCGCCGAAATTTTTCGTGATCGGCGGCCCCGGTTCCGGGCATCTTCTGAGCATGGAGCGCCATCTTGACCGGCCGGCGGGCGCGGACGCGGGGGGCGGCCCGTGAGCGCGATCCCCCTCTCGGCCATGGATCTCATCTCCGGCGAGGCGATCGACGCTCGGGGCTCCGGGTCGCGCCCCCATGTGGAGCCGCCCTACGCCCCGAACCCCGCGGAGGCGCGCGACGTGGCGGATGACGGCGTCCCGTGGGTCGGGGGGCGTGGGCGCGCCGCGGAGCGGGAGCGGCTGCGGGCGCTGGTCGACGCGCACTTCGACGCCGTCTGGTGCGCGCTCCGCAGGCTCGGCGTGCTCGAGACCGAGCTCGACGACGCCGCGCAGCAGGTGTTCCTCGTCGCCTCGCGCAGGCTCGAGGACATCGAGCAGGGGCGCGAGCGGGCGTTCCTGCTGGGCGCGGCGGCGCACGTCGCGTCGCACGCGCGGAGGGCGCACCGCCGGCGGCGCGAGGTC
This sequence comes from uncultured Polyangiaceae bacterium, assembly GCA_964421485.1. Taxonomy (GTDB): domain Bacteria; phylum Myxococcota_A; class Polyangia; order Polyangiales; family Polyangiaceae; genus CAYQYG01. The sequence continues at coordinate 1,299 of CAYQYG010000316.1, read as the reverse complement.
CCCGAGCCCCTGGACGAGGCGCTGGATCGCACCGATCCCGGCCCCTTGCCCGACGAGGCGCTCGATCGGAAGCGGCTCCGGGCGCTGCTCGACGCCGCGCTCGCCTCGCTGTCCGACGACCTCCGGACCGTGTTCGTGCTGTTCGAGCTGGAGGAGCTCTCGATGCCGCAGATCGCCTCGATCCTCGGGATCCCCACGGGCACGGTCGCGTCGAGGCTGCGCCGCGCGCGAGAGGAGATCGAGCGGTGGAGCGCGCGCCGCGCGATCCGTGGAGCTGTGCGATGAGCGCGCCGCGCCGCATGGTCGACGAGGGGGCCTCGCCGCTGACGCTCGCGATGCTGCGCGCGTCCGCCGGCGAATCCGCGCCGCCTGGCGCGAGGCGCCGGGCGCTCGCCGCGCTCGGGCTCGAGGACGGCGCGCCCGCGCTCTCGCGGCCCGCCGAGGCCGCGAGGCCGAGGAAGCCCGCGGCGCCGCGGTCCACCCCTTCCGGCCGGCCGCTCTTCGACGGCATCCTCCGGGGCCGCCCGGCGAGCTCGTTGCGCACGGCCGCTGCCATTGCGGTCGTGGCGCACGCCGCCGCGCTCGCGCTGCTGCTGACCACGCGCGGCGGCCCCCCCGAGGCCCCGCGCCCCGGCATGCTCGTCGTCGATCCTCGGGGCTCCGGGTCGCCTTCGGCGCCGCCCGTCCCGTTCGGCCCCGGCATGGAGCCTCCGCGCCGCCTCTCCGGCCGCGATCCCGTCTACACCCCCGAGGCCGTCGCCGCGCGGGTCCAGGGCGTCGCGCTCGTCGAGTGCGTCGTCACCATCGAGGGCTCCCTCACCGATTGCCGCCTGCTCCGCCCCGTTCCGCACATGGAGCAGGCGATCCTGGAATCCATGGCGACCCGCCGCTACACCCCCGTCCTCCGCGAGGGCCAGCCCGTCGCCGTCTCCTACGTATTCGAGGTCGACCTCGTATTGCCCGGCTGATCGCGCGTCGTTCGCCGAACCAGCACGCTGACACGGCCGCGATCGCGGTCACGGTCACGGTCACGGTCACGGCCGCGTCAACGGAACCTGCCTCGATCACGATAACATGAAGAACACGGCGCCGCGCCCCCGGGCGCGGCCGGCGGGTGGCTGCCCAGTGCCACGAGGAGCGCTCACGCCCATGTTCGAATCAGCCCTCGGTCAATCCGGAATCCCGCGCGGGCGCCTCGGCACCGGCGCGGTCATCTCGCTGGTCGCGCACGCCGCGGTGCTCGCCCTTGCCCTCGGCGCTGCGGCCCCCCGCGCGGCCCCGCCGCCTGCCCCGCCCGAG
>CAYQYG010000315.1:0-10919 GCA_964421485.1 uncultured Polyangiaceae bacterium | reverse complement strand
CCTCACTCGCCTGCCTAGCGGCTGAGCCCGTATCACACGCAGCTGAGCACCGCTCCAGGGCACGCCGCAGCGGAGGCGGATGCCGATACGGATACGGTGTTACTTCTTTTCGGGGAGGCGGGTCTCGAGCTCCCGGGCGAGGCGGTGGAAGTCGCTGCCGCGCTGGATCAAGCGGACCTCGGTCTTGAGGGTCTCGGGATCGACCAGCTCGTGGAAGGGGACGTAGCGGAGATCGAGCTGGCCGGCGGTGCTGACCATGTGGCCGTCCTTGCCCTCCTCGACGATCGCGCGGTAGGCGCCGACGCCGAGCTGGCAGCCGAGCATGACGTCGAAGGCGTGGGGCTCGCTGCACCGGGACTCGTAGCCGAGCTGGACGCCGGTGAGCCTCTTGGCGCGGCCGGTGCGCTTCTCGTACCGTTCGCCCGCGAGCTTCGCGACGAGCTTGCCGATGTCGATCTTGCCGAGGCTGACGTGGCCGTGCTCGTCGCGGGCGACGTCGCGCAGGAACGACTCGGGGAGGAGCTCGGCCAGGCCCTCGGCGAGCACCACGGTGCCATAATGCTTGCCGCGCTCCTCGCGCCTGACGATCAGGTCCACGATCCGATCAGCCAGGGCGTCGAGGTTCAATCGCGTCTCCTTGCGGATCTTCCCGGTCGCCTCGTCCTTGATCTCCTCCTCGATCGCGAGGGGGCCCACGATATCCTCGACGGCGACGACCATGTGGGCCTCGCCCGCGACGGCGACGCCGTAGGCGAGCCAGCCGGCCTTGCGGCCCATGGTCTCGACGATGAAATAACCCTTCGTCGACATGGCGTCGGCGCGGAGGTTCAGGAGCTCCCGGGCCATGACGTCGACGGCCGTGAAGAAGCCGAAGGTGAAATCGATGCCGCGATAGTCGTTGTCGATGGTCTTGGGGACGTGCACGATGCGCACGCGGGGCGAGCCCTCGGGGAGGCGGCGCTGGTACTCGTAGAGGAAATTGGCGGTCTTCAGGGTGTCGTCGCCGCCGATGGAGACGAGGGCGTCCACGCCGAGGTCGACGAGGCCGCGGTAGGCGCGGCCGAGCGGGGCGGTGCGCGCGGGGTCGTCGAGGTCGGCGCGGCCGCGGACCTTCTTGCCCGGATTGGCGCGCGAGGTGCCGATGAAGATGCCGCGGGTGCCGCGCAGGCCCTGGAGGTCGCGATCGGTGAAGACATGGTAGTCCTGATCCGCGACGAGCGGGCGGGCGGCGGGGTCGTAGTCCTGGAGCGCGGAGTAGCCGTGGAGGAATCCGATCGCCTCCGTGCCCGAGCGGCGGAACGAGGAGGCCGCGGCCGTGATGACCGCGTTGGCCGCGGGCGCCGGGCCGCCCGAGAAGAGGAGGCCGACCCTCCGGGGATGGAACTTGGCTTGAGTCATGACGGGGGCGCTAACACCGCAGGGCCGGGGGGGCCAGGGGGATGCGGAGCGGGCGCGGGTACGGGAGCGGACGCGGGCGCGGGAACGGGAGCGGGCGCGGGTACGGGCGCGGACGCGGGTACGGGCGCCGGAACGGGAGCGGGCGCGGGCGCGGAGCGCTCGGCAGGCTCAGGGGGTATCGCTCGCAATGCGACGCGTCAATGCCTGGGAGGCGAGCAGGACCCCGGCCGCGATCACGAGGGTCGTGCCGGCGAGCTGGTGGGCGGACGGCGGCTCGTCGAGGAATACCGCGCCGAACCCGTGCGAGAGCGCGACCGTCAGGTAGCCGAGCGTGCTCAGGCGCGCCGCCTGGTCGAGGGAATACGCGTGCGTCATCGCGAGCTGGGCGAGCCCCCCGGTCAATCCCGTCGCCAGCAAGCCCGTTCATCAAGGCGAAGAGCGCCGCAGCGAGCGCCATCCAGAGGACGCCGGCGGCGGGGCGCGCCCCCGCGACCGCTCCAGATTGGTGCCGTGTCCGTGTCCGCTGCCGTGGCTGTGTCCGCTGCCGTGGCTGTGTCCGCTGCCGTGTCCGTGTCCGCTTCCCTGTCGTGAGCCTTTTTCGCTGCGTTTCCGAACCGCCTCACCCCGCGATGTCGTCTCCGGTCGGCTCGTCGCCCTCTTCGGGCCGCTCCGCGTCCTCGTCGCCGCCCGTCACATCCGGTGTCCGCTCCCCGGCGGCCACCTGCAGCTCGCGCAGGATCTGCAGCAGCGCCTCGCAGCAGATGCGCTCCACCACCGCCCCGTCCTCCCCCACCTCGAAGCTCGGTGGGGTCCCGTGCACCGGGCAGGCGACCCCCGAGTACTTCGACTCGAGGTCCTTCAGGACGTTGTCGTCGATCTCCGTGATGTCGGGCTCGCCTTCGATCACCGGGGCTCCGCTCTCGCCGTCTTCCATGCGGCGCCGTGTAGCACGGCGCGTGTCGCGTGGATACAGAGGGGAGGGCGAGGGGACGAGGTCAGGAGCCGCTGTTCAACTCGAGCTGGCCCACGTACCCGTACCGCCCGTGCTCCTCCGCGCCCGTGGAGAGCCCGAGCACCTCGGCGGGGTCATGAAGTAATCGGTGCGATACGATCCGTCACGTAATCGTGCGATGCCTTGACGCGCAGGACCGGATCGGGCTCGGCCGAGCGGATGCACGCGGCGACGAAGGCGACGCTCTCCTCGACCTCGGGGGGCATCTGCGCGATAGCGGGGTGGGGCTTTCCCGGGAATGGCCACGCGCGCGGTGGCGGCCATACTCCCCTTCACCCGGCAAGAGGTCGAGGGGCCCGAGGAGGTGCCCCCCCAGACTGGGCAGATCCCCCCGAGCGTGACCCGGCGACCCAGGATCCGGCGCGCGCATCGGAAAAATAGCCCCGCCCCAGTCCGCCGCGTCGGGGGGGAGGGCCCCGGTCTGGGGGGGCACCTCCTCGGGCCCTCGACCGTCCCCGAAGCCCAGCACAAGTTCGTCTGGACCCGCCTTGACCCCGCAACCCCTCAGGTCACCCGCAGCACCTCTTCCAGCGACGTCCCCCCCTCCTTCACCTTCTCGAGCCCGGCCTCCCGCAGCGGCACGAGCCCCGCTTTGCGCGCGAGATCGCGGTACGCGCGCTTGCCGGCCCGGCTCTTCACGAGGTCTCGCAGATCGTCGTCGAGCTCCAGCACCTCGAAGATCCCCGCGCGCCCGCGGTACCCCGTCGAGTGGCACGCCGAGCAGCCCTTGGGCCGCTTCAGCTCGGTGCCCGCCTCGATCAGGATCACGTCCTCCTCGTCGAGCACGTCGTCCTCGAGCTCGTAGGTCTCGGCGCACTCGGTGCAGAGCAGCCGCACGAGCCGCTGCGCGATCACCGCGAGCAGCGCGTTCGCCACGATCCAGGACTCGGCGCCGAGGTCGACCAGGCGCGAGACCGTCTCGATCGCGTCCGACGTGTGCAGCGTCGAGAGCACGAGGTGGCCGGTCAGGCTCGCCTGCAACGCGATCTGCGCCGTCTCCGGATCGCGCATCTCGCCGACGAGGATCACGTCCGGGTCCTGCCGCAGGATCGCGCGCAGGCCCGCCGCGAACGTGAAGCCCTGCCGCACGTTCGTCTGGCCCTGCGTGATCTCGGCGAGCTCCACCTCGATGGGATCCTCGAGCGTCACCACGCTGAGCTCGGCCGTGTTCATCACCTTGAGCAGCGAGTAGAGCGTCGACGTCTTCCCGGAGCCCGTGGGGCCGCAGACCAGGATCAGGCCCGAGGGGCGATCGGCGAGCTTCTGCACGCGCGGCAGGTCGGCCTCGGAGAGGCCGAGCTTGTCGATGGTGATGAGCTTCTGGCTCAGCAGGACGCGGAGCACGAGCGTCTCGCCGTGGATCGCGGGGAACGTCGAGGCGCGCAGGTGCACGATCGGGTGGCCGGGGAGCTCGATGCCGAACTGCCCGTCCTGCGGGAGCCGGCGCTCGGTCATGTCCATGCGCGCCAGCACCTTCACGCGCGACGTGATCGAGGGGTGGAGCTCGATCGGGATCTGGCCCTGCGCGACCATCACCCCGTCGACGCGGTAGCGGACCCGGATCACGTCGCGCTTCGGCTCGATGTGGATGTCGCTCGCGCCCATCGAGACCGCGCGGCGGACGAGGTGGTCGAGGATCTTGACCGCGTCGAGGTCCTCGCCGGGGATCGCGGGGCGCATCGTGCTCATTTCGCGCCCGCCTTCTCGACGGCGATCGTGCGGAGCGAGACGATGCGCAGCTCGCTCGACCCGGGCAGCGTGATCCAGACGCTCACGCCGTAGAGGCCGGGCTTGCCGCCGTCGCTCAGCGGCGCCTTGATGCGGAACCGGTTGCCCGTGACCTCGAGCGGGATCGGCGTCTTGTAGCCCTTCGGGAAGTACGTCACGTAGGGCTTGGGGATCGGGTAGCCGGCCGCCTTGAGGAGGTCCTTGGGCTTCCTGGGCTTGCCGAAATCGACGCGGGACAGGCCCACGCCCGCGATGGTCGCGGGGGACTTGACCTCGCCGGAGATCTCGATCAGGTCGCCGACCCTGGCCTTCTTCGGGAGCGCGTCGTAGGCGCCGTAGTGATCGATGAACTCCTGCGCCATGCACGCGACGTCGACGTCCCTGGGCCTGGCGAGGCCGACGCCGACGTGGGTGTGCCAGGGCGTGAGGATGTTGCGCTTGTGGCCGTCGTGCGGCGGCACCTCGGCCATGAACGCCGCCTGCACGCGCTCGACGCTCTCGGCCGTGAAGCGCGGGTCGGGGTCGAGCTCGCGCTTCACGGCGTCGCCGAGGCAGCCGGCGTTCTCCATCACGAGGCCCTCGCCGCCCTCGGCGGTGTAGCGCTCCTCGGGCACGCTGCCGTCGGTGCCCCAGTGGCCCGTGAAGCCGGAGCGCGCCATGTCCTCGGCGTGCCGCTTCCCGGCGAGCGCGGCGGTCTCGTCCCAGGCCACGGGCGGGAGCTTGGCCGCCGCGCGATCGCGGTTGATGAGGGCGAGCAGGTATCTCTGGGCCTCGGCGAGGGTCATCGGCCCCTTGGGGCGCTCCACCGGACCCGCGGCCGGCGCCGTTCCGGCGCCCGCGGCCGGATCCTGGGCCGCGCCCGCGGCCGGAGCCGTGGCCGTTTCCGGAGCCGCGCCCGCTGCCGTCTCCGCGCCCCGGCCTGCGCTCCCGCCGCCGCAGGCCGCGGCGGCGGCGCAGAGCCAGCCGATCATCATCACCCTTGCACCTTGTCCACGCATGATCCCGACGGTAGCGCCTCGCCGCGGCGGGCGCACCGGGCTCACACGAGGAGCTGCCCCTTCATCACCGTGACCGCCTCGCCCCCGAGCTTCACGCGCTCGCCCGCGAGGCGCACCCGCACCTCGCCGCCGCGCGCGGACGCCTGATAGCCGGTGAGCTCCTCGCGCCCGAGCCGATCCGCCCAGTAGGGCGCCAGGAAGCAATGCGCCGAGCCGGTCACCGGATCCTCGTCGACGCCGGCGCCGGGGGCGAAGAAGCGGGACACGAAGTCGTATTTCGCGCCCGGATCCGCGCGGCTCGTCACGATCACGCCGCGCACGGGCAGCCGGCGGAGGGCGCCCATGTCGGGCGCGACGGCGCGCACGGCCGCCTCGCTCTCCAGCAGCGCGAGGTAATCGAAGCGGTTCCGCAGGATCTCCACGATCCGCGCGCCGAGCGGGGCGCCGAGGTCGGGCGCCTCGCCGAGCGGCTCGGCGCCCTTCACCGGGAAATCGAGCTCGATGAGGCCTCCCGCCCTCGCCGCGGTCAGGAGCCCGCTCCGCGTGTGGAAGCGCGCTCGCTCGGACGGCGGGAGGAGGCCCTCCTCCCAGAGCACGTGCGCGCTCGCCAGCGTCGCGTGGCCGCAGAGGTCCACCTCGACGGCGGGGGTGAACCAGCGGAGGTCGAAGCTCCCGTCCGCGCGCCGCACGAGGAACGCCGTCTCGGAGAGGTTCATCTCCCGCGCCACCGCCTTCAGCCACGCGTCCTCGCGCGGCCCGGGCAGCACGCAGACCGCCGCGGGGTTGCCCGCGAGCGGCGCCGCCGTGAACGCGTCCACCTGCCAGATCGTGAGGGCCATGGCCGCTCCATACATCACCCGGGCGCCCGCGACCTCCTCCGACCTCGTGACAGGCCGGGGAGGCACGCGGTACCCTTGGGCCATGGCCCGCACCGAGGAGTCTGCGTGCAAGCACTGCGGCGCGCCGCGCCAGCCGGGGCTCGCCGCCTGCAAGTACTGCCGGACGCCCTTCGTCGCCAACGTGCACCGCGACGCGATCCCGTGCCCGCAGTGCGGCGCGGTCAACGAGAAGGGGGCGCAGAAGTGCGCCGCGTGCGCGGCGTGGGTCGTCGTGCAGTGCGTGTTCTGCAGCGCGCTGTCGCCGCACCACCTGCCGGCCTGTGTCAAGTGCCGCGAGCCCTTCGCCGGCGCGCCCGAGCGGCTCGCGGCGCGGCAGCAGGAGGCGCAGCAGAAGCAGACCCTGGAGGCGGTCTCGGCGGTCGGCGGCGTCGCCGCGACGTTCCTCGGCGCCCTGGCGGGAGCCGCGCTCTCGTCCGACTGCTGCGACGACGACTGAGGCGCCGCGGCGGTCGGGCCGGGCGGCGCGCCGCCCCGCCCGGCCGCGCGCGCCGATCAGTGCGTGGACGTGTAGTCGTGGTCGAACTGGTTGCGGATGAGGCTGCGCGACGTGAGCGGGGTCGAGTAGCCGTTCGACGTGAAGAACGTCGAGTCGCCGCTGAAGCAGCCGTACGTGTCGGTCCAGCGGTCGCTGCAGTGCGAGTTGATGTACGCGGTCACGTCGCCGTTCGGATCGTAGCGGAGGTTCGAGATGCACGCGGCGCCGCCCTCGGTCCACTCGGCGTCGTTCCACCAGGTCGTGCCGACCGAGGCCTGGGTCTGGATGTCGAAGTTGTCCCAGACGTTGATGGGGGTGCCGTTCTGGGTGTGGGCGGCGCCGTCGCCGCAGTAGTCGGCGCGCATCATCCGTGTGCAGGCCTGGTGGAGCGGGCGGCCCGAGATCGACTGGCTCGACGTGCCGCTCACCTCCGTGATCGACGCCCACGGCTTGTATCCGAGCGTGACGCACTTGCCGAGGGGGGCGTCGACGCAGGCGAAGCTGAACATCGACGCGTCGTCGATGTGGTCGCCGCCCGTCTCGCCGATCGAGTAATCCCAGCGGCCGGAGAGCGGGATCGCCTTGACGGGGTCCCCGTTCACGTCGAGGCCGCAGATCTTCGAGCCGTCCGGATAGGAGATCGTGTAGAGCAGGATCTCGGGATCGCCGCTCTGCTCGATGTTGTCGATGTGCACGTCGACCGTGCTGATCCCGTCCGAGAGGGTGACCGTCATCGTGGTGCCGATGAACGCGTCGCCCGACCCCGGCGTCCCGTCCAGCGTCCCGCTCAGGGTCGTGCCCGTGAGCGAGACGCCGTTCCAGCCGAGGCCGTTCCAGCCGAGGCCGTTCCAGCCGAGGCCGTTCCAGCCGAGGCCGTTGCCGGACACGATGGCGGCTCCGGCCTCGCCGACGCTGCCGTCGGTGATCTCGTCGGTGTCGGAGGTGGCGGCGCAGCCCGTGCAGAGCAGCGAAGCGAGGGCGAGCAGCGCGCCCAGGCGGTGCGTGATGTGACTCATAGGAATAACCCCGTTGCGTGCGAGCGGTGGCAAGGACGATTGAGCCTGGGATTGCCCTCGGCGACGAGCGGTGATCTGACGGGAGCCTGGTTGCCCTCCGCGACGGACGCTTGTGTCACAGAGCCTGGGATCACCCTCGGCGACGGACGCTCATGGTGTCGGAGTCGAGCTGGCATCGGCGGGGGCCGGAGCGCACACCCGGAGGCCGATGCCGAAGTCCCTGTAACCTTTTTCGATCACGGTGCGATTGGTGCTGCGGCCGATGAAGGCGCCGTAGAAATAGGAGCCGCCACGAATGACGTATTCGGTCGGCGCCAGGCTCGAGCCGGTCAGCTCGTAGATGTTGCCGATGGCGTCGTCGATGCCGAACGGGCTCCGGGAGGCCGGGTACGAGCCGACCTCGTCGGGCCCCATGCTGCTCGGGTCCCGGGCGTAGGTCTCGTCGAAATTGGCGTCGTCGGGGTCCAGGAAATCTCCGTTCGGGAACTCGCGGCCGTCGGCGCCGCGGGCCGCGCGCTCCCACTCGAGCTCGGTGCACAGGCGGGCGCCCCTGACGCGGCCGGAGCGGTCGAGCCATTGCGTGTAGGCGACGGCGTCCTCGGCCGATACGCCGCAGGCCGGGAGGCGCAGCCAGTCCTGGACCGCGCGGCGCTTGCGGGCGGCGTACGTGAGCAGCTCGCCCGAGCGGACGGTGTACGAGCGCATCGCGGGCTGGAACGTGAGCTGCCAGCCGCCGTCGGCGAGCGGGATCAGATCGACGGCGCCGGTCAGCCCGCCCTTGCCGGCCTTGAGCATGTGGCGGTCGCGCTCCTCGGGCGGCAGCGCGCCGAGGTAGCTCAGCCACTCGGCGAAGGTCGTTTCGCGCTGCGCGATCAGGTAGCCGCCCGTCGTGACCTCGTGGATCGGCGCCGCCGAGAGGAACTGGCGGCGCACGGTCTCCTCGGCGGAGGTGCCGAAGAGGAAGCGGCCCGGCGGAACGTAGCTGAAGCCCTCCGGCACCTCCGAGGTGAGGGGCAGGTCGAGCGAGATATGCAAACGTTCCGCTCGGGACACAAGCACAGGATAACGCACCGTGGCGCGCCCCGTGAGCACGATCGTCAAGAGATACGAGCCCGGAGCGACGTCCACCTCGGCGACCGGTGTGGGACCGAGCTCGCGGGCGTCGGCGAGCCTGCGCTTCTGCCGCTCGTCGTCGGTGTAGCGCTCGAGCGTGACACCTGCCCCGGGCGGGTCGGTGGCGATCATGACGCGGGCCGGGGCGTCCCATCGCCGGCGGCGCTCGCCGGAGGTGTCGTGGAGCGCCATGCGCGAGAGCAGGTCATCGCGCTGGGCGGTCCGGCGATCGCGCTCGGCGGCCAGCGCCCGCTCGTAGAGCACGTCCGCGAGCAGCGCCTGCACCTCGGGCCGCGCGCCGCCCACGCTCAGCGCCGCCTCGATCGACTGGCTCGCGCGGCCGTAGCGCTGGTCCGCCTCGGTCGCGAGCGCGAGCGCCCGCGCCCACGCGCGCTCGCCGTCCTCGGGGCGCCGCCCGTCGAACGCCGCGAACGCCTCCGCGCGGAGCGTATCCACCTCGGCGTTCGTCGCCCGCGCCGCGTCGAGGCGCGCCTTCGCCTCGGTCACGTGCGCGGTCACCTGGGCGTCGACGTCGCGGATCATCTCCAGCTGCACCGCGGCGTACAGAAGCAAGACGAGCGCCGGCAAGCCGATCGCGAGGCCGCGGCGTGTTCGCCGGGTCCGGCGCACGGTTCGCGCCGAGGCGTCCAGGAATGCGCGCTCGCCGGGGGTGATCTCCTCGGGCTCGATGGCCGCCGCCTCCTGGAGGTGCCGCTCGCCCCAGAGCGCCTCGCGCGCGGCGCCCATGCGCTCCCACTCGCGCGCCGCGGCCTCGAGGCGCTGCTTGACCGCGCGGCTGCCGCGGACCTCCTCCAGCCAGCGGCGGAGCGTCTCCCAGCCGAGCAGGAGCGCCTCGTGGGCGACCTCGTAGACGGCGCCCTCCTCGGCCTCGCGGGCGACGAGCAGCCGGCCGCGCACCAGCGCCTCCAGCGCCGCGCGCGCGGCCGCGCTGCCGGCGGCGGCGAGCTCGGCCTCGGCCCGCCGCGAGCGCGTCCCCTCGGCCGTCACCAGCGCGACGAGGATCCGCCGCGCGGCGAGGCGCTGGTCCGCCGGCAGCGCGAGCAGCACGCGATCGGCGTGGCGGGCGAGCGCGCCGGCGACGCCGCCGATCGCCTCGAGCGCGCGGGCGGTGATCGCGCCGCGCGGATCGGTCCGTGCCTCCCAGAGCTCGGCCAGCGCGAACTGAAGGAGCGGCAGGCCCTCGGCGCGCACGGTCGACGCGACGAGCTCGTCCACGAGCGCGTCGGATTCGAACGACACGCCCTTGGCGCGGGCCGGGCCCACGATGGCCTCGCGGATCCGCTCGGGCGCGAGCGGGCGCAGGAGGTAGAGGGCGCGGGCGAGCTCCTCGCCGACGCCGGGCACCGACGCGGCGCGCGCGAGGAAGTCGCTGCGCACCGTCGCGAGCACGCGCACGCCCGGGATCCTCGACGCGAGGTGGCCGAGCGCCTCGCCGGCGGCGCGGGCCTCCTCGGGATCGCTCAGCGTGACGAGCTCCTCGAGCTGGTCGACGTACAGGAGGTGCCCGCCGCTCGCGCCGAGGCGCCGGCGCAGGTCGCGGCCGATGGAGGTCGGCGCCTGGCGGAGCCGCGCGGCGAGCGCGTCCTCGTCCTCGCCGAGCGCGGCGGCGAGGGCCTCCGCGAGCGCGGCGACCGGGCGCCTGCCCGGCGCGAGGCGGCTCGTCGACCACGCGCGCGCCTCGCCGAGCGCGCCCTCGGCCACGCGCGGGAGCACGCCGGCCGCGCAGAGCGATGACTTGCCCACGCCGGAGTCGCCCGCGATGACCACGAGCGGCTCGGACCGGAGCCGCTCGAGCACCGCGCCGATCTCGACGGCGCGGCCGAAGAAGAGCGCGCGGTGCTCGGCGCCGAAGGGCAGGAGGCCCCGGTACGGGGTGCCCTCGGGGATCGCGTCCTCGCGGGCGCGCGCGTCGATCTGCTCCAGCGCCTGCCGCAGCTCCTCGCCCGAGGCGAAGCGCCCGGCGGGATCGCGGCGGAGGCAGCGGTCGACGATCTCCGCGAGCCGCGGGTCCACGTCCGGCGCGGCCTCGATCAGCGGCGGCGCGTCGCGCGCGACGACCACGCGCCCGAGCAGGTCGAAGGGGACGCCCGCGTGCGGCGTCGCGCCGCTCACGAGCTCGAAGAGCACGACGCCGAGCGAGTACACGTCCGAGCGGCTGGTCGCCGGCTCGCCCTGCCAGAGCTCGGGCGCGATGTAGTGGGGCGTGCCCTGCACGGTGGTGTGGGAGCCGCGGGGCGAGGGCGCGGCGCCGGCCTGGTC
>CAYQYG010000314.1:0-10925 GCA_964421485.1 uncultured Polyangiaceae bacterium | reverse complement strand
CGGACGTCGGCGCCGTGCGCGCGGACCTCCACCGCCGCGCGCGGCGAGGCGGCGCGCAGGAGGGGAAAGGCGCAGGGCACGATCCAGTGGGCGACGGCGCGATCGAAGGGCGCGAGCGCGCGCAGCCTGAGCGCGGCGCCCGCGGCGAAGGGCGGGGCCGCGAGCAGGCGCCAGGGGGCCTCGCGCGCCCGCGCCGCGGCGCCGGGCCAGGCGAAGAGGGCCCCTCCGCCGGCGCGGTGCACGGTGAGCGCGCCCCGCCGCGACGGCGGATCGAGCGGCGAGCCGCCCGGCGCGACGACATGGACCTCGTCGCCCGCGCGCACGAGCGCCTCGGCGGACGAGCGCACGAAATGTCCTGAAGGATCATCGTCGCTGCGCGGGAAGGACGTCGTGATGACGACGACGCGCACAGCAGCAGGATGGAACTGGCCCGAGTTGGGTTTGCCGGTCCCGCGGACGCTCGTCCCTGCGTCTGCGACAGACGCTCGGGGCGAGCGCGGGCTAGGCCACCATGTCCATCTTCGACCGCTTGCGGCGGCGGCGGGCGGCCTCGGAGGCCTTCTTGCGGCGCTTGACCGAGGGCTTCATGTAGTGCCGGCGCCGCTTCAGCTCGCGGAGGATGCCCTCTGCGGCCATCTTCCGCTTGAGGTGCTTGATGGCGCGCTCGATGCCCTTGTCGCCCACGGCGACCTCGAGCGGTTTGCACTGGATGGCGTCGGTCGGCATGTTCTGAAGCGTCCTCTTCGTCGGTGAGGAGCCCTCGCCGTGAAGGCTCCGGCGCGGCGCTGAGATGCGCGGCGCGCCCTCGTGGATCAGGTGGATCGACGCGCCCCGGAGCGGTCCGGGCGGCGCGGGGCGCGCAATATGGCAGAGGGCCCCCACCCTAGCAAGAGCGATCGCGGTGAGGAGGCGCCCGGGCGGAGCGCACACGCGATCTGCTCCGAGAGCGGTCCGTAGATAATCAGGACTTGCGACTGAGAATTTTTCTTACTAAAGAGTGGCTCATGGCGAGCGCGCGTCGGCAGGAGGGGCCGGTCCGGGCGGCGGCGAAGGCGGCCGGGGCACGGGCGCGCGCGACGGCCTCCTCGTCGTCGTCCCCATCATCATCATCATCCCGCGCGCGCGCGCGGGATGCGCGGGATGATGGGGAGGCGCGCGTGGCGTCGATGCTCGCGTGCGTGCGGGCGTCGGGGCTGAAGCTCACGCCGCAGCGGATGGCGATCGTGCGCGAGCTGGCCGCGGATCCGACGCACCCGACGGCGCAGGAGCTCTTCGAGCGGCTGCGCGGGGCGCTGCCGACGATGAGCTTCGCGACGGTGTACAACACGCTCGACGCGCTCGCGGCCGCCGGGCTCTGCGCGGCGCTCTCGCTCTCGCCGGGGGCGGCGCGGTTCGATCCGAACATGGCGCCGCACCACCACGCGGTGTGCGATCTCTGCGGGCTGGTCCGCGACGTGCCGTGCGAGGGCGCCGCCGGGGCGCGCGCCGGCGCGGAGGGCGCGGCGCCGGCCGCGGCCGTGCCGGGGTTCGAGGTCCGCGCGGTCGAGCGCATCTACCGCGGTCGCTGCGCGTCGTGCGCGCCGCAGCCGGGGGCGGCGCGGCGCCGCGCGGCCGCCGCGCGCGGATAGACAGGTAGACGACCTCCGCGCGGCGGCGCGCCGCGTGCGTGGAGCTCAGGGCTCTCGGAGCCGATTCACAGCGAAGGAGGAACCGAAAACATGGCAAAGCAGCTCGCAGGGACGAAGACGCACCAGAACCTCAAGGACGCGTTCGCCGGGGAGTCGCAGGCGAACCGCCGCTACCTGTACTTCGCCAAGATCGCGGACGTGGAGGGGCGCCCGGACGTCGCCGGCCTCTTCAAGGACACGGCGGACGGCGAGACCGGCCACGCGCACGGCCACCTGGACTTCCTCAAGCAGGCGGGTGATCCGGCGACGGGCCTCCCGATCGGCAACACCGAGAAGAACCTCAGGGCCTCGGTCGCCGGCGAGACGCACGAGTACGAGACGATGTACCCGGGCATGGCGAAGGAGGCCCGCGCGGAGGGCTTCGACGACATCGCCGAGTGGTTCGAGACGCTCGCCAAGGCCGAGAAGTCCCACGCGGGCCGCTTCGCCAAGGCGCTCGAGAGCCTCGACTTCTAGTCCCGGCGAGGGGGCTCGCGCCCCCTCGCGCTGCCTGACGTTCGGGGCTCCGGGTCGCGCTCCCCACGTGAGCGCGCCCTGCGCCCCGAAACCCCCGGGCAAAGCCCGGCGGGGCCCCACTCCCCGCGAGCCGCTCGAGCCACCATGGGCGTGAGTCCATGGTGGGCAGAGCGCCGCGTTGCGGGGTAACGTGACGCTCGCGCGAGCGGGGTGGCCGAGCCTTCGGCGGCCCACCCCGTGCGCACTTTGACCTGATCCAAGAGGATAAAGCTCGTGAGTGTGATCCGACGTGCACCCGATGCGCCTCCGGCGACCTCGCCCAATGACGCGCGGTACTACGATCCGCGCGATCTCGAGGCCGAGCTGCGGCGGACGTTCCAGATCTGCCACGAGTGCCGGATGTGCGTCGGCTACTGCGGCTCGTTCCCGGAGCTCTTCGCGCGCGTCGATCGCGACATCGAGTCGGGCGCGGCAGAGGGGGCCGAGAAGCTCACCTACGACGATTTCAAGGTGATCGGGGACGAGTGCTGGCAGTGCAAGCTCTGCTACATCAAGTGCCCCTACACGGCGGACGAGCAGGCGTACGAGCTGCTCGATTTCCCGAGGCTCATGGCGCGCGAGCGGGCGGTGCGCGCGCGGCGCGAGGGGATCCCGCTGGTCGACCGGATCCTCGGCGAGCCGCAGCTCATCGGCGCGCTCGGCTCGGGGCCGGCGGCGCCGGTCGCGAACCTGATCAACGCGAGCCGGCTGGTCCGGAAGGTCCAGGAGCAGGTGACCGGGATCTCGGCGGAGTTCCCGCTGCCGCCGCTCGCGCGGCAGACGTTCACCTCATGGCTCTCGGAGCGGAAGCCGGCGGAGGGCGCGGGGGAGGCCGGGACGGTCGTGCTCTTCGCGACCTGCTACGGCGAGTACAACGCGCCGGAGATCGCGCAGGCGGCCGTGCGCGTGCTCGAGCACAACGGGGTGCGCGTGCTCGTGCCCGGCGTGGCCTCGTTCGATGACCCGGAGGGGGGCGCCGAGGCGCAGCTCACCTGCTGCGGCATGCCGAACCTCGACGGCGGTGACGTCGAGGCCTACCTCGAGAAGGTCAAGCACAACGTGGCGCTACTCGCGCCCCACGCCCGCAAGGGCCGCAAGATCGTCGTGATCGGGCCGACGTGCGGGTACACGATGAAGAAGGAGTGGCCCGAGTACCTCGCCACGCCCGAGGCGAAGGAGGCCGCGGCCGCGACGGTCGACATGATGGAGCTGCTCGTCACGCTCGGCCGCGAGAAGAAGCTCAAGCGCGAGTTCAAGAGAGGGCTCGGCAAGGTCGCCTATCACGCGGCCTGCCACCTCCGGGCGCAGAAGATCGGGTTCCCGGGCGCGCGCGTGCTCGGCGTGATCCCCGACACCGACGTGCGCGTCATCGAGCAGTGCTCGGCGGTCGACGGCACGTGGGGGATGAAGGCGGCGCACTACGAGACGGGGCGGAAGTATGCCGCGAAGCTCGTGCGCGAGGTCGCCGGCATGGAGCCGGACGTGGTCGTGAGCGACTGCACGCTCTCCGGCATGCGGATCGTCAAGGAGAACGGCGCGCGCGTGATCCACCCGGTGCAGGCGCTCGCCGAGGCGTACGGGCTGTCAGGGTAGCGGCGGAGGAGAGGAGCCAAGCCATGCGTCCCATCGAGCGCAACGAGGTCCTGTCGATCGGGGAGTACGAGGCCGTCCGCGACCGGTTCCGGAGCCGGGTGATCGAGGAGAAGCGGCCGCGCCGCGTCCGGGTGGGCGAGCACATCTCCGCGGTCTTCGAGAACCGCGACTCGGTGCTGCTCCAGATCCAGGAGATGCTGCGCACCGAGCGGATCACGAGCGAGCACGGCATCCTGCACGAGATCGAGACGTACAACGAGCTCGTCCCCGGCGAGGGGCAGCTCAGCCTGACGCTCTTCGTCGAGATCCCGGAGCGGGAGGTGCGCGATCGGATGCTGGTCGAGCTCGCGGGGCTCGAGGACGCGATCGCGATCGAGGTGGACGGCGAGCGGTACCGCGCGACGGGCCGGCGCGAGGGCGCGGTGGAGGGGCGGACGACGGCGGTGCACTACCTCAAGGTGAGCCTGTCGCCGGCCGCGCAGGAGGCGATCAAGGGGGGCGCGGCGGAGGCGGCGCTCGTGGTCGATCACCCGCGCTACGCGGAGCGCGCCGAGCTCGGCCGCGCCACGCTGCGGAGCCTCGCCCAGGACCTCGCGTAGGCGATGGTCGTCTACGAGCGGCCGATCCGGTTCGAGGAGGTCGACGCGGCCGCGATCGTGTTCTTCGCGCGCTTCGCAGGGTACGCGCACGAGGCGATGGAGCGCTTCTTCGCGCCGCTCGAGGGGGGCTACCCGGGGCTGATCCTCGGGCGGCGGATCGGGCTGCCGGCCGTGCGGGTGGACGTGGAGTTCTCGGCGCCCGTGCGCTATGGCGACGCGCTGCGGATCGAGACGTCGGCGGCGCGCCTCGGCAACCGCAGCGCGACGCTGCGGTACCGGATGCTCCGCGCGCGGGGCGGCGTGCTCTCGGCGGAGCTCTGGCACACCGTGGTGACCACGGACCTCGAGACGCTCACGTCATGCGCGATGCCGGCCGACGTGCGGGCGCTGATCGAGGCGCACCTCGAGCCGGACGGCGGGGCTCCGGGCCGCGCTCCACGTGGCGCGCCCGGCGCCAGGGACCCCCGCCGGGCGGCAGGATGAGCCGCGCGCGGGCCGCCGAGCGCCCGGCGGCGCTCCGGCGCCGCGTCGACATCACGCTGCTCAGGGACCGGGCGCACTACGACGACCTCGTTGCGGGCGCGATCGCGGGGGCGAAGGTCTCGCTCTGGATCGCGACGGCGAACGTGAAGGAGCTGCGCGTCGAGGCGCCGGTCGGATCGAGGGCGCGGGCGCGCGGGAGGTACGTCTCGATCCTGGAGCTCTTCGACGGGCTCGTGGCGCGCGGGGTCGAGATCCGGCTCCTGCACGCGGGGATCCCGTCGCGCGCGTTCCGCGAGGAGCTCCGGAGGCGCCGGATGCCGCCGCTCGAGATGCGCCGGTGCCCGCGGGTCCACCTCAAGATGATCGCGGTCGACGGGGCGCTGCTCTACCTCGGGTCGGCGAACTTCACGGGCGCGGGGCTCGGCGCCAGGGGCGCGGGGCGCAGGAACTTCGAGGCGGGCGTGCTCACCGACGACGACGTGCTGCTCGACAACATGCAAGGAGCGTTCGACGCGATCTGGTCGGGCCGCGAGTGCGCGGCCTGCGCGCTGCGCGCGGTGTGCTCCGCCCCACTGGACGGCGCCCGGGGCGCAGGGCGCCCGAGGCGACCCGGAGCCCCGGATGTCGGGGCGGGGCCGCCGGCGCGCGGATCCGCGGCCGCGGCGGCCCCGCCGCGGGGTGCCTCGAAATCACGGTTGCGTTGAGGCCGCCGATCGTTGATGGAGCGGCGCATGAGCTCACCTGATCCCGCCGATCTCGACCGCGTCGCGCTCGCGGCGCTCGCCCGCGTCGAGGCGGGCATGCTGCTTGGTCTGGGCACCGGGCGCGCCGCGGAGGCGTTCATCCACCGCCTCGGCGAGCGGGTCCGGGGCGGCCTCCGGATCCAGGCGGTCGCCACCTCGGAGCGCTCGGCCGCGCTCGCCCGCCGGGAGGACATCGAGGTCGTCTCGCTGGAGGACGTCGATCGCCTCGACGTCGCCTTCGACGGCGCCGACGAGGTCGCGCCCGATCTGGGCCTCACGAAGGGCCTCGGCGGCGCGCTCCTGCGCGAGCGCGTGGTCGCGTTCGAGGCCGAGCGCTTCGTCGTCCTGGTCACGCCGGAGAAGCTCGTCGCGCGGCTCGGCTCGCGCACGCACATCCCGATCGAGGTCGTGCCCTTCGCGACCCACTCGGCCTCGCGCCACCTCGCGAAGGTCGGCGGCAAGGCCACCATCCGGCGGAACTCCGACGGGTTCCCGTACCAGACCGACAACCACAACTGGATCCTCGACACGGATTTCGGGCCGATCGACGACCCGGCGGCGCTCGACGCGCGCATCCGGCGGATCCCGGGCATCGTGGATCACGGCATCTTCCTCGGCATGGCGACGCTGGTGCTCGTCGGCGATCCGGGCGGCGTGCGCGAGCTCGGGCGCGGCTAGGCCACCGCGCGGCGCTTCAGCCGTCGAGGCGGCGCTCGAGCATCTCGAGCGCGAGGTTCCCCGGCGCGCCGAGCGAGACGCGCGCCGCGAGGCTCGCGGACGCGTCCTTGGCGGGGGCCGCGGCGCGCGCGGCGATCTCGGCGGCGACCTGCCGGTAGGCCTCGCGGAACGGGACGCCGGCCACGGCGAGCTCGACCGCGCGGTCGGTCGCGAAGCACTCGGGCGAGATCGCGGCGGCCATGCGCCCGCGATCGAGCTCGAGCCCCTCCACGAGGCGCGGCACGAGGCGCAGGGTGGCGATCGCCTCGTCGAGCGCGCGCAGCGTCGGGCCCTTCGTGAGCTGCAGATCGCGGTGGTAGCCGGAGGGGAGCGCGACGATCGCCTGCACCTCGGCGAGCGCGCCCTGCACGACGGCGCACGCGGCGCGCATCAGCTCGACCACGTCGGGGTTGCGCTTGTTGGGCATGATCGACGAGCCGGTCGTGAACGCGTCGGGGAGGCGCACGAAGCCGAGCTCGGTCATCGCGAAGAGGCTGAGATCCCAGGCGAGGCGGCGCACGACGGCCATGGCCTGCCAGGCGGCGGCGAGCACCGCCGCCTCGACGATGCCGCGCGACGTCTGGGAGGCGAGGGGGCTCACGGCGACCGCGGCGAAGCCGAGCTCACGGGCCACGCCCTCGCGATCCAGCGGGAGGTTCACGCCGAAGCCCGCCGCGCCGCCGAGCGGGCAGCGATCGACCAGCCCGCGCGAGGCCCGGAGCACGTCGATCGCGTCGGCGAGGCCCTCGGCGAACGACGCGGCCCAGTAGCCGAACGACGACGGGACCGCGCGCTGCAGGTGCGTGTAGCCGGGCATCGGCGTCTGCGCCTCGCGGCGCGCGAGCGCGAGCAGCGCGCGGGCGCCCGCCGCCGAGAGCCCGACGAGCTCGTCGAGCGCGTCGCGCTCGTAGAGGCGCGTCGCGACGAGCACCTGATCGTTCCGGCTGCGGCCGGTGTGGACCTTCTTGCCGACGTCGCCGAGCCGCGCGACGAGCGCCGCCTCGATCGCGCTGTGCCCGTCCTCGTCGTCCTCCGTGAGCCGCAGCGCGCCGGCCTCGTTCTCGGCCGCGAGCGCGAGGAGCTCGCGCGCGAGCGCGTCGCGCTCGGCCTCGGAGAGCACGCCGATCCGGGCGAGGCCCCGCACGTGGGCGATCGACGCGCGGAGGTCGTACGCGAGCAGGCGCTGGTCCAGCCTCCAGTCGTCGCGCGCGGTGTAGCGGAGCACCTCGGCGTCGATCGCGCCGCCCTTGTCCCAGAGCCTCTCGCTCACTCAGCCCTCGAGGCTCTCGTCGACGAGCGCGCGGATCTCGGCGAGCTTGCCGGCCTTGGCCGCGTCCGCCGCCCGCGTGCTTGGCTTGACATTTGGGGCTCCGGGTCGCGCTCCACGTGGCGCGCCCTCCGCCCCAAGCCCCGCCTTCGCGGAGGCGGCCGGCAGCGCCCGCTCCAGCTCGGCGAGCTCGTCGTCCGGGGTCCGGCGCCGCTTGCCGATGCCGAGCGCGCGGGCGAGCCAGCTCCGGGCCTCGCCGATCGCGTACTCGTCCGCGGCGATCCGGTCGGGCGCCTCGCGCAGCATCCGGACGAGCTCCGCGTTGGAGCGCGCCCAGACCGCGCCCTCCTCGAAGCACTCGCGCGGCGTGACCTCGAGGTGCCGCGCGGCCTCCCGGTCCGGGACCTGATGGAGCCGGCAGTACACGGCGAGCGCGAGCCCGACCTCCGGGGCGGTCATCTTCGTCGCCGACTGCACCTTCACGCCGCCGCAGCCCTTGGCGTAGATGTAGGAGCCGTTCGCGACGAGCACGCCGAAGCCGAGCAGCACGGCGGAGAGGTCGAGCGCCGCCTCGCGATCGGGCGGCGCGAGCGCGGCCCACGCGTCGGCCTCGGTCAGGAACATGAACGACGCGGCCCGCACGAACGCCGTGGTGAGCGCGACCGGGTGCCGCGCCTCGCCCGCGCCGATCGCGACGCGGTACGCGCCCTCGCCGGTGCGCGCCGCGCGCTCGATCTTGCCCGGCAGCGCGAGGTCCGCCCCGCAGCCGCCGCTCGAGCAGCTCACCGATTTGGCCTCACCCTCCGGCGTGATCACGGCGAGCTCGACCTCGAGGTCGGTGAGGCCCGCGTGCTCCTGCACCCGCCGCATGAGCGCCGCGACGGCCTTCGGCGAGCCGTCGAAGCGATCCGGGAAGAACTCGGCGGTCGGCTGGACGAGGCCCCGCACCGGCTCGGCGCCGTGCTCGAGCAGGGCTGCCGTCGTACGGAGGATCCAGCGAATCTGGGGTTCGGCCGGGAGGTCCATGGCCGCGATTGTAACGCATTCCCTTTCGACGCGGGGCGCCCCGCGCGTACAGTGCGCCCCGATGACGGACGAAGCCAGGGAGATCTCGGGGAGGAAGGCCGATCACATCGAGCTCTGCGCGACGGGCGACGTCGGGTTCCGCGCGAAGACGACGCTCTTCGAGGAGGTCGAGCTCGTCCACGACGCCCTCCCCGAGCTCGCGCTGGACGCGGTCGACACGTCCACGCTGCTGCTCGGCAAGCGCCTGCGGGCGCCGATCCTGATCGCGGCCATGACGGGCGGGACCGAGCGGGCGCAGGAGGTCAACCGGGAGCTCGCGAGCATCGCCGAGGAGCGCGGGTACGGCTTCGGCCTCGGCAGCCAGCGGGCGATGCTGCGGGGCGACGTGGGGGCGACCTACGACGTCCGGGAGGTCGCGCCGACGGCGCTCGTGCTCGGCAACATCGGCGCCGTGCAGGCCCGCGCGCTCTCGACCGAGGCCGTGGCGGAGCTCGTCGCGCAGGTCGGGGCCGACGCGCTCTGCGTGCACCTGAACCCGGCGATGGAGCTCGTGCAGCCGGGCGGCGACCGGGACTTCTCCGGCGCGCTCGAGGCCCTCGAGCGGCTCGCGAGCGAGCTCAGCGTGCCCGTCGTCGCCAAGGAGACCGGCTGCGGCATCGGCCCCGGGACCGCGCAGCGGCTCGTGCGCGCCGGGATCCGGAGCGTCGACGTCTCCGGCGCGGGCGGGACCTCGTGGGTCGCGGTCGAGACCGAGCGGGCCTCCGGCAGCGCCCGCGCGCTCGGTGAGGCGCTGCGCGACTGGGGCATCCCGACCGCGGCCTCGGTCGCGATCGCGCGCGCGATCCGGCCGCGGTTCAAGACCATCATCGCGACCGGCGGCGTCGCGACCGGGCTGGACGTGGCGAGGGCGCTCGCGCTCGGCGCTCACGCGGCCGGCCTCGCGCGCCCCGTCCTGCAGGCCCTCGTCGCCGGGGGCCGCGAGGCCGCGGTGCGGCTCCTGGAGGGCGTCGAGGCCGAGCTCCGGGCCGTGATGCTCCTCGTCGGCGCGCGGGACGTCGCGACGCTGCGCAAGGCCCCGATGGTCCTCGGCCCGGGCCTCCGTCGCTGGATGAAGCTCGCGAAGGCCGCGCGGTAAGGAGTAGCTCTTCCTTCCGGCGAGCCGTGCATGATACGGTCCGATGCTCTGGAGAATCCCGGGTAAAAATGACCGAGAAGAAAGGGCGCCAGAGCGATCGTCCTCCCGAGGACCTCAAGAAGGAGCGCGACGCCTTCATCCAGCAGTTCTTCCGCAAGGGGGCGCAGCTGACGGAGGAGCTCCTGCGGGAGAACGAGCGGCTGCGCGACAAGATCACGGAGCTCGACGCGGAGAACGGGAAGCTCCGCGCGCACCTCGCGAGCGACTCGGCGATCCGGGACCTGCTCCGCAAGATCGAGGAGCTCGAGCAGGAGAAGCGCGATCTCGTGACACAGTCGGTGCGCATGGTCGCGGCCTCGGATCGCTTCAACAGCCGCTACTCGGAGGCGGAGGGCGAGCTCGCGAACCTCGCGAACCTCTACGTCGCGCTCTCGCAGCTCCACGCCGCGCGCGGCGTGCGGCTCGTGCTCCGGAACCTGAAGGAGCTGCTCGCCCAGTTCCTCGGCGCCGGCGCGTTCGCGGTCTACCTGGTCAGCGAGGATGGAACGGAGCTCGTCGCGATCGCGAGCGAGGGCGTGCCCGTGGCCGAGATCGACCGGATCCCGGTGACGCAGGGGGTCATCGGCGAGGCGTTCTCGAAGGGTGAGATCATCTTCGATGAGAACAGGGACGTGTCGAAGGGGAGCATCCAGTCCCCGGTCGCGGTGATCCCGCTCGACTTCGACGGCCGGACCGTCGGGGTGATCGCGATCTTCGGGACGCTCCCCCAGAAGACGGAGTTCGTGACGGTGGACACCGAGCTCTTCAAGCTCCTCGGGGCCCAGGCCGCCCCCGCCCTGATCAACGCGCGGCTCTTCACCGACGCCGGCCGGAAGGTGCCCGGCGTTCAGGCGTTCCTGGACGTGGAGGAGTGATCATGGCCGAGTACTCCTGCCTGATTGTCGAAGACTCGCCCATGATGCGGCAGCTCCTCGTCTTCGCGCTCGCGCGCGTGAAGAACCTCCGCGTCACCGAGGCCGATGACGGCGTCGACGGCCTCCGCAAGCTCGCGCAGACGAAGTACGACGTCATCATCACCGACATCAACATGCCCATCATGGACGGGCTGAAGCTCGTGAAGCGCGTGCGGTCGGATCCGGTCCACAAGGACACGCCGATCATCATCATCACGACCGAGGG